>PYER01000291.1 GCA_003017855.1 filamentous cyanobacterium CCT1
CCCGCATTCGCGCAGGCTATGCCCCCCACAACATGGCCGTCATTCGGCATATGGCCCTCAACCTGCTCTCACGAGAATCCTCAGCCAAGGTTGGCAAGAAGGCGAAACGCCTTAAAGCTGGCTGGGATAACACTTATCTCACCAAAGTCCTCGCTGGGGCTGGGTGAGTATGCGTTTGCCCTGGCTCCCTACCCATTTGGGTAGACAAACGCCCCACCGCCTGTGGAGGGGCCGACTCATGAGTTGGCGTAGTAAGGGTTTTCCGTCGCCCCAGTAAAGTAGTCACTATTGCAGCCGAATTGATCAGCATTGGGTCGTCAAACGATGCGGATGCGTGCGGGTACCCGAGAGTTTTTATGAATGCACCTCCAGAACCGAACCGCCTCACGCTGCCCGTTGGCGATCGCGACCATTGCCAGGGCAACCCCGCCGCAGAAATGACGCTGGTTGAGTACGGTGACTACCAGTGCTCTGCCTGTCAGGCCATTTATCCAATTATCCAGGTCTTGCAACTGCAGTGGGGGCATCGGCTTCGGTATGTGTTTCGGCACTTTCCGCAGCCTCACCTGTATCCTGACACCCACCATGCGGCAGAGGCGGCAGAAGCGGCGGCTTCCCAAAACAAGTTTTGGGAGATGCACGCCTGCCTGTTTGAACATCCTCTGCACCTGGCCGACAGTGACCTGGTTGAATACGCGATCGCCCTTTTTCTAGACGTCAATCTGTTTTTGCATGACCTCGCCACAGAGCGCCATATTGCAAAGGTGCAGGCCGATTTTGAGAGCGGCCTGGCTAGCGGCGTGACGAAAACCCCCGCTTTTTTCATCAACGGCTGGAAACACAATGACGATCGCAGCTTAGAAACCCTGCTGGAGGCCGCTTCAAATAGCAATTTTGAATGATGTCTGATCAGTGCGACTAGCGCCCTCATCTTCACATGGGCGAGGAACCATACCGGCCCCGTTGCACCCCGAACCCTATTAGATGCCCGTTTGCACAGGCCAACCGTCCATCAAATCGATGAATTTGCAAATTTGGGCTGCACCGGGCGATCGCGGTAACCTAGCAGGCCTGAAACTCCTGGAGCAAAAGTGCCAGCCGAATCTGCACCGCCTCGTCAAAGTGGCGGGGGTCGAGCCCGGTCAGCGAGGCAATTTTTTCCAGCCGGTAGGTCAGCGTATTGCGGTGAATGCAGAGCTGCTTTGCCGTAGACGAAAGCGCGCAGTCGGCCGCAAAAAAGACCTTCAGCGTGCTAATTAAGTCGGGCTCGTTATCAAGCGGGCTGAGCAAATGCAGCGCCAGATCGACCTTGGTGCGCTCATCCGCCACACAGGCAAAGGCCGCCATACCCAAATCATCCAGGCAGTAGACCCGGTTGCGGCCACTAAAGCGTCGCCCTAGCCGCAGCGCCACCTGAGCATCCTGGTAGGAGCGCGACACCCCCAAAATACCGGGGTGGTAGCGACCAATGCCAATGCACACCGCCGTGCCTGTGGTCTCTCGCAGCTGCTCTAGCAGGGCATTGGCCGCTCGCTTCAGGGCTTCCAGGTTAGTCCAGGAGGAGCCAATCGCCTCTGAGGGAGCGCCACTGTGGTTGACCCAGGGGTGCAGGTTTTTGCTGTCGCTGGCCTTGAGTACGGCAAATTGCCCCCCGCCCAAGTCGGCGCAGATGGTATCGTCGGGCAAGTTAAAAAAGGTCACCGTACTGGCAATGATGGCCTGAGAGCGGCGCTGCTGCTCATGGCTGGGCGCTGCTGTGCTGTAGCTAGCCGTCAAAATCGACTCTGTAGCGTCGATTAAAATCACCGCCCGAGGCGGAGAAAAATCTATGCCAAGCAGGGCCGCTTGCTGTAGCGCCAGGGTTTCATCTTTAATGTGTCCCTGCAGAAGATTGTAAATAACCTGATTCTTAAAAATCTGCTGACTGGAAGGGGTGGGATGGGTGATTTGACTAATCATTAAGTCAATGTAAGCCTGAGCCAGCTTTGGCGACAGCTTTTCTCCGTCGGCCCATTGCTCAATGCAAACCATTCCCACCTGGTCATAAACATGAAACGGGAATTTTAGGTACTGGCCATTGCCGTTGTGCCCATTTTTTGACAGTTCTTTTGCTGAAGAAAAGTCTTGATCAAACAATTGACTGGCCACTACGGTCTCGTCCGCATCGCTGACCATAACAGCGGTTTGTAGCAACGAAGACATCTGTTTGGCCACTACTTCAGCGATCTGGTCAAAGGATTGGGACACGGTCAAGCAGGCTGTAGGTAAAGACTGTACTAAACTAATCTTGCCAAATGTTAAGCGATTTTAGCAATTTATGATGCCTCAGGAAAACAGCTTCATAGCTGTGATTATTTCTGACACCTATCGAAAGAAATAGTTTGCCACAGTCAAAAGAAGTATTCAAAAAAGAGGATTTCCAAATCTTAAAAAGATCTAACAACTCGGCTGTACAAAATGCACAAACAGCACCAATTAAACAGCAGAATGTCTTGTCAAATGTCCAATGAAGTTACTCAGAAATCTGCCTAGTATGACATCTGTAGTTGTTAGTTAGGGCATTCGGCTATGGCCTTTCGCCTCCCGATACCCGCGATCGCCCGAATTTTAGTGGTGCGCGCTCTACCAGGACTGGGGGATTTGCTGTGCAGCGTGCCGGCACTGCGATCGCTGCGACAGGCCTATCCCCAGGCCGAAATCACCTGGCTGGGGCTGCCGGGTACCGAGTGGTTTGGCCAGCGGTTTGCCCATTTGATCGATCGGTGGCTGCCCTTCCCCGGTTTTCCGGGCATTCCAGAAGGCTGGCAGGGACCGCAGGCTACGGTTAAGTTCTGCCAGGAGGTGCAGGCTCAGGCCTATGACCTCACCCTGCAAATTCACGGCAGCGGCAGCTACATTAACCCCTTCCTCACGCTGCTGGGGGGTCGCCACCAGGCCGGGTTCTACCTGCCGGGCCAGTACTGCCCCGATCCCCGCTACTTTTTGCCCTACCCCCAGCAGGGTTCAGAGGTCAATCGCCTGCTCGATCTGATGCTGTTTTTGGGCCTGCCCGAAACCAGCCGCACCCTCGAATTTCCGCTCACCGAGGTGGAGTATCAGGCCGGCCTGCGGCTGCTAGAGGCACACTCTCTGGTGCCGGGGCGGTACGTCTGCCTGCATCCGGGGGCCAGCATTGAGTCGCGCCGCTGGTCGATGGCCGGGTTTATCGAAGTCGCCCGGCGGCTGGCCAGCCGGGGGCACCGCATTGTGCTCACCGGCACCGCCGCCGAACGCCGACTCACCACTCCGATCGCTGCGGCGATCAACCAGCCCGGTACGCCCCTGCCCGTCAACCTGGCGGGCCGCACCTGCCTGGGGGCACTGTCGGTGTTGCTGCGCCACGCCGCCCTGCTGATCTGTAATGACACCGGCATCTCTCACCTGGGTGCCGCGCTCAAGACCCCCAGCGTGGTGGTGTTTAGCGACTCAGATATGCAGCGCTGGGCACCCCAAAACCAAACCCGCCACCGCCGCGTCGACAGTCGCCAAAGCGGCTCGGCAACCCCCGCTGGGGTGCTGGTTCAAGCCCACGACCTGCTCAGCTCTCCCCACGGTCTAGAGCCACTGCCCCAGTCGCTGCCCCAATCTATTTCGGAGGCCTGCTATGGCCGTTAAAACCAGCGCCGATCTTCAACGAATTCTCGTTTTCACCCAGTCCCCAAATCCAGCCCATGCCGATCTAGAACACCTCTGTCCCCAAGCCAGCCTAACCGTTGTAGACCCCACCCAGGCCGCCTGGCTGCTGCTCTCTCACACCAGCGCTCCAGTCGACTGGCATCAGGCGATCGCCTGGCTGCGCGAGCAGCAGTTCGACGCCGCCGTGATTCTAACCGCCCCCGGCCAGTCGCCCTACACCCTAGGCTACCTCTGTTACCTAGCGGGCATTCCCATCCGCATCGGCCAGTCCTACGAGTTTGGCGGTCAGGTACTTAGCCACTGTTCGCCCCCGCCGGATGACGGCGACTGTCGGCATCTGCTGGCCCTGTTAAGCGATATGAGTCGGCTTTGAAGACTTCAGTAACGGGTTGAAGCCGCTGTTGAATGGTGGGCACTGCCCACCCTACGGCTGTCACCCATCCACCCCTCATCTCCTCACCTTCCTCATCCCCCCATCTCTCTATGCAACGCCTCCGCATCCTAACCTGGCACGTTCACGGCAGCTACCTCTACTACCTGACCCAGTGCCCCCACGACTTTTATCTGCCTACCAAGCCGGGGCATCCCGAGGGCTACGGAGGGCGGCTGCCGGGGTTTGACTGGGGTCACAACGTTCACGACATTGCGGCAGAGGACGTGCGCGATCAGGAGTTTGACTGCATTTTGTATCAGTCGCGCCGCAACTACGAGCGCGATCGGCACGAGATTCTCAGCTCCGCCCAGCGGCAGCTGCCGCAGCTCTTTCTAGAGCACGACCCACCCCGAGAGCACCCCACCGACACCCGCCACGGCGTCGACGATCCCCAGCTGCTGATGGTCCACGTCACCGCCTTTAACCGACTGATGTGGGACTGTGGCCGCACCCCCAGCCGAGTGATTGAGCACGGCGTAACGGTGCCCGAAGACGTGCAGTATACGGGCGAAATTCCCAAGGGCATTGTGGTGGTTAATGGACTGCGATCGCGCGGTCGCCGCCTGGGGGCTGACCTGTTTGAGCAGGTGCGGCAGCAGATTCCCCTCGACCTGGTTGGTATGGATTCCGAGAGCCTGGGCGGCTTGGGCAATGTGCCCCACCAGGAGCTACCTGCCCTGATGGCCCGCTACCGCTTTTTCTTTCACCCGGTGCGCTACACCAGCCTGGGGTTGGCCGTCTGTGAAGCCATGTACCTGGGCATGCCCATCGTCGGCCTCGCCACTACCGAACTGCCTACCGTGGTCGAAAACGACGTTTCTGGCTTTATTCACACCGAGCCATCAGCACTCATTAAGCAGATGCAGCAGCTCATCGACCACCCCGATCTGGCCCGTCATCTCAGCCAGGGAGCCCAGGCCGTCGGCCAGGCCCGATTTAACCTCTACCGCTTTGTACAGGACTGGAACGTTGCCTTCACCGACGCCATTCAGCTAAGGCAAGGCCAGAATCACCGCCCGCCCGCGCTAGCCACTCCACCCCCCCAAGGCCGAGGTCGCTAGGGATCGAGTTCTCATTCCCTTTTTCCCCTTTCCTGTCTCCCTACGGGAGACGCTAGCGCGAACGCCTCCGCTTCCTTCGACTCCGCTCAGGAACCGACCCGCCTACCTCCTACGCCTTTCCTTCGACTTCGGTTCCTTCGACTTCGGTTCCTTCGACTTCGGTTCCTTCGACTCCGCTCAGGAACCGACCCGCCTACCCTCCTACTCATCCACCCCTCACCCCTCACCCTTACAGCCATGACCAAACGAATCGCCATCATCAGCGAACACGCCTCGCCCCTTGGCACCTTTGGCGGCACCGACAGCGGCGGCCAGAATGTCTACGTAGGCCAGACGGCCAAGCAGCTCGCCGCTCTGGGCTACCAGGTAGATGTCTTTACCCGGCGCGATGCCCCCGACCTGCCGGAGGCGGTGCTGTGGCAGCAGGGGGTGCGGATCATTCATGTGCCAGCCGGGCCTGCCGCCCCCGTGCCCAAAGAACAGCTGCTGCCGCATATGAAAGCGTTCACTCGCTTTATGGTGGCTTTTGTGAGGCGTGAGCAGCAGCTAGACGGCGGCTACCACTTGGTGCACGCCAATTTTTGGATGTCGGCGCGGGTGGCCAGCCAGATCAAGCAGTACACCGGCATTCCCTTTGTGGTCACGTTTCACGCCCTGGGCAAGGTGCGGCGGCGGCACCAGGGCGAGGCCGATGGCTTCCCGGACGATCGCTTTGCGATTGAGGAGCAGGTGGTGCAAAACGCTGACGGCATTATCGCTGAGTGCCCGCAGGATCGCGACGACCTGATTCAGCTCTACGGAGCCGATGCCAGCAAGATTCATATCGTGCCCTGCGGGGTCGATTTGAGCGAATTTTGGCCAATTCCAAAACGGCAGGCTAGGGCCACTCTGGGGCTACCCGCCGCCGAGCGGGTAGTGCTGCAGTTGGGCCGGATGGTGCCGCGCAAAGGGGTCGATACGGTCGTGGAGGCGATCGCGCTGTTGAACCGGCAGCGACTGCCGACGCGACTGGTGGTAGTGGGGGGCGAGTCGGCGGTGCCCGACCCGCAGGTCACGCCCGAGATTGGTCGATTGCAGGCGCTCGCCACCGACCTGGGCATTGGCGATCGGGTTTCCTTTGTCGGCCAGCGGGGGCGCGAGGTGCTGAAGTACTTCTACAGCGCCGCCGATGTGTTTGTGACTACCCCCTGGTACGAGCCCTTCGGCATTACCCCGCTGGAGGCGATGGCCTGCGGCACCCCCGTGATTGGCTCCAACGTGGGCGGCATCAAGTTCACGGTGCGCGACGGCGAAACGGGCTATTTGGTTGCGCCTAAGAATGCTCAGGAGGTCTGCGATCGCATTGCCTTTCTGTACCAAAACCCGACTGTGCTCAACCTGTTTGGTCGCCAGGCCCAGCGCCACGTGGCGCAACGGTTTACCTGGGCCAAGGTAGCCAGCGCCCTGGCGGCCATCTACGAGTCGGTGCTCAGCACCAGCCTGAGCGCCAACGCCACCGCCGAAACCACCATCAACGACCTGGCCCAAATCGAGGCCCGGTTCGATGCCTCCATTTTGGCGATGCGGCAGGCCCGTCGCCTGGTCAGCGCCGACATTCTGGCCGTGTCGCGGCAGATTAGCGAGTGCTTTAACCGGGGCGGCAAGGTGCTGGTCTGCGGCAACGGGGGCAGCGCCGCCGAATCGCAGCACTTCGCCGCCGAACTGGTGGGGCGGTTTTGCTCCCACCACCGCACCGGGCTGCCGGTCATGGCCCTGACTGCCGATGTGGCCCTGCTCACCGCCTGGGCCAACGATGTTGGCTACAGCGACATCTTCGCTCGGCAGGTCTACACCTTTGCCCAGCCCGACGACCTACTGCTGGTAATCAGCACCAGCGGTAGGTCTGAAAACCTGGTGCGGGCGGTGGCGGCGGCCAAAGCCTGCAACGTGCGCACCATTGGCCTGCTGGGCGGCAGCGGCGGCGACCTGCTGCCCCTGGTCGACCAGGCGATCTGCGTGCCCAGCCCCGACCCCCAGCGCATTCAGGAAGTGCAGCTGCTGGCCCTGCACCTGATCTGCGAGTGGGTCGAAGCCGACCTGGAGCGCTCCGACCCGCCCGCCCTGCCGCGATCGCAGGAGGAAGCCACCCCGCTGCACCCCAGGGTAGTCAGCACCGCCGCCTCGCTGCCCGCCAGCCAAAGTTCTTAGTTCAAAAGTCAAAGTGCAAAGTTCAAAAGTCAAACCCTGCTTTTTGAACTTTGAATTTTTAATTTTGAACTTTACCCAACCAATTCACCAC
>PYER01000292.1 GCA_003017855.1 filamentous cyanobacterium CCT1
CTCGATGGCTCCGCAGCCGCAGCCGACCTGCAAGAAGACATTCTTCAGGTTTCGGTGGAAGAGAGCCTGCATCGACCAAGTTTGTTCACCCTAGTGTTGCGAAACGATTACCAGCCCGGCGGTCAGGCAGATCAGCCGTGGAAACACGAAGGCCTGTTTCAAATTGGTCAGGCCGTCACCATTGGGTTTGACCCCAGCACCACTGAGTCTAAGGCCTATGGCCAGGGCGAAAAAGGCACCGTTCTAGAAGGCGAGATCACGGCCATTGAGGCCTGTTTTAGCGAAAAAACTCAGGCCCCGGTGATTGTGCGAGGACTGGACCTTTCCCATCGGCTGCACCGGGGTTACCACAATCGCTCGTTTCAAAATATGACCGACAGCGACATTGTGAAAAAAATTGCGGCGGAGGTGGGCCTAACCCTGGGCGCAATCGACGAGAGCGGCATTCCCCACGACTATCTGTTTCAAGCCAACCAAACCAATATGGCCTTTTTGCGATCGCGGGCCGCTCGCATTGGCTTTGAGCTATTTATTCAAGACGGTAAGCTGCACTTACGCAAACCCAAGTCTGATCAGAAAATCAGCCTGACTTGGCTCAAAGATCTGCACAGTTTCCGCACCCGAGTCAGCAGCGCCGAACAGGTACAGGCGGTCGAAGTGCGCGCCTGGGACTACAGCGCCAAGCGATCGCTGATCGCCAAGGCCAACACCGAGCAGTTGATCACCGCCACCGAGAACGGTCGCGGCAGTGAGACTAGCTCTGCCTTTGAGGGGCACCCTAGCCAGCCCCAATTGATCGTGGTTGACCAGCCGGTGTTTCAGCCCAAGGAGGCCGACCTGCTGGCCCAGACCCTCTGCGATGAACTGGGGGGGCAATTTATCTGCGCCGATGCCAAGGGCGAGGGCAATGCCGATATTCGTCCCGGTCGGGTGATTGAGCTGCAAGATCTTGGCCCCCACAGCGGCCAGTACTACGTCACCGAAACCCGCCACCTGTACCAGGAGCGGGTCTACACCACCGAGTTCAGCGTGCGGGGGCTGCGCGGCGGCGACCTGCTGGCGCTGCTCAACCCGCCCACCCAGCTGCAGCCTGGGCAAACTTTTTTGGTGGGCATCGTTACCGATAACCAGGACCCCGACGGTATGGGGCGGGTCAAGGTTAAATTCCCTACCCTGACAGAAGATCACGCTAGCAACTGGGCCAGGGTAGTGGCGATCGGTGCCGGGAATGCTCGGGGCTTCGACTGCCTGCCTGAAATTGACGACGAAGTCCTGGTTGGTTTTGAACACGGCGATATCCACCGCCCCTACATTCTCGGCGGCGTGTGGAATGGCCAAGACCCCACCCCCACCCCGGTTGAATCCAGCGTACAGGATGGTCAGGTCTGCCTGCGCACCTTCAAAACTCGGGTCGGTCATCAACTTCAGTTTGCCGACGGCGGCGGTAGCTCTGGTGCATACCTCACCACCGCCAGCGGACACAAACTCCACCTCAGCGACGGCGACGGTTCTGTCGAGCTGACGACCGCCAGCGGCAGTTCGGTTCGTATCAGTAACGACGGCAATCTCACAATCAAATCCACTGGAGCGCTTCAAATTGAATCGAATGCGGCAATTTCCCTCACCGGGCTTGCTATCAGTCTCAATGCACAGACCATCACATCATCAACTTCGATTGTGACCGGGGGGGTGTGAGCTGGGAGTGGGGGAGCTTTCAAGACCCAAGAACGCGAAATTCAAAACTCAAAACTATTTGCAGAAAACCATGGCCAAAAAAACGTCTACCAAAAAATGCAAACCCACTACCAGCCACGACGCAGGCAAACCCACCCGCCAGTTTGAATCTCGCGCCTTTGAAGAGGCCCCAGGGGACACCCCCCTAACCCAGGCGGAAGTGGACAAGGTGGGCTTTACTGCCCCTGATATGACCGCCGGTATTGCCGAAGAGGAAAAGGAAACCTTGCAGGGCAAAGGTGACCCCGAAGAAGCCAACCTGGAAGACGAAATTGTCGATAAGTCCCAAAAGGCGGTCCAGGAAGAGAACCAGGTCGCCACCGAAGCCCAGCAAGACGAAGAAATTCGCACCAAACTTGCCGACGAAACCGAAACCACCGTCGAACACCAGGCCGACGCGAAGGACACGGAAGAAGACGTGGCCAAAGCAGAAAACAAGCTGGCTCATAAGCAAGAGCAGAAGGTGAAGGAGATGAATTAGAAAGTTTTGAGTGTTTAGTTTCGAATTTTGAGTTGAATTCAAGACTTAAAACACGAAATTCAAATCTTTTCCCATTTCCCCACCCACTCACCCATCCACCCCCATGCCCACCCATCTCCAGGCCAAACACACCCCTGCCCCGACCGCTGCTCCGGCGGCGGCGCAGTTTAGTGCGCGGGGTTTTGATGAGGAGACGGAGCAGGTAGAGGAGCAGCCAGAGGTAAAGGAACTGGCTGGTGGTGCAGATACACCACCTAGCGAGCCACCGTCACCACCAGCGGATGGAGGGAGTGCGCCACCGTCGGGAGACGGGGCAAACTCTGACTCGAATTTCAGCTTTTTGGATATGCCGCTGCGAGCGGAAGAGGCTGGGGTGCAGGCAAAGCTAACGATCGGGCAACCCGGAGATAAGTACGAGCGCGAGGCGGATCAGACGGCAGCACAGGTAATGCGAATGGCTGATCCGCAGGTGGAAGATCCGTTGAAGGCTGAGGAACCTCTGGAAACGGAAACCGCAGCACCGCAGGTTCAGCAGAAGGGGAAAGGTGGCAAGCCTAATTCCATGGCAAATCTGCAAGGACGGTTAAATCAGCGATCGCGAAAGGGGTCGCCACTACCAAAAACGGTGCAGTCCTTTATGGAACCCCGCTTCGGGCAAGACTTTAGCCAGGTGCGGGTGCATACAGACTCGTCTGCGGTGCAGATGAATAAGGATCTGGGGGCGCAAGCGTTTACCCACGGGAATGACATCTACTTTAACCAAGGCAAGTACAGCCCGGGTTCCAGTGGGGGCCGAGAATTGCTGGCCCATGAGTTGACCCACACCATTCAGCAGACGGGGGGCATTCGGGCCAAGTCTTTGACGAAGGGAACGGCAGCGGGCAACAAGATTCAGGCCAAGCTAGATATTTCGGCGGCAATGCCGGGAATCCAGATGCGCGAAGGGGCAGCTCCGGCTCCTACCCCGACCCCAGCTGAACCACAACGCGTGAAACCGGACCTTGACCAGGGCGAAGAAGCGCCCGAAGCTAAGGCGAAAAAGGCCAGCATGTCGCCAGAGCAAGACCCCGGCTTTATCGCGGTGAAAGCTAAGGCTAAAAAGGCGGCTCAACAGAAGCGACAACACAAACCTGCCAGTACTGAATCCCACGATGCCCAAGGAGCGGCAGAGTCTCCCCCGGAAGAAGTGGAGAGCATCGCCCAGGACCAACACATGGGCGAGATGCAGCAGGAAGAACCCGGTGAATTTAATGCCGAAGCCTTTAAGCAGGATGTGCTGGAGAAGGTAGAAGGCGTGATTCCCGAAGACGAAGAAGGCGCAGAAAACTTTGGGGAAAATAACGAGCTAGATACCGTCCGGGATGACCTCTCTTCTGATGTGGAGGAAGAACAGGAGGAGGCCGCAGGCCCGATTGAAGAAGCCAACGAAGAAGACCCCGATACCAGTGCAGTGGATGCCCGTGAGTCAGACCCGATGGAAGGTATGCCATCGGGATCGGCACCGGGAGATCTAGGAGCTGAGGAAGCGGCACCGAAACCGAAGCCCGATTCAGAAGTTTCTGACCCGATCAAGGAAGAGAGCAAGTCCCTCGACCAGCAGATGGAAGAGGCTGATGTTACCGAAGAACAGCTCGCCAACTCTAACGAGCCAGAATTTACGGCGGCTCTGGATGAGAAGCAGAAAGCGGAGGAAAACGCCGAGCAGGCTCCTGGGGAATACCGCGAAGGCGAAGCGGCTGCTCTAAATCAGGCTGAAGCGGAGGCTTGCAGCGTTGCTACTTCCCAGACTCAGGGAATGCAGGACAGCCGAGCGGGTGCAGTCTCTGAACTGACAGGCTTGAAGGGTGACGCTAAGGGCAGAGACGAAGGCAAACGTCAGGAAATCGCCGACCATATCAATGGCATCTATGAGCGGGTGAAAGGAGAGGTTGAAACGGCCCTTAACGACCTCGATACCCGAGTAATGAGTGATTTTGACACCGCGACGGATGAGGCGAAGCGGCTGTTTGAGGATTATGTTGATCGCGAGATGCGAGAGTATCGGGAAAATCGTTACCAGGATGAACCGTACAACGCGACTAGAGGGGTCGTTGAAAGCATCACTGATTTAGGCCCAGATGCAATCGTAGATCATGAATATTTTGAAGCTGTAGAAGATTTTGGTTCCCGTGGAGTTGCGCAAAATATTGGGACTGCTAGATGGGTTGACGATGAGTTGACTGGGATGCCGCCCGAGTTCAACCAGATTTTTGGGGATGGCAAAACCATCTACATGAATCACATGGACACGGCATTGACGGACATCGCCAATCTGGTGACGAATACCCTCAACGATGCCAAGCAGAAGATTGCCGCCGGTAAGCAAGAGATTAGCAACTATGTTGCCAGCCTGCCCAGCGACCTGCAAAACATTGGCCAGGAAGCGGCGGACAACATTCAGAGCAAGTTCAATGACCTGGAGCAGCAGGTTAACGACAAGCGGGATGAACTGGTCACCAAGCTGGCGGATAAGTATGCCGAAAATCTGGAAGCGTTGGATGAGCGCATTGCACAACTGGAGGCGGAAAATAGCGGCCTGATTAATCGCGCCCTGGATGCGATGGGCGGCGTGATTGGCAAGATTCTTGAAATCAAGGCGATGCTGGAGCGGATCTTTGCGGGGGCGCAGGGCGTTATCGAAAGCATCCTTAAAGACCCGATTGGCTTCCTGGATAACCTGATTACTGGCTTAACCCAGGGCTTCAACAACTTCCTGGGCAACATTGTCACCCACCTGCAATCGGGGCTGATTGGCTGGCTGACGGGCACCCTGGGCAGTGTGGGCATCACCATGCCAGAAGACATCTTCAGTTTGGAGGGGATCTTTAGCCTGACCACCCAGGCCCTGGGGCTGACCTGGGATTATGTGCGCTCCAAGGCGGTGCGGATGTTTGGGGAACCTGCCGTCAGCGGCATAGAGCAGGGGTCGGAGCTGTTCATGACGCTGAAGAATGATGGCCCCGCTGGCATGTGGGAGCAGGTGAAGGATCAGTTCACCGACTTGAAACAGACGGTGATGGATGAGATCCAGAACATGCTGATTACGGAGGTGATCCGGGCGGGGATTAAGTGGGTGCTGGGGCTGCTGACTCCGGCAACGGCTTTCATCAAAGCCGGGATGATGATCTTCGACATCATTATGTTCTTCATTGAGAACGGGCAGCAGATTATGGTGCTGGTGGAGTCGATTATTGCCAGTGTGAGTGCGGTTGCCAATGGCGATACCAACCAGATGGCGGTGTCGGTGGAGGATTCGTTAGCGACAGCACTGCCAGTGGCGATCGGGTTCCTGGCATCGCTATTGGGATTGGGAGGATTGACGAAGCGAGTTCGGAGATTTTTTGAAGCGATTCGAGAGCGGATTGATGCAGCGATCGAGTGGGTGTTGAAGAAAGCGAAGAAATTATTTAAAGGTAAGGACAAGAAGGAGAAGCCACAAGAAAAAGACGACAGAGAAAGTGACGAAAAGAAAGAAAATATAAAATTAGCTGAGAAGGAATTAGAAGAAATAGTTTCAAAGTCCAAGACGACAGAAGAGGTCGAGCAACATTTCAATCGGATTAAGAGAGATTTTGAGTTGAAGGAAATCAAGTGGGAGAATCTTGGCAAGCCCTCAGCATCTATAGAAATAAAAATCAACCCTAAAGCATCAATTAATGCTTCGACCTTAATGCTAGAAGGAGTAAGCACAGCGCATTGTAATCAGAATAGCGATTTAGAACAAGAAGTAAAATTTACCCCAGGAAGTATTAATGGGCTCACAGTTGGAAGGGTAATGGAGGCAAAAATGTTGGGGCCAAATCATCCACAAGGAGGTCCACCACAAAATGGAGTTTTGGATGGAATAATGAGATACTTACCAAATCAAGAAACCAATCCTTCACAGGATGGTCATTATGTGAAAGGACATTTACTGAATGATCATATTGGTGGGCCAGGCGAAAGTGAAAATCTTTACCCTATTACGGAAGCCGCTAATAACAAGCATGAGCGAGAAGTTGAAAAGAAAATAAAGAAATGGCTTAACGTTAAAGGATACTGGATTTATTATAAAGTAGAGGTAAGAGAAAGCTCTGCCAAATTACCTCAAACTCCGGATCATAGCGGTGAAGTAACTGCTGATTTGGATTGTGAAGCAGGTCGATTAGACGCTAGTGGAGAACCAGTCTCCAGTGGAGCTATAAATGTGACCATACACTCCGAATTAAATAAAACCAATTCGAAACCAAATCAAATTGACAGGAGTAAATATGGCTCAGGAGAAGCTTATGAAGATCCAAGCTTTGAAAAAGATAAAGTTGAGTGGTCAAGCAGGGAAGATACTCTTGATTCGCTTGATGGAGATATACAATCAACTTATGAAAAGATATTAAGCAGGATAGAGATGAAGCGTGGATTTGGCAACCGTACAGCGCTAAGATTGAAAGGTGATACTAAAGATAAAAAGAAAAATTTCTTGTCTCGGCTCGAATTTGCTTTAAGCGAAATTGAAGCAGAGCTTTTGCAGACTGGGCGAGAAAAATTATCTTTTGAAGACGCTCGTAGAATTGTTTTTGATATTATCTCGTAAGTTAATCTTTTCCTGATTTCTCAATTTTTTGGAGATTGTCACTATACTGAACTATCGTGGCTACAAAGTAGAACTCGATTCTAAGACCTGCATCTCAAAAATGTAGTAGTTATTCTTTAATTAGCAGACATAGCTTACGAGTTCGATGGCCGTCGTGATGGATTTTCAGTCTAGTTTGTGAGGACACACTCTGCATTTTCGTTGAATGAATAAGCATAGTATTCTGATTGGAATTCAAATGGAAGATTCACTGAAAAAAAGAATTAATTCATTTTTTGTTTTATTATACGCTCACAAGTATCACTCCATCTCTCTTAGAGAAGCAGTACTGCAATATAGAAAATGCAGCAACGAATATGTTGAATGTCATTTTTTGGGGCAAATCAGTTTGGAGCAGTACCAAAGCACTAACACCGAAGCCTATTTCAACCTGCAACCCGCTGTTCGCAGCCCTTTAACCAACGGCGAATTCCAACCCGATCGCCCCATTCAACTCGAACTTGCCCTCAAACCCGAACTACTACCTCGCTTGCTAGAACATGCCAGTACAGCAGAAGAGGCGTTGGAGTATTTGGTGAAGCTGAGTGA
>PYER01000293.1 GCA_003017855.1 filamentous cyanobacterium CCT1
GTACCCGCCCAGCCCCCAGCCAATGCCGAATAGAGCGGCGCCGAGCACCAGGGGGCGATCGATATCATTGCGGGTCGGCAGGTAGAATTTGCCGTCTAGAAGGGGATGGGATCGTCGCAAAATAAACCGAAAGCTAAGCAGCGTCACCAGCACTGCACCGCCCATCACAAAGGCCAGAGTGGCATCCCAGTTACCAAACACATCTAAAAAGCCGATTACCCGCTGGGGGTCGATCATCTGCGAAAAGCCTAGTCCCAGACCAAACAGCAGCCCGGCAACCAGGGCGACCAGGTTTTGAGCCAGAGCATTGGGAGTCGATGTGCTTTGGACAGTCATGGTGAATTTCCTTGAGTTCTCTAAACCCAGCCCAGCAGGTGCCGGGTCATAAATACGGTGACAATGCCGGCAGCCATAAAGGTAATGACCGCAACGAGCGATCGCCCCGACAGCCGCCCCAGCCCGCAAACCCCGTGACCACTGGTACAGCCGTTGCTCATGCGGGTGCCAAAGCCCACCAGCAGCCCCGCGCCAATCATGGTAGCGGGAGCGAAAGGATAGGTAGGGGTGGGCTGAGGGGCCAGGGCATATTCGTAAACCAAACCGCCCGCGACTAACCCCAGTAAAAACAGCCAGCGCCAGACTTTCGCCGTGGTGAAGGTGGTAGCGCCGTTGACCATGCCGCTAATGCCCGCGATGCGCCCGTTGAAGGCCAATAGCAGGGTGGCACTGAGACCAATTAAAATGCCGCCAAACAGGCCGTAGAGCCACTGGGTAGGCATGGGGAATCCTCAATTCGTTATTTAACTATATGGCAATATAAAACAAATTTAGTGCGATCGCCTCGGGCCAGCAAAACCCAAAAAAATTGGGCCTACCAGAGGCAGGCCCAGAGACTACGGCTGTGCTATGAACTAGCTGCGCCGAGCGTTTTGAGAACGGTTGTCTACGACGATGACCTCAGGTTCGCCATCGTTGTCGATGTCGCGGGTGCCAGCGACATCAGCTCGCCCTGTTGTAGCTGTGGTGGCAGTAGTAGAGCGGTTGGCAACATCGGGGGCGTCGTAGGTGCCCATGTCTTCAATGTGGCGATCGCGCAGAATGGACTCAACCCGGCCAATCTCGTTAGCGGTGCCATCTACCATCAGCAGATAGTCGCCAGCTTTGATGCGCTTCTCGTAGGTTTTGGCTTGCTCTTCAGGAATACCGGCCCCCACCAGAGCACCCACCAGACCACCGGCAGCCGCACCAATACCAGCGCCAGCCAGGGTAGCCGCAATTTCAGAGATACCAACGCCTGCGGCGAGCACGGGGCCTACCCCCGGAATAGCCAGTACGCCTGCACCGACTAGGAAGCCACCGATGCCGCCGAGTACGGTTCCTGTGGTGGCACCAATGCCGGCCCCTTCTTTGGCTTCGTTGCCCTGGTGATCGGTCAGTTCTTCAGCACCTTCAACATTTTCAACGTGCTTGGCCAGCAGAGAAATTCTCTCTTTATCAATACCGGCATCGCTAAGGGCGCGCAGCGCGCTTTCGAGATCTTCGCGGCGCTTAAAAACACCCACGACCCGCTTGTATTGGGTTTGGTTGATGTTGTTTCGTGTGTTTACCATGGTTTCCTCGTGTTTGTTACTAATTAAGATTTGGGTGAGCTAAATCAAAGGTTTAGCTCCTTTTTTGCTGCGCTTCTCAAGCTGGCCTGAGAAGACGTTTTGCAGCTGCCCCTGTAGGAGTTGGGCCTACGTGACGTAAGCCTATTAAACGTCTGGGTTAGGAGGTACAGCCGATGGATAGACTTCCTCAACGATAATTACGGGGCGATCTTCATACCTTGACAAAAACTCTTGAATTTGAGCGTCATCCCAGCCAAAGTTTGCCTCTTGCAGTGCGGCTGCATCGGCGGGCCGTGCTTGCCCCGTTACAACAACGTTTTCACCCTCTTCAAGACTGGCCGTATCTACGGCATCACTGACGCCAACTACTAGTACGCCAATGTCATCATTCCAGCCTTCTTCAAACAGAGCAAATCCGTTATCTGCCCCTTCTAAAGGTCTGAGGTCGCCTTCAACCGCGATCGTTTCGTCAAAGTAGTTGTCGGGTGCTTCTCTTAAATCCTGGGGTCTTGGTGCCAGGGCAATACTTTGGGCAACAATTACGGGCTGCTGATCGTACTCTTCGTATAGAGCGGAGTCTAGACCGTCTACCCCGTACTGATCGATTGATGCAACATCAAAGATCTCAAGCTGTCCTGTTACCTGAATGGGAATATCCTCTTCGGGAGGAGTAAATGCAGCGCCAGCAGAATTGATGATCAAAATGGGATCGCCGTTATTTGATTCCATGACAAAACTGTTGTCATCGATGGTCTCAACAATTCCACTTCTAATGGTTACTAGTTCACCAACAGCAGCATCCCCCGTTTCCACCTCAGCAACTTCGCCTGAAGTTACATTCTCCTGCTCAGCCTGGCTATCTGGGGTGGCGGTGTTGCATGCCGAAACTAGAGAAAGCGTTAATCCCAGTGCGATCGCGCCTATCCAACCCCTTTGGCCTCGGGCTAAATTTTGGCTTTTATAAAAGCGTTTCATGGCTTTAATTCCTCCTTATCACAATATACTTACAGCGGCTATAACAGCAGTGGCAGCAGAGCAAAGCTCTGGCTCTCTATAGCCATGACGAAGATGTCTGTGGTTGCTTCTGTGGTTGCTACTTAGGGACGGTGCTTAAACACATCCTGCCGCCCTCTTTGATCATGGAAATAAGGGCAATGGTTGATATCTAGCTAGCGTGGTACTTTACTATAGACGTCAAAGAGGCTTGTACAATATTGACCGCACGACAAAACTAAAGCTTCTCGCCCTGAAAACGGAATAATAATGTCTTTCCCAGAATCAGGTTAAGGCAATTGCTCTAACACTTCCAAAAGGCAACTAGATGACAATAGCTAGAACAGCAAAAAGTTAATACTTTCGCAACCATTTAAATACTAAAGCTAATTCAGGATTTTCCCCTCTGTCAGAGGTGCAAAGTTTGACCCTAACCCTTGGGGCATCTAGGAACTTTGTGTAGTTTTGTGTGTTTTTCTGAGCGTCTTCATAGAAAAATCTGAATGTTGCTTGTAAAGTTTGTGGAAACAAATTAAGTACTTAACTAATCCGCTAAAAAGTCCCTTGTTTAGCCTATTAGGGGAGATGAACCTCTATCTTTGGAGTGGTTTAATCTACAAGTTGAATGCAGTAAGACTAGAGGGCTAACGCTTACGGAGATGATTTTTATGAAGTTAAGCCATTTTGCGAAAGGGCTCTCAACGGTGGGTCACTGGACAGCTAAAACTCTGGTGCTGTTATCTGCGATCGCGCTTGTTTGGCAGGGTACGTTTTTTGCCAATACCGCAGCCCTGGCTGCCCCGACTAGCACCCTGATCGCAGCGGCAGATGCAGGCAACCAGATCAAGGGCGCCGCCGATGACGTTGAGAAGGGCTCTAAGAACATTATTCGCAGCGCTGAGGATAGTGTTAAGAGTGCCGCCCGCCAAAATGCCTCTAAGGTCGATCAGGCTGACGACGAAGGTAGTTTCGTCGAGCGCAAAGCCAAGCGAGACCGCGATCGCATTGAGCAGCGGGCCTCGGAAGACGCCGATCGAACCGAGCGGGCCGCAGAAAAATCCATGAATGCTGTTGAGCGTGCGGTCGACAACATCAAGGATGCCTTTAGCGATTAAGTAGCTCCTCCCGATTGCTGAGCATGAGGTCAGTATCCGTTGCGGCCTCAGCCCTGGCTACCGGCGATCGTCGCTAGGTGTAGCTCGCTTAAAACGTCGGTTCAGTACTCCTGCTCCCCGTTCAAATGCTCAGCATTGGCACGCTTATCAAAGGCTCTGCCTTCTGAATGAGCCGCAGAGCCATAAAGCTATTGTGCTCAGCCTGAGCTAGGGCATCAGGACGGGGACTGTCAGTTAGGTTCTCGTAGATTGGGTGGAACGAAGTGGAACCCAACAGCAGCCCACCTTTTGGGTTCTGCTAGACTGCCACCCAATCTACGAATTTAGTTTTGACAGACCACTAGGGCACCAGGACCGGGACTGCCATCTAGATACTGTCCCGTGCTCCAACCGTACTCCAATCGATTGGGTCGATACTGTAGTCGACAATAAAAAAATCCTCTTTCATCTGAAATAGCGAAAGAGGATTTTTTGCTAAACGTCAGCTATACCACTACACCCTTGACGGCAGAAAAATCTAGGCCCGCTTAACAAGACCCATAATCAGCGAAATCACGAAGATAGCCAAGAAAATGTAGAACAGAATTTGAGCAATGCTAGCGGCTGCACCAGCGACACCACTAAAACCAAAGAAAGCGGCAATTAAAGCTACAACCAGAAAAATCAGCGCGTAGCGTAACATGGGGTTCTCCTGAGGGGAAGGGCGACTACCGATGGGGGCCAGCTTTCAACATGATCTATATCTTTTGATCTATTTCCTGCTGACGAGTCAATTATCAAGACTCAAGCTCTCCGACGCATCTTCCCTTTGGCATTAGTTGGCTCTAGCTTTAGATAGAAAAGACCGCAAGAAGCTGTTTTTAGTACAGCAAGGCAGAAACAAGCTTTCCGTTCAAGAAGCTCGGACAAGGTCAAGGCTGCGTGATTCACAATTAACCCAGCCCCATGACATGAGTTGTGCAGGCTAACGCGACTGAAAAATATTTTGCACCATCTGGCGCTCGCCCTGATTTGCTGCCCGATCCAGGTCCTCTACTTCTCCAGCGTCGAGCCGCCATCCCAAAGCACCAATGTTTTGCTCGGCCTGAGCCAGGGTTTTAGCGCCAGGGATGGGCAACGTTCCTTTGCATAGGCACCAGTTGAGCGCCACCTGGGCCGAGGTTTTTTGGCGATGGGCGGCGATCGCCCCTACCGTATCCAGCAGCGGCTGAATCTTTGGCAGCAGTTGGCGAAACAGTAGGCCTCGAATCCCCGATGGGTAGGGACCTTGGGCAGCGTATTTGCCCGTCAACAGGCCCAGCGCCAGGGGGCTGTAGGCAATCAGCCGAATGCCCAGCTCGTCGCAGAGGTCCTTCAGCCCCAGCTCGGTGACGGGGTAGGTTGACAGCAGCGAGTACTGCACCTGCAGGGTGGCAATACTCAGCCCCCGCTCCTGAAATCGCTGGTGGGCCAGCTTCAGCCGTTTGGGGCCAAAGTTTGACAGACCGACCGCTCGTGCCTGGCCCTGGTCCACCAGATCCATCAGCCCGTCGAGAAAGGGGGCTTCCTGCCAGGGTAGGTAGTTGGCCGTTGACCAGTGCATTTGCACCAGATCAATGGGGCGCTGCAACCGGCGGGCAGAGGCTTCTCCAGCCTTTACTACTGAGCCGGGTGTCAGCCGCCAGGGGTAGGCGGCCAGCTTGGTAGCCAGACAGAGCGATTCTCGCTGCGGCCCCTGATAATCTTGGGCAAACTGCCCCAGCAGAGTTTCGCTGCGCCCGTTTAGCCGCCCCGTGCCGTAGGAGTCGCCACTGTCGAACAGCGTTACCCCGTGGCTGAGGCAGTGGTTGAACACCTGCTGCAGGTCGCTATCCATGCTCTGGTCGTAGCCCCACAGCAGCTGGTTGCCCCAGGCCCAGGTGCCGCAGCCCATCTTGGGCAGGGTGAGGGGCACGGCGGCAGCGATGGTAGGAGCGGTCATAGGTCGGCCAATGGAAAGAGATCTCTCCTATTATTCCAGTCAGGGTAGCCCCGCAAGCCGCTCGACCACCGGGGGCGGCAGCTCGCGCACTAGGTGCAGACGAAAGGGTGCAGCGCTGACGGTTTCGACGTAGGCCGATCGCAGGAAGGGCCGATACGCTTCATTCTGGGCCAGATAGACCTGGCCAAAGGCCACCACCAGCGATCGATTGACGCCCTGGGTAGCGGCGATCGCCTCGTCAATGCTCTGCTCCAGGGCCTCGTCGATGTATAAAAAGCGCGTCGCCAGCCGGGTAAAGTCTGGTCCGTGGGAGGTGTTTTGGCCCAGGTACAGGTAGCGATCGCGCCCCTGCAGCCAGCTAAAGGCCGCCACCTGCTGCGGCACCACCGGAGCCAGCAGGTCGACCTCACCGCCAAACAGCATTACCGGCACCGCAATTTTTGCCATGCCTTGGGGGCCAAACAGGTTAGACACCGGCGCAAAAGCCATCACCAGCCGCACGCGATCGTCCTTGGTACCCTGGGCCAGGCGCTCCATCGCCGCCGCGTCGGCGCGCAGCTCCAGGGCGCGGCACTCCAGCACCATGGCGGCATCGAGCAGCAGGTTGGCGGCGGGGTCGCAGCGCTGGGCCAGGCGATCGAAATCAATGCTGGCCCCGCCCAGGGCCAGCGCTGTATAGCCGCCAAAGGAATGCCCGACCACTGCCACCCGGCCCACATTCAGCCGATTTTCAAAGGTGCTGGCATTGAGCCGCTCCAGCTCATCCAGCAAAAAACTGACGTCTAATGGGCGATCTAGAAAGTCGCGGACCTTAAAGGTTTCGCGATCGAGTCCGGTGAGCATGGCCTTCTTTTGGCTGCTGTTGCTGCCCACGTGCTCGGGCAGCGCCACCGCAAACCCGTGGGTGGCGGCGTGGGTGGCCAGACTAAAGAACGTGGTGCGGCTGTCGCCCAGGCCGTGGGAGAACACAATTACAGGAATAGGGCCGGGTACCGCCGCCAGATTTTGCGGCACAAACACATCGGCGGCGTAGGTACGGCCTCGGTCAGCATCCACCAGTGTGAGCGATACCTGACGGCTGCCGTAGGGGCCGGGCTGGGTGAGGTCGGGCAGGGCCGCCAGATCGAGCGATGGCGACGCGGCGGCCTCGGTTTCAGACTGTTGCTGAATGGCCTCGACAATGGCGCGGGTGCCCACCGCCTCAGCCTGCACCTGGCGCGCGACGGTCATACTCTGGGCAACATTCAGCCGCAAACTGCCGGTGGGAAAGTGACGAACCATATCGAGCAGCGAAATGTCGCCATCCTCAGCTACCGCCGCCACGATCGCCGCCCGCAGCGCCTGCCGCCCGTTTAGCCCCGCCTCGGTCTGGGCGATCTGGCCCAGAAATTGCAGGCTGCGATCGCCCATCGGGCTGTTAAACCACTGAGAAATGGGCACCACACCCACCGCTCGACTGCGCATGAGGGCAGCGCGCAGCTCCTCCTGCTGGGCCGGGCTAAGCCGCCGCAAAAAGGGAGCCAGCTGCCGGTCCACAGTGCCAGTTTCGGCAAACGTTACTAACGACTCAGTCGGTATCGAGCGGCTAAACGGCCCAAACTCCAGCCCCAGCGTTTCTGCGGCCCGCAGCGGTAACGTTGTGGCCAGCGCCGCCCCCACCCCCAGGGCCGTGGCGATAACTATCCTCAGCGAGCGATGGCGGAGCAGCATAGGGCAGCACAGAGAGCGC
>PYER01000294.1 GCA_003017855.1 filamentous cyanobacterium CCT1
CCTTTGGAGTGGCGCGTCAGCGGCATGGGACGTTGCCCTGAAAATAACCGAGGGCTGAGCGGAGTCGTTCGTGAAACGTCTCCCGAAGGGAGAAAGCCCGTTCCCTTCGACTCCGCTCAGGGATCGGCTTGAAGTGTTTTCATCGTTTGGAGTGACGCGCCAGCGTCATGGGACGTTGCTCCCTGGCGGTTCTGACCCGTCTCAACCCAAATGACAGTAGCTTATTGATCAACCGAGTAACTACTCAACTCGACTTGAGCCGTTGCTGCTGATAAGAGCACTGTCTTAGGCTGTGCCGCAATAGGAACTGATGACTTTCTGACGTATTTGTTATCCACTGCCCAATCAGCTCATGCCATTTAATTGGCAGCTGTAGCCTAGCCCAGGCGCCCGAAGAGTTTAAGGATAATGTGTTGTAGAGGGCCGCGTCGGTAAGCAAGGTCTTAATGCAGCGAGCTAGGGAGGTGGAGTCTTTCTCGGGAAACATCAGTACATCTTTCCCTAATTCAAATTTCTGCAAAAACATAGGATGATCTGAGATGATTAGAGGTGTCCTGACAGTTAGCGCCTCATATATTGTCAAGGGCAGACCTTCTGGGTAGATATGGCGGCTGGGAACAATAACAACATCAGCCCAGCGCATTTTCTCTAAAGCCTGATCGTTATACAGTCCACCCGTTAAAACCACCTGATCCTCTAGTCCTAAGCGAACGACTTCAGACCGAAAGAAATCTAATTCTCCTTTTCCCACTAAGGTTAAGTTAGGAGTTATGCCATCACTTTTCAACACAACGAGGGCGTTTAAAATATCGCCTACTCCTTTGTTTTGATCTATACGGCCAACATAGACGATATTGTGATCGTTAATATTTGCGCCGTTTAAGGTTTTGGGTGCGTAATGATCGGGCGTGATTTCGTAAGGATAATCCCACGGTATGATTTTGTCCGACCTGACGCCAATACTCTTTAAAGAATGACATGAGTTCAAGCCATGATTGGCCACCAAACTAATCGCCTTGTCGTTTAAGGTATATGACAGACGAGCACGACGGAGCTTCGCAGAAATACTATCGCCCTGAAACGAATCGGCCAGTAAAGCTATTGCGTTTACCCGGTTTCGCTTAGCCCATTTAAACGCAGAAATTAAAGGAAAGTGTACGACTAGATGGGTAGGCTTTTGCTGATCGAGCAAATTGTAAAGGAGCTTAGTATCTCTATAGGGGTCAAGATTGCCTCCCACGGCACGCAGCCCGGGCTCTAAGATTTCGTTGTATTGGAAATCTGTTCTGCAGCAAATATAAATAACCTCATCAATCTTTTGGCCAATCGCAATAGCACTTTCTAAAATATACTTATGGCCAAAGTATTCCTGCTTGCCGGTTTGGCAAAGAAGTTGATAAGTCTCGCGCAGATCACCTGCATACTGAAGGATCACCAGGCGGATCCTAGCCAGATTAGACATAATAACTAAGCTCACTCATAAAAAATTATGATTTGTAATTTCGAGAATTCTTTATTTAGACAGTATCTGAGGTTTGAATTACTCAATCCTCGTTTTTAGATGGCTTGCTAACCTCAGGGACAGAGCCAGAATAGTCAACGTGGGGTTAGCGTATCCTCCAGTAGGGAACACGGCGCTACTTGCAACATAAAGATTTTGAGTCGAATGTACCCGACAGTTTTCATCCACTACTCCCCTGCTGGGGTGGGCACTCATGCGCGTTGTTCCTATATGATGAGCTATGCCCGCAGGCCCATTTAAGAAAGGTTGGCCTTCCCGTAGCTTTGGCACCATTTGCCCAAGCCCATGCTGCTCAACGGTTTGGGCAAATAGATGTTGAATTTTTGCAGTACTCTCTATACTTTGCTGACCCCACTGCCAGTGCAGCGCTGCCCGAGGCATTCCTAATACATCTCGTTCTTTGCTTAGCTGAACCCGATTAGAAAAAATAGGAACTTGTTCACTGACGAGCAAGACCTCAAATGATCTAAATCGTTCGCATAGATGAAGATGCTGTGACCATCCTCCCCGTCCAAACCCATGCATTAACGATTGATCATATTTTTTAGCCAAGTAAATAGCATGGGCTATATAGTCTAGCCCCTTACCTATTTTCAAAAGATGTTGAGCGATACTAGCCCATTGTTTAGGCACAGGATGCTTTAGATGCCCCTGTTCAAACAGGGTCTTTAACGACAAAACGGCCTCGGTCTGACGAATACTAGGACGGGGGAAAATAACCACTGCCCCGTTCGGCAGGTAGTATTTTGCCATTGCTTCAGGAGTTAAAACAAAGTGCCCCATAACAGGATGGCCCTTCACACAGCGCAGGTCATAAAATGCAGTTTTTCTGTAGACCTGTGCGCTAGAGGGATAAAGTCGGCCAATATCTACTAAAGGGTGCTCCATAAAGTATCGACCCACCAGATCATGACTGTTGCCAATCCCTGCCGGTTGATGAGAATTAGAGGCAAGGAGTAGTCGAGCTGTTTCTATGCCGCCTGTTGCCAAAATAAAAATTTTGGCTTCAACCGAAAATGTTTTCTGAGCAAGATTACTGACGTGAACTCTACAAACGCGGGAGTGCTCTGGCTCTTGAACTAGTTCTATAGCCGTCGCATGCAGGTAAACCTCGACATTGGCGGTAATCTTTAGTTCTTCAAAGTAATTTTGATGGAATACCTTAGCAGGGCCAAATTGATAGACTCGCGAAGTGAAGGGGGCGTTTTCTTCGAATTCATAAGGGACTATATCTTGATTGGCCCAGAACTCGGTTCTGTACTCAAAGGGACCTGAATGGGCAACTTTTTGTGCCTGCTTATAGTAAGGAATGAGTTCTTCACCTACAATTGGCCATCCACTGTCAGGAATCCAATCTCGCACCTGAAAATCTATATCGCTGAGTGGAACATAGCGCACTCCTATGTTCCACTGATTTGATTCTAGACGACCGGTTTTAATTGACCATATATTTGAATTTCCACCAAACTGGCGGTTACGAGTATCTCGAAGGGACAACAAAGGATCGCCAATAGACTCACCAGCACTTAAATCCTGGACATCAATTTCTCGTTCTACGCCGCCGCTTTCTAGTAGGCAAACGTTCTTTCCTGTGCCGGCGAGTTCCCGAGTAATGGCTATGCCGCCAGGACCAGAGCCAATGACGCAAAAATCTGCTTTTACAAGATGATTCCGGGGTAATTCGAGTGAATCAATCAGCATATTCGAACTGTTCAAAAGTTTGGTGATGATTTTCAAGTAAATGTAATCGATGCCTTGTAAATCCTGTTTGCAAAAGCAAGCAGGATGTTTTACTGTGTCTTTGTGCGTTAACAACAGTAGTTAATTCTATGAATTGGCTCTATTTTTTGTATTTAAGCCTAATCCATTGCAGAACTATGTCTAACATCTCAGAAGCTTGTGCCAAACGAGTGCCAAACGTTTGGCATTCTTACAGTGGCTACCTCCAATTTCAGTACTGAGAGGCTTTGTCAGTACTGAAACCCAATGATGCATGCAGGCTAACTTCGGCACTATCTAAACGGGTTAACTCAAGGGTAAAAAAAAGACGCCCCTAAGGGCGCCTTGATAATCGCTCAAAAGGACAGAAACAGGAGCTTAGCGGTTGCCAGGGGTGCGGCCACCCTCATCATTGCTGCCGCCACGGGGACGCGAGTTGCCGGGATCGCAGCCTTCGGCACCGTTGCCTATGCCCTGGTTGCAGGCTTGCCTGCGGTCGTCATCATCATCGTCATCATCGTCATCATCGTCGTCGTCGTCATCATCGTCATCGTTCCCGTTACCGCCGCTGGTTTCGGTGGTGGTCGTTTCGGTAATGGTGACGGTCTCGCTCAGGCTAGAGAAGTTGTCGTTATTGACAATGTAGGCCGACTCAATGGTTTCAACCTTGCCCAGGTAGGTCAGCGCCTGATAGACAAAGCCACAGGCTTCGGAGCGAGATACCGTCTCGAACAGGTTGAGTTCGGTGATGGTGGGGTAATTCACCAAAATGCCCCGCTCTACCAGCGCCGCAATCACAACCCGGTACTGGCTGGGAATTTCGTCGGCGTCGCTAAAGATGCTGAGCAGGCTGTCGACCGACTGACCAGAAGTCACCTCAGTAATCTTCAAACCCCGAGCCATCAGCACCAGCATATCCAAGCGAGTCAGGGTGTCGTCGGTATCAAAAAGCCCGTCGGTAATGTCTAAAAAGCCCATGCTGTAGGCTTTTTGAATGGCGCTATAAGCCCAATAGCTGCTGGAGACATTGCGCAGGACGACTAGCTGGCGAGTGGCAGGTTGGTCAAAAGCCTGGGCTACCATAGCCGCGTATTGGGCCTTGGTGAGGTTATTGGAGGGTAAAAAATTGCCGCCGGGGAACCCGCTGACGACGTTGAGGGCAGACAGGCGATAGACGAAGTTGCTAGCCCAATAATTGGTCGAAATATCGCTAAAACTGACCTGGTTAACGGTGGTTGTCGTTGTGGTGCGGCGCTGATAGATGACTTCTCCCGATTCTGCATCGTCGTCATCATCGTCGTCGTCGTCGTCATCATCGTCTTTGGTGCGGGCGGCGTCGAGGGCCTGGTCTAGCAGGGCATCATCCTTAAGCCAGTCAAAATCTTGAATTGGGCCACCGGCCTGAGCGATCGCGGCCCCGCTGCCGAGAGTCAGGATCGCAAGGACAGCTGAAAGAGGCGCTAAGCGCAGCAGCTTAGCCCAGTTAGTTTGAGTCATTTCGTTCATTCCTGTAAATCGTTTGGAGTGCAATGGTGAATGGTAGATAGCCACTCCTACAGCACCGTTAAACCAGCGAATTTCGCAGTTTTCCTGCTTAATTCGCTAAAATCGTGGCGTTGCTGATTGCTAGTCTCTAGAGACGCGATTGAACTCCTTGTGTTGCAGGGTTGCGGCTTCTTTACACAATCCCTATCCGAGCTTTGTAAATCCTTAATAAATTGCGAAAATAGACCAAAACAGAGGTTTATTTCGTGTTCATATAGAATTTCTTGCCCTCAGCCCTACCCCTGGTCTGTAGCGCCGTCTATTGTGGTTTAGCATCAGTACGTTTACGTAGCGTTGACCTGCGATCGCAGCATCGACCGACCAGCACCGCATAAATTGCGGCACCCACAGGCTCGCTATTGCTCCCAAATGCTCGTTGTCAAACCAAATTTGACAGGCCCAATACGCAACCAGGCTTGGGTATTACCCTACCGACCCAGCACGGCAGCCCCTTCGTAGAAAAAGATGCCCGCCACACAGCCCGTCATCAGGGTGGCGAGGGTGCCGGCCCAGAGGGCTTTCCAGGCGACCTCGCTGATGTCTTTGCGGCGGGAGGGCACCAGGTTTGACAGACCGCCGACAAAGATACCAACCGAGGGAAGGTGGGCAAAGCCGCAGAGGGCGTAGCTGACAATAACCAGGGCGCGATCGCTGAGGGTTCCTTCTGTCGCCGCGTTGGCCAACCCAATGTAGGGCGGAATCGCCGTCTCCAAGAACCGTCGCCCAATCAGCTGCGACGACAGCCACAGCTCCTGCCAGTCAAGCGACACCCCGGTGAGAAAGGTGAGGGGCAAAAACAGCGCCCCCATGATGTTTTGCAGGGTAATGACGCTGAACACCTCGCCAATGACGCGCCACGGCGCAAACTCGCTGGTGGCAAGGTTAGCCAGATTGGCAAACACCAGGTTGAGCAGGGCAATCAGACCCAGAATGGCGATCAGGGCGGCCACGATGCCCACGGCCATTCTGACGCCGTCGAGGGCACCGATAATCAGGCTGTCCATCGGGCTCTGGCGCTCGTCGTCGGCCAGGGCGATCGCGGGCACTTTGCCCAGGGTGTCGGGGGTCTCGGTTTCGGGCACCAAAATTTTGGCCAGCACAAAGCAGGCCGGAATAGTCAGCACCGAGGCTGACATCAGGTGCCCAGCAATGGAGGGAAAAATGGGCCGCAGGTAGCCCGCATAGAGCCCCAGCACCGTAGAAGCTATCGAGCCAAAGCAGGAGGCTAGAATAGCGCAAAGCTCGCTGCGGGTCATGCGCTCAAGAAAGGGCTTGATGGCGATCGCCGACTCAATGCCCACAAAAATATTCGCCGCCCCCGCCAGGGCCTCGGCCCCGCTGATCGTCATGGCCCAGCGAAAGAAGCGGGCGAACACTCGCACGATGGGCTGCACCACGCCCAGGTTGTACAGCAGCGCAAAAATGGCGGCAAAAAACACCACCTGCGGCAGCGAGCGAAAGGCGAAAATGTAGCCCAGGTTGAGGTTGTCGGCCCCCAGGCGATCGCCCGGTACGGCGGTAAAGGGCGGGGTCAAGGCGCGAGCAATCCAGCGACCAGCCCCGGCAGGGCCGACGGTCTGGTTAAAGTCGGGCACAAAAATGGGGCCAAACAAAAATCGCGCCCCGGCATCGGAGGCATCGATCAGCGCGTTGAGTAGAGCGCTGAGCCAGACCACGATCTCGCGGGTAAAGGGCAGCAAGAACACCAGCAGCCCCACCACCAGCTGAATGCCAATTCCCCACAGGATCACCTTCCACGGCACCCGCCTGCGATCTTCTGAACCCAGCCAGGCAATAAAGCAAAGGCCAAAAATACCCAGCAGCGAAATCAAGCGCAGTGCCATCGCGTATCCATGCTCCTTTTGGCCCAAGAGTTACGAGCCTGCCACCGATTATGCCTAAGAACGTCTGCCGTGAAGCGTACTTTCCCAGAACTTAACCAACGGAGGATGCGGGGCGTAGTGGAGAGTTGTGGATGCGGAGCGGCTTCCCGCAGAAAGGGGAGATTACGGCGGGTCTGGCGGGCAGGCTGAGCTAATGCATCCCATAATGGAACTGACCCCCCGCCGCACGCTATGGACGCTTTTTCCCCTTTCCCGCCCGATTGGGCTCAGTCGGCCACCCACGCCACCCAGTTTTGCTGCCCCCAGTGCGGGGCTGAAAGCCGCCAGGCCAAAGCGGTCTGGATCAACCGCCGATCGCCGGTCTTTGGGGCCGATCACCGCCGCAAATGGCAGGAATTTTACCACTGTGGCGAGTGCGGGACCGCCTGGTGGGCCTGGAGCAGCGATCGCCCCCCCTCGCCCTATGATCAGCTCAATGACGATGAGGGTGATCTGTTTTAGGCGGTTTTAAGTTGGAGGATTCTCGGCGTGGGAGCGTGGGAGCGTTAGAACGCTTAAACATTTTTGGCCATGACTGTTGCACCTCGACATCGGACTCTTTATAGCTTTGGCAGCCTAAATATGGATTTGGTTTGCCGGACGTCACGTCTGCCTCAGCCGGGGGAGACGATTTTGGGCACTGACTTCAAAACGCTGCCCGGCGGTAAGGGGGCGAACCAGGCGGTGGCTGCGGCTCGTCTAGGGGCGGCGGTGGCTATGGT
>PYER01000295.1 GCA_003017855.1 filamentous cyanobacterium CCT1
CTATCAAGTTGACCTCACGAAGCAGGTGGCTTAAGAACGGTCGAATCTTGGTTTGTCAGCTTTATTTTCAGGGCAAAAGTGAGGATGGCTTAACCCTTTTGATCATGGCTTTGCTGGTATAGTCTTCGCGATCGCTTCTCAAAATTTTGGCGTAGGTTTAAGGGCCACTATGCTGACTGCTCCGCCATCGACAACTGCGGCTGAATGGCGCTACTGGATACCGTTGCCACCGCGTTTTGAACTGCCTCTGGGCCAGATTCCCCCCGATTTTGCCCTGTGGGATGTGACCCACAAACGCACCGTACGGCTGGCCAATTGGCGGGGCAAACAGCCTGTGGTACTGGCGTTTTGCCGTATTGCGGCGGCGATCGCCTACAGCCCTCAGCGCCATGCCCACCTGGTAGCTATGAACGAAGCCTATGACCAGTTCCGCAATGCTGGGGCTGAGGTGCTAGCGATTAGCCCTCAGCCCCAGCGCCAGACTCAGGCGGTGGTAGACGACCTCGGCCTGAGCCTACCGCTGCTCAGCGACCCGGCTGGAGACGTTTTTCGGGCTTACTGTACGGGGCAAGCGCTGGGCGCACCGCTTCCGGCTCAGTTTCTGCTCGATGCCCAGGGGCGACTGCGCTACTGTCACCTATTTTCGCTGCTGCACCCGGTGGCCCCGCCCGCCACCCTGCTGGCTGCGCTAGAGCAGCTGTAGGTTGATCTGTTTAACTTGGCACAGTGGTCGCGGCCAGGGGCTGCTCGACGGCAATGCGAGGCAGTCGGTGCTTAAACCCGCAAAGAATTTCCCAGCTGATGGTGTTGGCCATGGTGGCCCAGTCGTCGGGACCGATGGCGTGGTTGCCGTCGCGGCCGAGCAGGGTAACGACGTCGCCCTCTTGCAGGTTGGGAATATGGCTGACATCCAGCATGAGCTGATCCATCGTGATCGCGCCAACCTGCTGGGCCAGGTGGCCTTTGACCATGACCTGAAGCCGGTTAGAGAGGACGCGGGGCACGCCGTCGGCATAGCCAACTCCTACAACGGCCAGACGAATGGGGCGATCGCACAGGTACTGGTGGCCGTAGCTGATGCCCGTTCCCGCCGGTACGTCTTTTAAGTGGGTGATGCGAGCTTTAACCTGCATCACCGGCTGCAAATCAACCCGGTTTTGAAGGTGAGGGGCCGGGTAGAGGCCGTAGAGACCCAGCCCTACTCGCACCAGGTCGTAGTGCAGGGCGGGGTCGGCCAGGGTGGCTGCCGTGTTGGCCAAATGCAGCCGTGGTGGGAGTAATTGCTGCTGCTGAAGCTGCCCCAGCGCCGCTCTAAACCGCTGCTGCTGCTGCGCCATGATGGCTGGGTCGGGGCTGTCGGCGGTGGCCAAATGCGAGTAGAGGCTATCAATCTTGAGGTGGGGAAGCTGCCGCACAAACCGGGTAAAGTCTACGGCCTCGGCCCAGGGAAACCCGAGTCGAGTCATGCCGGTATCAATTTTGAGGTGCACACCCACCGGACGGGCCGCCGCCAGTCCCGAGAGCGTGTCAGAAAACACCAGCGCCTGCTTGGGGTTAACCAGGGTGGGCTGGAGCCGCCAGTGGGCGATCGCCTGCATTTCTTCAGGGCTGTTGACCGCCCCCATGACCAAAATGGGAGCCTGAACGCCTGCCGCCCGCAGCTCAATGCCCTCGGGGACGGTAGCTACTCCCAGCCAGGCGGCCCCAGCCTGGAGCGCGGTCTGGGCTACGGTAACGGCCCCGTGGCCGTAGGCATCGGCCTTAACTACCGCCATCAGCTGAGTGGCGGCAGGCAGTATGCCCCTGAACTGGCGCACGTTGTGCCGCAGCGCGGCCAGGTTAATCTCAACCCAGGCCCGGCAGCAGCGCATGGGTTCCAGGCTGGGGGCCAGGCTTGGGGTTTGTTCCCAACTCAGCATCGTTACTCCTCCTTCACCATGAGCGTTTTTTGGGACATTTTTGGGGGGCGTTTTCTGGATTGTTTTGGGCTTTTGGGAGATAGCGACCTATCATAGCGCCAGATCTGAGCCAGCCCACCACTGACGTAGCCCAGGCAGTGTATCAGGGGCCAAACGCCTCATTTAGCTTCTGTGCTACCATCGGTCTAATCTTCTTTAGCCAATTAACAAGCAAAAGAATGAGTAAGGTTCTGGTGCTCAATGCCTCCTATGAACCGCTCAATATTACGAGCTGGCGCCGCGCTGTTGTGCTGGTCATCAAGGGTAAGGCCGAGCGGGTTGAGCATAACGGCAAGTTGGTCTATGCCGACTTTCCGCTGCCCACGGTTATTCGTCTGCGCCACTACGTGCGGGTGCCCTACAAAGATATTCCCCTGACTCGGCGCAACCTGCTGCAGCGCGACAACCACACCTGCCAGTACTGCAGCTACAGCGGCGATGGACTAACCCTTGACCACGTAGTGCCGCGATCGCGCGGCGGCGGTGACACCTGGGAGAATATGGTAACAGCTTGCGTGCGCTGCAACGTCAAAAAGGGCAACCGCACTCCCCGAGAAGCCAACATGCCGCTCTTCAGCCAGCCCCGTAAGCCTCACAGCAGTCTCTACTTTGAGGTCACCCGCCAAATCCACAGCGGGGTACATCAAGAATGGAAAAAATATGTCATCGGCATTACATAGGAGCTTAGCCTATGTCTTAAGGCGGAAATTTATCTCTAGCTGGCGTCACGCTGTCGGTTCTGCGGCAAATTGTAATAATGAGCATAGAGCTACACGCTGTTGACGCTTGAGGAGGGCTTTGGCAGGGCGTTTCACACAGGGAGCAGTTTTGGCGGCGCCGCCAACGCAGCCGGCCCAAGTGGCGTCTTTAGCTCTAGTGTGAAATTATTCGATCCATCAATACCAGGTGCGCTGTCACACAGGAAATGTCTATGATGACGTTTAATTCCGACTCCGAGGTCTCAGAGGAGACTCTGCCCAACGGCAGCAGTGCTATTTCTCTAGTACCCAGGCCCGATCCAGACAGCGATTCTGACGATCCGGTCAAGGCGGTACGCCGTCTGCTTGAGGCCCATCGAGAAGAGCGGCATTTAGTGCTGTTGCAAGATTTCCCCGACCCCGATGCGCTGTCGTCGGCCTGGGCCTACAAGCTAATCGCGGCCAATTACAAAATTGAGTGCGACATTATCTACGCGGGCACCCTCAGCCACCAGGAAAACATTGCCCTGGTGCGCCTGACGGGCCTGCCCGCTCGCCGCTGGCTGTCGGCTGCCGACAGCTCTCACCTGAGCGACTACCAGGGGCTGGTGCTGGTCGACAACCAGGGCACCACCAGTCAGCTCTACGAGCATATCCGGGAGGCCGGGCTGCCCCTGGTGCTGGTGATTGACCACCACGCTCCCCAGTCTAAGCTCGATGCCGAGTACATAGACCTGCGGCCCCACATTCGGGCGACGGCGACAATTTTAACCCAGTACCTTCAGCAGGGGCTGCTCAACCTCGATCGCAACAACAGCAAGCACGCCAAGTGCGCCACTGCGCTCATGCACGGGCTGCGGGCAGATACCAACCAGCTGATGCACGCTGGGGCCAGCGACTTCATGGCGGCGGCTTACCTGAGCCAGTTCTACGACGGCCAGCTGCTCAGCGCGGTGCTGCAGGCCTCGCGCTCGAAGCGGGTAATGGATGTGATCGAGCGATCGCTGCGCAACCGCAAGGTGCAAAACAACGTGTCGATCGCTGGGGTGGGCTACCTGCGCTACGACGATCGCGACGCCATTCCCCAGGCGGCTGACTTTCTGGTCACCGAAGAGAACGTGCACACAGCCGTGGTCTACGGCATTGTCCACGACGAAGACGAGGAGCGCGAGGTGGTGATCGGCTCGCTGCGCACCAGCAAGATTACCCTCGACCCCGACGAGTTTATTAAAGAGGCCTTTGGTCAGGACAGCGAGGGCCGCTTCTTTGGCGGCGGGCGCTCAATGGCAGGCGGGTTTGAAATTCCGGTGGGCTTTTTGTCAGGCTTCTATGAAAACTCTGAGTACAACCGCCTCAAGTGGGAGGTGTTTGACACCCAGATCAAGCAGAAGCTCTGGCGACTGGTCAACCCTGAGGAAGGCATGATCAACACCGATTAAGCCTGAATCTGCACTTCTAAGAGCTTTTCCAGCAAAAAAGCGCCGACTACAAACCGCCCAGACAAAGTTTGGGCGGTTTGTTTTTGATAGAAACCGATGCTTTAAGGCTGCATAACTTCTGGCACGTCCATCGGTTCGGCCATATCGCGGTCTACGATCGCAGGTCGCTTGTCCCCCGAACCAAACCCGCCGTGCAGCAGGGTGTAGAAGCACGGAATGATAAACAGCGTCAGCACCGTCGCCAGCGACAGCCCCGAAAACACCACCACGCCCAGGGGCTGCAAGAATTCTGAACCCTCGCCAATGCCCAGGGCCAGCGGAAACAGGCCCAGCACCGTGGTGCAGGTCGTCATCAAGATCGGACGCAGGCGGCGGGGGGCAGCGCGCAGCATGGCTTCCTGGCGGGAGCAGCCTGTGCTCTCGTAGATTTGGTTGGCCAGCTCCACCATGATGATGGCGTTGTTGACCACAATGCCCACCAGCAGCACCGCACCGACTACCACCGTAGCCCCGATCGCCGTCTGGGTGACAAACAGGCCCAAAATTCCTCCAGCCAGAGCCAGCGGCACCGTCAGCATAATCACCAGCGGGTCGATCAGCGAGTTGTACTGCACCGCCATCACCACAAAGACCAGAAAGGCCGCAAGGGCACCAAGAACCGCCAGCGATCGCTGCAGTTCGCGGTTGGTTTCGGCGGCAGAGCTGGGCAGCAGGGTAATGCCCTCGGGCAATTCGAGGTCGGCGACAATGGCTTCGGCTTCCGCCAGGGCCGCTCCTAGACTAGCCCCATCGGCCAAGTCGCCCGCAATCAAAAACACCTGGCGGCGGTTGATGCGCTGAATTTCTCCCGGGGCTGGCCCCCGGCCAACGGTGGCAATATCGCCCAGCTGAACCCGCTGCCCACCATCGGTAAACAGTGGAATATCGAGCAGTTGAGCTGAGCGCTGCACGCTGCCCGGCTCGATCTGCACATTGACATCGACCAGACGGTTGCCCCGCTGCAGCTGGGTGGGTACCGAGCCATTCAGCGCCGTTTGAATGGTGGCCCCAATGTTGGCGGCGGAGAGGCCGAGGTCGGTAGCCCTGGCCCAGTCAGGAAAAATTCGCACCTCTTCCTGGGGAGATTCGCCGTCGGGGCGAAAGCGGGCCAGGGTAGCCTGACCAAGCGCCTCAACCACCTGCCGGCCCGCCTGCAGCAGGGCCTCCGTATCTTCGCCCTGAAGACCGACATCAAGGTCTGATCGCACCGGAGAGTTGCTTAAAATTAACCCCCGTACCGATTCGGGTCGAATGCTAATGTCGGTCTCGACCACAGGCAGCTGACCCAGCTCGCCGTTCATTTTTTCGACAAAGGCCAGGGTGTCGGTGCCGGGTTTGAGGGTAATGGTGCTGCTGCCGCGGAGGGTGTTTTCGCTGGTGTTAGAGCCAAACAGCGACCCCCCGGCGGTGGTAAACGCGTAGTCAGTCTCGGGCTGGGCCAGCAAAATCTCGTCGATCGCATTCATCACGCGCTGGTTGTCCTCAACCGTGGTGCCGGCAGGAAAGCGAGCTCTGGCGCTGGCCTGGCCGGTGCTAATGTTGGGCAAAATCTCCTGGGGAATGCGACCGACCATCCAGAGGCTGCCGCCGCCAAACACCAGCAGGGCCAGGGCAATCACCAGAATACGCTGCCGAATGACGCGGCCCAGCAGGTTGCCATAGCCTACGGTAACGCCCTCCAGACGGGCGTTGAACCAGCGAAATGGCCCCCAGCTTTGCAGCGATCGCGTCGGTCGACCCATGATCATCCGTGCGGCCAGCGCTGGCACCACGGTGAGGCCCACGACCAGTGACGCCGCTACCGAAAAGCTCACGGTCAAAATCAGCTCGTTAAAAATGAGCGAAATAAAGCCGCCGATCAGCAAAAAGGGCAGCACGGCCACCAGGTTAGTCAGGGTTGAGGCCAGCAGAGCGCTCTCCAGCTCCTGACTGCTGGCTTCGGCCTGAAAGATTGCCTCTTGGCTGCTGTAGCGTTCGCCCTGGCGCGATCGCTCCATCTCTTCGGCCCGCTTGGCCATGTTCTCCAGCATCACGATGGAGTTATCCACTACAATACCGACCCCCAGGGCCAGGCCCCCCAGGCTAAACACGTTGAGCGACAGACCGAACAGCCCCATCAGCACCAGGGCCATCAGAGTGGCCAGGGGAATGGCGAGCACAATGATAAAGGTCTGCCGCAGAGAGCCCAAAAACATCAGCACTACCAGCCCGGCCAGCGCGGCCCCGGTCAAACCTGACATCGCTACATTGTTGATGGAGTTGCGAATAAATCGTGACTCGTCGAGGGTGGCGGTCATCTCCATACCCTCTGGCATTTGGCCAACTTGGCGCATCTCCTCGAGCTTGGCTTTGACCCCGTCTACGACTTCAATTGTGTTAGCGGCGGGCTGCTTTTGAATGCTGACCTTGACCGCAGGCTGACCATTGAGGTTGACAAAGACACGCTGCTCTTCGGTGCCGTCGATGATCGTGGCCACATCGCGCAGGTATACCTGCTGGGCGGGACTGGTGTCCGGCACGGTAATCGCGATATTTCGCAGCTCATCTGCCGACTCAAACCGCCCCACCAGGCGAGTGAGGCTTTCTTCGCTACCACCCCGCAAGCGACCACCAGAAACGTCTTGGTTGCGCTCTTCCAGGGCTTCGATGACGTCGGTTACACCAATGCCAGCGGCCTGAAGGCGACGCAGGTCAAGGTTCACCTGCACTTCTTCGTTGACGCCGCCCGAAACATCGGTGGTGGCTACCCCCAGCACCTGCTGCAGCTCACGGGCCAGCTCTTCCTCAGCAAAAATGCGCAGCTCCTGGAGGCTGAGCTGGTCTGAGGTCAGCGCCATTTCGTACACCGGCAGCTGCGATGGGTCAAACTTAAACAGTCGCGGCGTTTCCAGGTCGGGGGGCAGGGTGCTGCGAGCGCGGTTGAGGGTGGCGGTGGCGTCGTTGAGGGCCTGGTCGATGTTGCCGCCGGGTTCAAAGTACAGGTCGATGCTGATTTGACCCTCGCGGGTTTGAGAGAACACCTGCACCACGCCTTCGGTGGCGGACAGGGCTTCTTCAAGGGGGCGGGTCACTTCGTCGATAGCCACCTCCGGGGCCAGTCCCGGCGCGTCTCCCCGCAGGCCAATGCGGGGATAGGTGATTGAGGGCAGGAGGTCTACGGGCAGCTGCGAGGTGATGAAAAAGCCCATCACAAAGACGGTCAGCGTCAGCATCAGGGTGCCAATGTGCCGTCGAATGGCGAGTCCGCTAATGCT
>PYER01000296.1 GCA_003017855.1 filamentous cyanobacterium CCT1
TTGCCAATATGCACAGAGGTGTCGAGGAAGGGCGGGAAGGGCGGCGTTGGGCGCACCATTTCTCCTTGGCGCATTTCAGCATCGCCAATGGTGGTTGCTAACACCACGCGATCGCCGTAGCGAGCCAGCACATCGGCCAGGGCCTGATCGTCGGCTGGGCCATAGCTGCTCTGCGAAAACATCAATATATCTAGCGCTACCGCCCTGGCCCCTGCCTCTAGCAGCCGCTCGATCGCGATCGCATGGGCCTGGCGCTGCCACGGAGTGCCCGCTAGGGGAGCCAGATGGCTGTACTGCTCAGGGTCGGTGCGGTAGTATTCGGCTTGCCCAAACGATTCATCATCCATCGCCAAAATGATGATGTCGTTGGGGGTCACGGCGGGACCGCGAATTTCAAAGAAGAGGGTTTGCAGACGTCGTTCCAGCAGCTGCGTCGGCAGCGAGTCGGTAGCCACGTGAGCCGCCACAAAGCTTAGCCACAGACCAGCCAGCGAGAGCTTGACCCAATCGCGCTTGATTTGCCGCTGCACCCAACCCTTGACCCGATAGGTGGTGGAGAGAGTCGCGGTCTTGGTTTTAGAAGACGAGAGCATGGGCAGGGGGCGGCGGGGGGCAACCCTTAGCTTAATCACCAAACCGCTGCGCTGGGGAACGAGTTTACAGAATCTTAGCTACAGGCGGCGATCGCCTGCGCTACTGCCCCTGACTGAGCACCGCCTGCACCCGCAGCGCCAAAACATGCAGTAGCCCCGGCGACAGCTGAGGATGAGGCGCGGTATCGGCAATAATTAGCGTGGCCAGCAAAGCTAGCAACAAACGGTTCCACTTGAGATCTCGGTAAACGCGAGTTGCCATAGGTCATATCCAAGTATCGAGCGGGGCAGGCGACCCTGCCAGGTGGTCTACAAAATCGGGGGCAAGGAGGTCTACGGCCCAGTCGATCGCGCGATCGTCAAAGGCCTTGTAAAACTGAAGCACCAGGTCTTGAGGTTCTGTCGTCAGCATGACTAACCTGCTACTGCTTTCTATAGATTGCTAAAAGCAATAAAATTAAACTAAACGGTTTGGTAAAATTAGTCAATGCGCCGTTAAAATGAAGGTATAGCGCTATACACTACTGCTTTAGTTCATAGGGCATCTCCAGAGTGGGCGATCGCCCGAGTTGCGTAAAAGACGGCGCCCCAGACTACTGTGGCGTTTAGTAGTCGAGTGCTATACATGAGTCAATGGGTTAGGAAGGTATCAACGCGTGGTTCAAAGTCCATCAGTGCTCAATGACAAAGCTGTGCAGATTTTGCAGGGAGCGATGCAAGAGTTCCTGCAAAATGGCTATGCAGGCACCAGCATGGACAAAGTGGCCGCTACAGCTGGGGTCTCCAAGCCGACGGTCTACAACTATTTCAAGGATAAAGAGGGGCTGTTTCGAGCGCTGATTCAGTACGTGGCCCAATCACGCTGCCAGCAGGTGATGGGCGACGGCAACCTAGAAGGCCGACCCGAAGTCGTAATTCGACGATTGGTGACTAACGCCATTGAGAGCGAGCTGCACGACTTGGACTACCAAAACTTTGTGCGGCTGGTCGCGGGCGAATCGGGGCGGTTTCCGCAGCTGGCCCAGGCCTTTGTCGAATACCTGACCAAGCCAGCCGCTGACCAGCTGACCGCCTACCTGAAAAGCTGCCCAGAACTCGACCTGCCCGACCCTGAAGCCACGGCGCGGGTGATTCTGGGGGCAACGGTTTTCTTCATCATGACCCAGAGCGTGATGCACGGCGAGCACATTATGCCGATGGAGCCACAGCGCTTGGTGGATAGTTTGGTGGATTTAGTGATGCGATCGCAGGCGGCCTAGGGGAGCCTGGTTTCCTACAGATTTGACTGGTGGGCGGTGCCCACCCTACGGGGCTTCGGGCAGGTCGATTGCTTCGCCGTCGGGGCCTTCGAGCACAAACCCGGCGTCGCGAATCATGGCGTAGTCGGCCTGGGCCGCCTGACCTGGGGTAGTGAGGTAGTCGCCTACAAAAATTGAGTTGGCGGCGTACAGCCCCAGGGGTTGAAGCTGTCGCAGCTGCACTTCTCGCCCTCCGGCAATGCGAATTTCCTGGGCAGGCAGCAGCAGCCGATACAGGCAGAGAATGCGCAGACACTGGCGCGGGTTGAGATCCTGCCGTCCCTCCAGAGGCGTGCCCGGAATGGGAATCAAAAAGTTCAGCGGTACGCTGGTCACCTGCAGCCGTCGCAGGGCCAGGGCCATGTCGATGATGTCGTCGTCGGCTTCGCCCAGGCCAAAGATACCGCCCGAGCAGGTGGTCATTCCGGCAGACTTTACCGCTTCGATAGTGGCAACGCGATCGCCAAACGTATGAGTCGTGCAGATCTCGTTGTAGTTCTTTTCGCCCGTGTTGAGGTTGTGGTTGACTCGGTCTACTCCCGCCGCTGCCAGCTGCTGAGTCTGAGCCTCGTCGAGCAGACCTAGGCAGGCGCAGATTTTCATGGGGTAGCGAGCCTTGACCTGGCGCACCGCGTCGAGCACCTCGCCAAAGACGCGATCGGAGGGCGATCGCCCCGAGATCACCATACAAAACGTGCCCGCCTTGAGGCTGTTGGCCCGTTCTGCCGCCGCCAGAATTTTCTCCTGGGCCATGAAGGGGTATTTCTCAATCTCGGCGCTGGAGATTTTGGACTGTGAGCAGTAGTGGCAGTCTTCGGGGCAGAGCCCGCTCTGGGCATTGAGCAAAAAGTGCAGCCGCACCCGATTGCCCCAGTAGTGCCGCCGTACCCGGTAGGCCGCCGCCAGCTGATCGAGCAGTTCGGTATCGGGGGCCGCCAGTACGGCCTGGGCCTGCGATCGGCTGAGCACCTCCCCCGATAACGCCTGATCTGCCAGAGCTTGCCAATCGACACGGGAGGGAGCAATAGGGGTGACAGTCATGGCAAAGCGTTGAATAGATTCAGATTGGTGAGTTCCCATTGTCTCAGATTAGATCCGCTTAGATCCCTGAGACAAAAATCCCCCAGACAGATTCCTCCTGGACAAGCTCAGCGAAGCACTGGTCTCAAATGCTCGCCCTATTCCCTTTCAGTTAACTGTCTAACTGTCCTCCAGCACCCGCACATCAACGGTGCTGGTGTTGAAATTGTAGAGGTCGCCATCCAGCTCAATCTGGGTGCCCACCTTAACTTTGCTATTGCCAAACACAGGCCCTGTGCTGGTAATTTGGGCCTCGTCTTCGAGGGTGATCAGCATGTCAATGGTGTAGTTCAGCTCTGGGCGTGGGTCGGGCAGCGCTACTACTGTGCCATCGGGCTGGGGCACAGCCGTACTGCGAGGCAGCAGGCGCGCATCTTTGATTTTGACCTGGCCGTAGGGCTGGTTGCGAATAATGATGTTGGTGGTTTCTGAATTTTTGATGGTCTCAAACAGCCGCTCGGGGTCAGAGGAGGTGAGCCCTCGCACCATGACGTCTACTTCGACCGGCTTGGTGGTTGCCCCTACCTGCGCCACCGACCCTGAGGTGCCGGGGTAGAGAAAAATGCCAAACAGCACCATCAATATAATCAGCGCCGCCGCCACATCTAGGATGCTGACTTTGCCAAACAGGCGACCTTTAGCGTCAAGTAGGGTCATAGCTGAGGTGCCCTCAATGGAGGGAGAAGATAGGTATGTTTAGAACAGCGGAATGATCGATACCATTGAAGCACAGGCGGGCTCTTTTGCGGCAGCTGCCAGCGATCGCTTCAGGAGCGGCAGACACGATCCAGGTGAAAATCCGCACTGGGCAACGGGGCCAAATTTATTATTGGCCACCGACTGTGGCGGCCGTAGGCTGGGCAGGGCAAGATGGAAATAGTCATGACCCTCAGCCGCACGTGAGGCGCTTCTATGCTTTCTCCTCTCACCTACTTAAAGAAGAATTCTTTTCTGCGCCGTGGTTTGTACGGCCTGATGGCGACCCTGATGGCGATCACCATTGGGCTCGCCACGCCTACCCCTTCCCACGCTGGCCTGTTTGACCTGATTTTTCAGGGTATTCGCTATGTCCAGCTGGGCAACATGTCTCAGCAAGATGAAGTTAACCTGGGCACCCAGATTGACCGCCAGCTCAAGGCCCAGGGAGTGCGAATTTACAACCGCAACTCCAACATTAATGCCTATATCAACGAAATCGGCCAGCGCCTGGCCGCAAATAGCGATCGCCCCAACCTGCCCTACACCTTTCAGGTGGTGGACGACGACAGCGTTAACGCCTTTGCCACCACTGGCGGCTTTGTCTACATTCAGACTGGATTGATCAAAGAGGCCGCTAATGAGTCCGAACTGGCTGGGGTGATGGCCCACGAAATCGGCCACATTACCGGGCGGCACGCCATCAACCAAATGCGATCACAGGCCCTGGCCAGTGGCGTTGCCGGTGCCCTGGAGGTACGGCAAGATGCCCTGGTAAATATAGGGGTACAGCTGGCCCTGCAGCTGCCAAACAGCCGCGAAGCCGAGTACGACGCCGATCGCCGCGGGTTTAACAACCTGGGCCGGGCGGGCTACGATACTCGCGGTTTCATTAGCTTTATGCAGAAGCTTGAGGGGGGCAGAACCGCTGAATTTCTCAGCACCCACCCCAACCCCGGCAACCGGGTGAGCAACCTGCAAAGCATGAATAGCGAGGGCACCTACGCCAACAACGGTGTCGGGACTGATGCTAACGCTTACAAAAACCGCATCAGAGGTCTGTAGCGACTTTAGATTTGCCCCGGTTGACGGCAGACACGCAGCCCCCAAAAACCCAGGTCTGGATCGAGGTTAACTCCTTGAGCCAGACCTGGGTTCTGTTTCGCAATGGCCTGGTAGATAGCCGCACCATCCCCCCCAGTCAGAACCACAGCCCCGTCCGGCCAGTCGGCTCGCCAGGCAGCAATAAAGTCGTGAATGCCTGCTAGCTGGGTGTGCAGAATGCCGCTGGCGATCGCCCCAGCCGTATCGGTGGCCCAGCGCTGGGGCCAGTGGTTGAGGTCTAAATCGAGATTCGGCAGCTGATCGGTGTGGGCGTAAAGGGCGCGAAACTGCGATCGCAGCCCTGGCAAAATTGCGCCCCCAATCAGGCGCTGATCTACGCCAGCGGTGAAGGTCAGCGCCGTGCCGCAGTCAATCACCAGCACCGGCCAGCCCCAAACATCCCCCGCGCCCACCAGGGCGAGGGCGCGATCGACTCCCAGAGTGGGGTAGGTATTGCACAGCGGCACCTCAGCCAGGGTGACCTGATGCAGTGCAGAGTAGTTGGCTAGCCGGGCCACTGGAGCCCTGACTACTGAAGCCATCCATAACTCAGCAGAATCTTGCCAGATAGCAGCTCCATTAAGTAAGGCAGGTGGCAGGGTGATTGGAGGGTCGAGCTGCCGCCAGGCGCTAGGGGCGAAATGATGACGCTGTAGCGTTTGAATCTGAGACTCAGGCAGGGGCACCGTGTGCCAGCTCCCTAACCAGCGTTCGCCCCTCAGGGCGGGTTCTGAACCATCGCCCCTTGAAGCCGGTTCTGGACCATCGCTTTCAAAAGCACCCCAGTGCCAGCGACTATTGCCAATAATTAAAGCCAGCCACATCCCCTGATCAGCCGCACTCATGACCAAATTTTTAGGGACGAGAAAAGAGAGTTACTAGTCAAATTTAAATCCCATTCTTTGAAGTTCTGACCTCTCGATAAATAGAGGGCATGAGTGAAGATAGGGCGATCACGTATCAACCCTTTAAACAACTGAAGAGTGACCATCATGGCCACTCTCCGTTAAGTCTTTTTCGGTGTATGTGCCAGACAAAATTAGGATTGCCGTGGCTGGAATAGGCTGCTTAACCGAGTTAAACACCTCTTGAATGAACAAAGAATTCAACAGAATGGGCGAACTCTCTAAACTACAGTTACTTTTCACAACCCGTGTCTGACCGACAATTAGGATAGGAATAGTCAAGAATGACCGCCTCTAGGAGGGTTGTTGTAAAGTGTTTTTGGGTTTGTTGCTATCTAGATTACCAGCTAATCAGGGCGTTTAAACCGAGTTGGGCTGGCGAGTTATTCAGCTGTTTTCGATGTATTTAAACTATCACAGCCAGAGGGTGGTGGGAAGGCCATTGACCTATTGTTACCCGCTGTTACACGGGTTAGCAATGCTAACAACATTTCCCACAACGAATAGTCAATAGGATCCTTCCAGTAGTTGATTTAAGCCAGATTGAGCGGATCGACATCAATGGTGAGGCTCACCGAAGCTGGGCAGTGGGGCTTCAGGTCTTGCAAGTTTGGCAGAGGCTGATCTAGCGGTCCCTTAACCAGCAGGTGCCAGCGATACCGACGCGCCACCCTCGGAATGGGGGCAGGTGCCGGGCCGAGCAGTTGGTAGGCTGAGTCTTTAAGACGCTGAACCAGTTGCCGCGCTAGGGCTTCAGCCGTTTCTTGCACTGCTTTGGGGTCGGTGCTGCTCAGCCGCAGCAGAATCATCTGCCCGGCTGGGGGGTACTGCAACATCTGCCGCTGCGCCCATTCTGTGGCAATAAACCCCTCGTAGGCGTGCCGAGTCACCGCGTCTATGACCGGGTGTTCGGGGGTATAGGTTTGCAAAAAGACCTGACCCGGTTGGGTGCCCCGTCCCGCCCGGCCCGCCACCTGAATCAGCATTTGCAGGGCGCGCTCGCTGGCCCAGTAGTCATTCATATATAAGAGTCCGTCGGCGGCGATGATGCCAACCAGGGTGACCTGGGGGAGATCGATACCTTTGGTCAGCATTTGGGTGCCCACCAGCAGGTCGGCCTCGCCGTTGGCAAAGCGAGTCAGCAGGGCGCGGTGAGCCCCTTTGGTGCGCGTGGTGTCGCTGTCAAAGCGAATGCAGCTCAGCTCGGGAAAGGTTTCGGCCAGGGCGTTGACCACCCGCTGGGTGCCGCTGCCAAAGTGCTTGAGGTACGGCGAACTGCAGGCGGGGCAGTGCTTGGGGTGGCCCTGGCTAAAGCCGCAGTAGTGGCAGCGCAAGGTCATGGCGCTGTTGGCCCCCGGTTGGTGGTACGACAGCGACACATCGCAGTGGGGGCACATCATCACGTGGCCACAGCTGCGGCATGACACAAAACTGCTGTGGCCGCGCCGATGGATAAATAGAAGTCCCTGGTTGCCCTCGGCCTTCATGGCCGTGAGGGCCGTTTGCAGCGATCGGCTGAGAATACTGCGGTTGCCCTCCTGCAGTTCGTCGCGCATGTCGACCACGTTGACCGTCGGCAGCGGCTGGGCCTGTACTCGCTCGGGTAGAGAGAGGTAGGTCCAGGGGCTGTCTCTTATACACATCT
>PYER01000031.1 GCA_003017855.1 filamentous cyanobacterium CCT1
ATTGTCGGCCCCAGAGATGCGCACGTCGGCAAAGCCGGGCAGCGCGGCGACTTGAGCCTGAATCTCGGCGGCGGCGGTTTGCAGCGCTGCCACATCGTCGCCCAGCAGCGACACCTGGAGCGGTTTCTCGCCGCCGGTATCGACAAACTGGATGTCTTCAACGCTGGTTTCAACGCCCTCTAGCTGCGGCAAATCCTGGCGGAGCTGAGCCTGAACGGCAGCGGTGTCGCGATCGCGGTCCTCCCGCAGCTTGATGTACAGGCTGCCCTCGTTGGGCCGCCCCCGCCCGCCCACGGTGGTCAACACCGACTCCACTTCGGGCAGGGCAGACACGGTTTCTTCTAGCTCATCGGCCTGCTGGAGGGTTTGCTGCAAGAGCTGCGCTCGCACATCCCCCGCCCCCGGTGGAGTAGTTAGGCCGGGGGGTAACTGACCCGACGGCAGCTGAGCCTGTAGCTGGGCTAAGTCCTGGCCCTGCCCAGCGCCTGGACCTGGGCGCTGGGGCAGCGGCGCGCTGTAGTTGAGCAAAAATTCTCCCTGGTCGAGCTGGGGAATAAACCCCTGGGGAATCAGAGGAATGATGGCGACCCCGGCAATCAGGCTGGCGATCGCCAAACCCACCACAATCCAGCGATGGCGCAGCGACCAAGCCAGCATTCGGCTGTAAATGCGCTCCAGCCAGGAGGTAGGCACCGCATCTGAGACAGGAGCGGCCTGGTCTGAGACCAGGGGAGCACTGGAGTTAGAGGGTCTAGTCCGTAGCCAGTACACGGCCAGCACTGGCGTCAGCGTGCGCGCTACCAGCAGCGAAAATAGCACCGCCGCCGACACGGTCAGGCCAAAGGGTTTGAAGAACTGGCCTACCGTACCGCCCATCAGCGCCACAGGCAAAAACACGGCCACAATGGTCAGCGTTGAGGCCGACACCGTCAGACCAATTTCGTCCGTCGCTAGCAGCGCTGCCTGGCGGGGAGTCGCCCCCTCCTCCATATGGCGAATGATGTTCTCAATTTCAACGATCGCATCGTCCACAATGATGCCAATCACGATCGCCAGGGCCAGCAGCGTAATCGTCTCCAGGTTAAAGCCATAGATAGCCATCACGATCGCCGTGCCCAGCAGCGACAGCGGAATCGCAAGCGCCGTAATTACCGTTGCCCGCCAGCTGCGCAAAAAGCCCAAAATCACCAGCACCGCCAGCACGATCGCCCCCACCAGCGCGTCGATAGTGGCTTGGGTGGCCGAGCGAATAAAGCCCGCCTGGGTAGCGGCCAGCGTGATCTGCACCTGGGGTAGATCGGCGCGCAGCTGCTCAACGGCGGCTTCAACCTGATCGACCACCTCCAGTGTGTTGGCCTCGCCCTGCTTAATCACCTGCACCGCCAGCGCCTCTTCCCCGTTAAAGCGAATCAGGGTGGGGGGATTTTGCAGAGCGGCGAGAAAACTCCCTTCCCCTTCAGCGGCGGCGGTGGCAGCTTGAGCGCCCCTACCCTGTAGATCGACTCGCAAAACGCCGGGCAGGTCTTGTAGGGGTGGCAAAATCTCCGCCTCGGCCAGCTCAGCCAGTTCGGCTAAGCTCAGCTCGTCACTGGTGAGGGCATAGCTAATTGCCGTCGCCTCATTCAGGTTGAGGGGAATGATTTCGTAGTCGGCCTCGCTGGGCAGGTCGGCCTGGGCGATCGCCTCCTCCACAGCGGCGGTGGCTTCTGCCAGGCCCCGGTTGACGCTAAAGCCGGTTCTGACCAGGGTTTGTCCGGCGGAGGTGGTGGAGTTGAGCCGAGACAGCCCGGCTAGAGGCTGCAGCTGATTTTCTAAAGGAATGGTGAGCTGAGCTTCGGTTTCTAGCGCCGTCTCGATTGGGGCCGTCGCGTTGACCAGCACCACCGAAAATGTAATGTCTGGAAACAAGGCATACTTCAAAGAGCTAAACGCGAACAGCCCCGCCACCCCAATCACCAGCCAGCAGCAAACCGTTAGCCCACCGTTCTGAATGGCTAACCGAGAGATATTTAACCGTTCTCGCAGCTGACTGAAGTCGGGTCGAGGCATCGATTTAGGTGGCGAAGAGAAACGCAGATATCATAGCTTGTTCAACAGGTTCCTCAGCCTGCAGCAGTGCCAGTGACGATCCCCGATGGCCCTAAGGGGCCGGTCTTTGACCATCACGCCACCGCTGACACCAAACTGGTCAAATTTCTGGTGCGTAACCCATTAACGGAATTTTCATGAGCTTAGTGTTGTTTCTCCTACAGACCTCCGGGCCAGTCTTGCTAATCGCCCTGGCTACGGGCTTAGTCAGCGGCGGCTGCAGCGCGGCTCTGATCGCGCTAATCAGCTATTCCATTGCTCAGGAGACCGCCGGGGCGGTGGTAGTGGCCGCCTTTGTGGGACTGGGCGCGATCGCCCTGATCACGGCCATGGTGTCACGCATTTTGCTGGTGCGATTTTCCCAGGCGGCGGTATTCGAGCTGCAGCTGCAGCTCTGCCGCCAGATTTTGGCCACCGAGCTAAAGTCTCTAGAAGCCCTGGGGCCACCCCGCCTGCTGGTCATTCTCACGGAGGATATTCAGGCGATCGCCGCCGCCGCCAGCATCCTGCCCGTCTTGATGATCAATATTGCGGGTACGGTCGGCTGCATGGTCTACGTGTCGTGGCTGTCGTGGCAGGTGCTGGCCCTAGTGCTGCTGATTACCCTGGTCGCCTCGTTTAGCTGCCGATGGTTTTTGGTAGCGGGGCGGCGCGGTCTGGCAGCCGCCCGCGAAAACCAGGAGCAGTTGTTCCAGCATTTTCGTAGCCTGATTGAGGGCATCAAAGAGCTAAAGCTGCACTACCTGGGCCGCCAAGACTTCTTTGCGATCGACCTGCAGCAGACCGCCCGCCAGGTCAGGCACTACAACCAAAAGGGGCTGAGCCTGTTTGCCGTGCTCGACAGCTGGGGCAAGTTTATCTACTTTTTTGCGGTCGGGCTGGTGCTGTTTGCCCTGCCCAACTGGATTGGCATCAGCCCCAATACTCGGGTGGCCTACGTGCTCACCTTCACCTACCTGCTCGGCCCCATGGAAAACCTGGTGAATAAGCTGCCGTTGCTGGGCCAGGCCAGCGTTGCCCTCGACAAGCTCAAAACTCTGGGACTAACGATCCAACAGCCTGCTGCTGCCTCCGCCCCACCGCCTATCCAAAGCTGGCAGCAGCTAGAACTCAAGAGCGTCACCCACGCCTACAGGACCGATCTAGATGCCACAGAATTTACCCTGGGGCCAGTCGATCTGACGGTGCATCCGGGAGAGCTGATTTTTATCATTGGCGGCAACGGCAGCGGCAAATCGACCCTGGCGAAGGTGCTGACGGGCCTCTATCAACCCCAGTCGGGCGAGATCTGGCTCGATCGGCAGCCCATCACTGAGGAAAATCAGGAGTGGTATCGCCAGCATTTTTCAGTAGTATTTTCAGATTTCTACCTGTTTGAGCGGTTACTAGGGGTCAGTGGCGATGCCGACGACAGCAAAGCTCAGGATTATTTAGAAAAGCTCAATCTCAGCCACAAGGTTCGGGTTGAGCAGGGCAAATTCTCAACGGTCGATCTCTCCCAGGGGCAGCGCAAACGCCTGGCTCTGCTCAGCGCCTACATGGAAAATCGCCCTATTTACCTGTTCGACGAGTGGGCCGCCGACCAGGACCCGGCCTTTAAGCAGGTGTTCTACACCCAGTTTTTGCCGGATCTCAAGGCCCAGGGAAAGACCGTTTTTGTGATCAGCCACGACGATCATTATTTCTATGTGGGCGATCGCATCCTCAAGCTTAACTACGGCCAGGTCGAGTTTGAGCAAAGCCCCTCATCCGGTAAGAAACCGCTTTCAAGGGGTGATCTACTCTGATTAGGGGCTGGCTGCTTCTCACCGCTAACCTTTGTTAAGGACAAAAGTACACTTGATGACCGAAATGCATGATTGAGATAACTTGACTCAACTTTTAGAGTATTCTAATTCGGTCAGCTTTCCATCCGGCGGCTTCTACAATAGAGGAATGGTAACGAGCAAAGAGGATAAAGTTGAATCAGATAAGGCAACATTTACCAGGAGTGTAAATTTCATGGGTGAAAAACGTGCGGTTATAGTCATAAAAACCAGTCTTAAATCTGCCACATCGGATGTAGCTTACTGGCAAAGCCAGACCTACGAAGCCAGACTAGCCGCCTTAGAAACCATTCGCCGCGAATTCCATCAGTGGAAATACAATGCTGAGCCAGGATTTCAGAGAGTTTATCGAATTGTTAAACAAGCATAATGTGCGTTACCTTGCCTTGGCGGCCACGCTGTCGCTTTACGTAGACATCGTTAACAAAAAGCAGGTCTTTTCAGACAACCTCTAACCTGTAGCCCCAGCGTTGAATGTAGGGCTGCCAATGATCTTCAACTGCACGAATTGTTTTATCGCCCAAAGAATACTGGTTTTGCTGATAATCCTTCAGATCCGCTAAGTAAGCTTCAAAATAAGGGTGAGCAGCCTCAAAACCGGGCAGCTCTAGCTGTTCAAAGAGGGCCTTTAATTCCCCTAATGGATCGCTTTGCAAAGCCTCAAAGCTGAGTTCAGTAAATTGGTTGGGGAGCAAATCCGACGTGTCGTTTTTGAGCGCGTCTAACAAAAACGGGTAGCTCTCTAACACCAACGATTCGATTGGCAAATCGCCGTAGTCCTGCAGCGCCAGTTCGGGCAGCAATCGCGTGAAGTAGTGCCGCGCCGAGACAAATACCCGATACGGGTTCCGGTAGATGTGAATGAACTTTGCCCTCGGCCACAGCGATCGCAGGTGACGAATGTAGCCCGTATAGACCGGGTTTTTAATCAGCAGCGGGCGGTGACCCTGGTGTACTGAAACTTTTTGCAGCAGGTGGCGATGTAGGCGTTTCCACCGCTCGATATCGGCCTCGCTCTCTGCTCCAAACACATCTCGGCGAAAGTGAGTTTCAAAGTGTTTGGGAAAGTACATTCCGTGGTAATAGGAAGTCGCCCCCATCGTCGCCAGGGGAATCGAGTCTTCCTGGGGCGAGGTGGGCGTTACCGTCACATTGTCTACATAACGGTCCTGGGGTAGGACCTGCTCCAGCAGCGGCTCCAGCGATCGCACAATGCCCAAGATATCCCACGGCATTCCCGTAGCCAGCGGGGTGATGTAGCCAAAGGCCGGGGACTGGGCCAGGAGATTGTGCAGGTGAGTGGTGCCCGATCGCCAGTAGCCGACGATAAAAATGGGGTCAGGCATCGGTGGCTGGGGGGCCAGCGCAAACGCAGCTCGCTCCGCCGTGGAAAAGGGCCAGCGAGCTAGCGACACCGCCAAGGCCAGCGCTGCCTGAGGACAGCGGTTAAGGGCGGGAGGACCATTCGCCAAAAATAGCTTCAGCAGAGTGGGCGGGTTGCTGCCGCAGAGGGGGTGAAACAGGCTCGCCATATCTGGCTACCGGGCTCCGGCTTTGGTTTTCATCGCCTGGGTGGCCAGGGTTTTGCCAAAGTCCCAGGCGGCACCCGGTATACGGTGGGCATCGGCTACCACGTCGGTGACGGCCTCAACAATCCAGCGGCGATCGCTCTCCTGCAGCGTCAAGGGCGGTATAAACTTGACCACGTTCATGCCGTAGCCCGCCACCTGCGACAAAATCCGGTGGCGAGTAAACAGCGGCACCGTAATAATTTGTGAGAACAGGCCCCGGTTAGCCGTCTCCAGCATCTTCCACGACAGCTTCAGCTTCAGGCTCTTGGGCTCGCCAAACTCTAGGGCCATCATCATGCCCAGGCCCCGCACCGCTTTCAGGCAGTCGTACTGGCCAACCAGGGGCTGCAAGTCAGCCACAATCTGCTGTCCCATGTGGGCGGCGTGGTCGATCCAGCCCTCGGTTTCGAGTACGTCTAGGGTAGCCAGCCCCGCCGCCATGGCCAGGTTGTTTTTGCCGAAGGTACTGCCGTGGACCACGGCGCGATCCATCCGGTTGAAGACTTTATCGAAGATCCAGGGGCGACAGGCGACGGCACCGACAGGGACGAATCCACCAGATAAGGCCTTGGCCATACAGAGCAGATCTGGCTCGACGCCAAAGTGCTCCACCGCCCACCACTTGCCCGTGCGGCCCAGCCCGGTCTGCACCTCGTCAGCGATGAACAGGCTGCCGTATTGGCGACACAGCGCTGCCGCCCCCGGTAGATAGTCCGCCTCCGGGATCCACACCCCGTGGCCCTGAATCGGTTCTGTGATAAAAGCAGCCACGTCTTTGCGGGACAAAGCCTGCTCTAGCGCGGCCAAATCACCAAAGGGCACCTCGATAAAGTCGGGCAAAAAGGGACCAAACCCCTCTCGAAAGTGGGCGTCACCCGTGGCCGAGAGGGAACCCATGGTAAGGCCGTGGTAGCCCCCCTCGCAGTAGACGATTTTGCTGCGTCCGGTGGCGTAGCGGCTGAACTTGATCGCCGCCTCCACGCTTTCGGTGCCGGAGTTGGCAAAAAAGATGCGATCCAGCCCCGGCGGCGTGATCTGCTGCAGTTTTTCCGCTAGAAGCCCCGACAGAATCGACACATCCAGCTGCACCAGGTTGGGCAGTTCGGCGCTCAGCACAGCCTGCAGCGCCTGCACGATTTTGGGATGGTTGCGGCCCAGGGCAAACACGCCAAACCCGGCCAGCAGGTCGAGGTAGCGATCGCCCTGGTCATCAAACAAATAAGGCCCCTCCGCCCGCACATAGTGGCGATCGAACCCGATCGTCTTGAGGACGTTGACCATTTGCGGGTTGAGGTACTGGCTGTGCAGCGAGAAATTGTCGCGCTGCCGCTGTTGGAGCTGATCCAGGATGTTCATTAACTAGGGGTAAAGAGGGGCTGTGTTCGATCTACCTAGACTTTAGTCATAAGTTCGACCGATTTGCCAACGCCCAGAAGCGGCGTCACGATCGCCACCACATCGGCTCGGCTGAGCTTCTCCCGGCCCTGGGCCAGGGCATCAATGGTGGCCGTAGCCAGAGCGAGGGGAATGCGGCAAAACAGCAGGGCTGGCCCCTTGGGCAGGGCATGGGTGTAGGAGTCAGCCATTTTGAGGTTGCGGCGGGCGTAGCGCTGCATGTCATCCGCCGTCCACCCTTCCGGGAAAAAGTCGACGCCGCGATCCTTGTCTTCCAGGTGATTGCGCAAAATGTTGACCGACTGCAGGCCGCGCCCAAAGCCAATCGCCTCCATGCGGCTGGTTTCGGTACCGTCATACCAGGCCCACAGGTCAGACAACATCAGGCCCACCGCCCCGGCCACGCTAAAGGTGTAGCGATCGAGGTCGGCCTCGGTTTTAATTGTCCAATTTTGCTCGGCCCAGTAGGCCATGCGATCGGCCATAGTGGCGGTGGCATCCCAGATGCGAGGGGCGATCGTATCTGGGGCCAGCAGGGCCCATTCACCAATCCGCAGGGTCACCTCGTCAAGCTGGTGCTCGTAGCCACTCAGCCCCACCGCAAAATCCTCCACCGCCGAAAATTCAGTCCCCGCCTGCAGGTTGAGGCTAATTTGGCGCAGCAGCCTGGCCTTTGTGCCGCTGTCGAGGGTTGGATGATCCTCAATTTGGTCGATCGCTCTCATGCACAGGTATGCAGATGCAACCGCTTCTTGAAGCTTGGCTGGCAGCAAGCTGATTGGGATAAAAAACGTTCGGCTAGTCTCCCTCAGCAAGTCCAACGCAGATTTGATAGACGGCATTGAGCAATCTCCTCACACTACTTGAGTTTTCAACCATACTGGTTGAATTTCATCCAATAAGCATTAATAGAGCATTAACAATGAATAGACTCGGATAGATGGTATCTGAGATTACCAATACCTGAGGCATCTGTGAACTGCCCCTAGCCAGTGGCAGAAGCGGGGCAAACGCATCTTAGCAACGCCAAACCAAAATGAGGCCGAGGCTAAGGCCACAAACAGTGGCGGTACCGAGCGAGAGGCCTATGGTTCGGTGGAGACAACCGTTTTTGCCAAAATGCATTACGGTAGTTGGATATTCATGATCAGGGTTCGAATCATCGGCATCAGCCATGACCTGGCACAACCATGTCCAGCTCGATGGCTCTGCTATCGGATCCTCCCCAACCGAGGAGTGGAGAGAAATGGCAATCAGTCTGCAGCAGGCCCTAGGTGTGGGGCAGTATTTGGTCACTCAGCGCCTCAAAGGCCGCAAGCAGTATCCCCTGGTGCTGATGCTGGAACCGCTGTTTCGCTGTAACCTGGCCTGCTCGGGCTGCGGCAAAATTCAGCATCCCAAAGAAATTCTGAAGCAGAACCTGTCGCCCGAGGACTGCTTCGCTGCGGTGGAAGAATGCGGCGCTCCGGTGGTTTCAATCCCCGGTGGAGAGCCGCTGCTGCATCCTCAGATTGACGAAATCGTGCAGGGGCTGGTCGATCGCAGAAAGTTTGTCTACCTCTGCACCAACGGCCTGCTGCTCGAAAAAAGTCTCCACAAGTTTACGCCGTCGCCCTATCTCTCCTTCAGCGTTCACCTGGACGGCATGAAAGAGCTGCACGACCAATGCGTCGATCGCTCCGGCGTGTTCGATATTGCCATTAGCGCCATTCGAGCCGCCAAAGCACGAGGCTTTCGCGTTACCACCAATACCACTGTGTTTGAGGGTACTGATCCCAAAGAGATTCAGGTGCTCTTCGACTATCTCACCGAGCTCAAAGTCGACGGCATGATGGTTTCACCAGGCTATAGCTACGAGTGGGCCCCGAACCAGGATCACTTCCTCAAGCGCGAGCAAACCAAAGCCCTGTTCCGCGAGATTTTGGCCCCCTTCACCACTGGCAAAAAGAAATGGGAGTTCAACCATAATCCGCTCTTTTTAGATTTTCTAACCGGCCAAAAAGACTATGACTGCACGCCCTGGGGTAGCCCCAGCTATAGCGTGCTGGGCTGGCAAAAACCTTGCTATCTGCTCAACGAAGGCCATTACGAAACCTTCCAAGAACTGCTCGACAACACCGACTGGGATCAGTACGGCCACAACAGCGGCAATCCCCAGTGCGCCGACTGCATGGTGCACTGTGGCTATGAGCCTACCGCCGCAGAAGCAGCCCTCCAGCCGCAGAACATGCTGCGAGCAATGGGCAGCCTCTTCTAGAGGGTTTGGTTGCCGCCGTCCTGTCTAAAAACCCCTCTTGCTACAGCCCTGGGGTAGTTTGCTCAAACATGGCGGCAAAATCCGTCGTCACCACGGCCCCTGGGGTGCCCTCGGGCTTTGAAATGACGTCAAACGCTTTATTGCGAGCAGCGGGGGCTACCAACGCCTGCACCACGACTTCGGCTACATCGGCGCGAGGAATAGAGGTGGGAATGCCATCGGGTGGATTGGCCAGCAGCGCGTCGTCTTTACCCACCAATAGCTCGCGCTGCCCCCCGGGCTGATCCTGCAGCCCCCCGCGCGAATGATGGCGTAGTCGATACCTGAATTAATCAAGTAAGCCTCTGCCTTACGCTTCCAGATCAAGATATTGCCGTTGGCCATGCGGTTAAGCGGGTGTTGCTCGTTGGTGCTGCCCATGGAGCCCACCAGCACAATATGCTTGACTCCGGCAGCCCGAGCCGCCTCAATTTGGTTGATCTGCCCCTGGTAGTCAACCTGCTCTGGTGTGCCGCCCTCAGCATAGACAAACTCGGGCCGCTGTCCTGGTTCTGGCGGGGCTTTCATTTGCGGTACAGCACTGGTGAGAATGACCAGAGCATCGCAGCCTTCTAGAGCGGCCCTGAGGCGATCGCGATCGCCGATGTTGCCCAAGTAGAACCCCTCCGTGGTGCCAAAGACCTCTCTCACCTTCGCCTCAGAGCGGGCAAAGCCTTTGGTGACAAACTTCTCCGGCTGCTGCTGGAGCTTCTGAACAACAAGAGCCCCCGTGCGCCCGGTAGCGCCAGTGACTAAAACATGGAGGGGAGTGGTCATAGGAAGTTAGGTTATCGCTACAGACCCCTATCGTTTCACAGTTTGTGGCCAACGGTTTCGCTTGACGGGTTTGGCGCGATCGCACTGGCAGAGCTTGAGCACGGCTCAAAAATGCTTGTTTCGGCAAAATGAGTCAGCAAAGAATTATTTAGTCCGGCGAGTGTTTTTATTCGTAGAACTTCCGTCAGAACTACTGGTAAAAACCATTAGTAGAAAGACACAGCAGAAGCACAATCTGTTTTTAGATTAAGGAAAGATTAATCGATAAAGGTACTTTGATTAATCAGAATTTAAGAGCTAGCTAAATTCTTAAAAATCATAAGCAAATGGTGCGATCGCGGTTTAGCGTACTTAATGTACCGTTGATGCCCTAGCTCACTGCGGAGGCTCTAACCTCGATGCCAACCGAGTTTTCATCCCCCCCCGACAAATCTTCTCTGTGGCGGCCCAACCGCAGCAGCAGTCGTCAGGTAGAGAGCATTGTACGGATTGTATGCCTCATCTTTGCGGGTATCTCCATTCTGACTACCCTGGGCATTGTGCTGTCGCTAATTTTTGAGACCATCGATTTTTTCTCAGACCCGTTCTTTCGCCAGGCGCTCTGGATCAATCGGCTGCCTGACCTGCTGCCCGACGCCTCTGAGGCGCAAATTCAAGCAGTGGGCGAGCAAATTCAGGCCCTTGACCCCACGCAGCTCAGCTCAGCATCTCAGGCTGTTGGGCTAGAGCCGCCCAGCCCGATTGCCGGGTTTTTCTATGCCATCACGCGTTTTTTTACCGATCGCCGCTGGACACCGCTGTTTGCCAACGACACCGACTTTGGCATTTTTGTGCTGATTAGCGCCACGCTGATGACAACCACCATCGCGCTGATCGTAGCGGTGCCCTTGGGGCTGCTCATTGCAATTTTCTTGAGCGAATACGCGGCCCCCAAGCTGCGCCAGGTGCTCAAGCCCGTCTTAGAACTGCTGGCGGGGGTGCCTTCGGTGGTGTTTGGCTACTTTGCCCTGCTAACCGTGACGCCGTTCTTGCAGCAGCTCATTCCCTCGCTGCAAGGGTTTAACGCCCTTAGCGCTGGTATGGTGCTGGGGGTAAGCATCATTCCGCTGGTGGCATCGCTCAGTGAAGACGCCATCAACGCCGTGCCCCAGGACCTGCGCCAGGGAGCTTTTGCGATGGGGGCAACCAAGCGCGAAGCCATTCAGGCAGTAGTATTACCAGCAGCGCTGTCGGGTATTGTGGCATCGATCATTTTGGCCATGTCGCGGGCCATTGGTGAAACTATGATCGTGACCCTGGCGGCGGGGCAAAACCCTCAGCCCATCAACGGCGACTTGGGCTTTATCAATCCTTTTATTCCAGTGATGACGATGACCGCATTTATTGTTCAGGTCAGTCTGGGCGATGCCCCCTTTGGCTCACTGGCCTATAAAACCATTTTTGCCGTCGGTATGGCGCTTTTTCTAATTACCCTGACGCTAAACATTGTTAGCTACTGGTTTGTACGTCGCTTTCGGGAGAAATACGACTAATGGCCTCGTCACAATCACAGTTTTCAACGCCTCAACCCACAGTCGCTACCGTTTCAGAATTTGCGGGCAACCTGCCCCAGCGCTACCTTGTCGATCGCGCCTTTAGGCTAGCTACCTGGGTTGCTACCGCGATCGCGATCGCCGTCCTGGGCTGGCTGCTGATTGACGTTCTAAGCCAGGGTTTGGGCCGCCTGAGTTGGCAGTTTCTCACCAGCTTTCCCTCCCGCCGACCTGAAGATGCAGGCATTATTGGAGCCCTGGCCGGCACCTTCTGGGTAATGATTATTGTCCCCATCGTGGCGTTTCCTATCGGAGTGGGGGCAGGACTCTACCTGGAAGAATTTTCTGACGACACCTGGTTTTCTCGCCTGATCGAAATAAACATCAATAACCTGGCCGGGGTGCCATCCATTATCTACGGGTTGCTAGGATTAGCTGCTTTTGTGCGCATTATGGAGCCCATTACCGGCGGACGAACGGTACTGGCTGGAGCCCTCACGCTGGCTCTGCTGGTGCTGCCGATTATCATTGTCGCCACCCGTGAGGCTCTACGCGCGGTACCCGAGGGCATTCGCCTGGCGGGGTTGGCGATGGGGGGCAGTCGCTGGCAGGTGGTGCGCGACCATGTGCTGCCCGCCGCCCTCTCGGGCATTCTCACCGGGGTTATTTTGGCCCTCTCCCGCGCCATCGGCGAAACCGCGCCGCTGATTACTATTGGGGCGCTGACCTTTGTACCCTTCACCCCCGGCTGCACCGAAAACTTTCCTTACTTCAACCCCCTAGACCTGGTGCGCTGCCCCACCGATGTAGCCCAAAGCCCGTTTACGGTCATGCCGATTCAAATTTTCAACTGGATCAGCCGCCCCCAGCAGGCGTTCCACGAAAACGGAGCCGCCGCCATTATTGTGCTACTAGTTATGCTGGTGCTGATGAACAGCGTTGCGATCGCTCTGCGCAGTCGGTTTCAAGGGCGGCGATCGTGAACGCTAAACATGGTTATAACAACAAAGAAATACATGCCAAAAACCCAGGGTTCAGCCATTTAGGAAATAGCTGAACCCTGGATCAAGGATGGACTAAGTTCAGCGTAGTCTAGCTCAACTATAGTTTCTTGAAAGTACCGTTAGGGCAGGTAACAGTGGTTGCAGCAGCCGGAGCGCCAGGCGTTATGTTTACAGCAGGGGCCACGTTAGCGTTTAGAGATTCGCACATAATGGCAAGGGTTGTTGCATCTTGACCACCAGTGCCTGTGGTCAGTTGGACACCACCAGCATAGGACTTCAGGGCTACATCAACCATGGTAGCTAGGGCTTTAGCACCACCTACACCAGTATCAGCAATGGTGTAGTTGTAGTAGGTGGTGTTGGAAGGAATACCAATAGCCAGGGTCACGAAGTCGGGAGCAAAAGCGGAGTTCTCCAGGCGGTAGGCTTGCTGGCCGCGGTTCATGGAACCGACATAGGTTTTAGCTTCAGACTGACGAGCTTTGTTGGCCTGGTTGAGGAAAGAAGGCAGCGCGATCGCAGCCAGAATACCGATGATGATAATTACAACCAGCAGTTCGATCAGGGTGAAGCCGCCTTCTTCTTTTTTAGCAATCAGGTGCTTCAGCAGGTTGGCTTTGAGAGAGGTTTTCATAGGTGTATGTCTCCTTGAGGGTAGGCGGTAGATGTGTTGTTTGCGCCTGGGTCTAACTTACCCACTTGCTCTCACCCAGCGATCACACCCTTTCAAAAAAGTTTTTTGGCTGACGCAGGCGGAGGAAAAATTTCAAAGCCATTGTGGACGGCGCTGGGTAGATTAAGTTGCTCTACTTGCAGCGTTTCTACCGTTTGATCTAAAGCCACAAATTCCCTGGGGAACTCAACAAACAGGCCCAGCAGCCCTGGTATTGCCCACCGATCTAAGCTGTCTAGGGGGGCAATGAAGTTGATGTTTTGGGCGTAGCGATTGCGGTAGGTAAGACCCAGCAGGCTGCGCCCCGTACGCTGGATTGGGGTACCGAAAGCCGTCAACCACGATCGCAGGTCTCGATAGTCAGTCAATGACTCCGCTAGCTGGGCTTGCTCTGCTGGCGGCAGGTTGGCCTGTTCAAAGTAGGGCCGAGCAAATTCGTCGGGGCGTAGCCAGGCTCGCAGCAGCAGCAGGCCCTGGTCTTGGGGCGCTTGGTCGAGGGCCTGAGTGACAATCTCTAAAGCCGCCTCAGGATTTTGATCGGTCACCAGCAGGGCCTGAGTGATCGGCCTCAGAATTAGCCGCTCTTGCGCCAGTTGGGGCCGCTGGTGCCACCAGCGCACCAGGGCCGTTTGGTCGTATAACGTGTTGTAGCCCGGTGTATTTGGCGACATCGCCTCCAGCACTGTTTCTTGGTGGGCCAGGGCCTGGTCAAGCACAGAGGCCTGGAGCGGTGCCAGCGGCGCTTGTCGCCACAGAGGCAGGGTTAGAAACTCCGGATTTCCCAGGCCCTCAAGACTGAAGGCGGTAACAGCTGCCTCGGTTTGCCCCTGGGCCAGATAGGTTTGCCCCAGTAGGTAACGACTCAAGCTGCCGTTTCTGGGGAACAGCTGCACCGCTCGCTGGCTGTACACCTGAGCGGCTGCCGGATCTTGGGGCAGCAGGAGCACTGCCAGATTGTGATTAAACCAGGCATCGTTGGGGGCGATCGCCGTCGCCGCCGCCAAATGGGTCAGTGTATCCTGGCGCGCCGCCGCTTGTTCTTCGGGGGGCACCTGAGGCAGCAACCCATAGATCTCCTGCCCCAGTAGAGCGTGGTAGGTGGGGTCCCACGGCGCCAGGGCAGCAGCGGATGAAAAGTGCTGCAACGATGCCGCTACATCCCCTCGACGGGCCTTGTGCAGAGCGCGATCGCCTTGCCAGAAGCCCAGGTCGGCCATCAGCCACAGGTAGCCGGCAACCACCAACCAGGCCAATAGCCCCAGGCTCAAGTAGCGACGGGTGTCCACCCCCACGGACCGAGGCAGTTCTGCTGGGCTGGCAAGGTGTAGCAACACCACCACCAGCGCGACCAACGCCATAGAAATACCGATATTTTCCAGTTGCCAGTCGGTCAAGCTAGAGACGCCGTAGGCTAACAGGCCGCCGCCCACCCCATAGAGCAGCCATCGCTGGGTGGGGTCTTGAACGGTACGATGCAGACGCAGCCACAGCCTGACTATCAGCACCAGCCACAGCAGGTAAACCCCCAGCCCCAACAGCCCCATTTCGCCCAAAACCTGGGATGGTGTGCTGTGCAACTGCTGTGCATGATCCATACCCAAGCCGGTCTCGATGGGGCGATAGAGGTTGGAAACGCGGCTCATCACCCCTGGGCCAACGCCAACCAGGGGGCGATCGCGCAAAATATTGGCGGCGACTTTGGCCAAAAAGTAGCGATCGAGCAGCGGTCCATCCTGAACGACAAAGCCTGAGGGGTTAGTAAAATTGAGGCTGCCAAGCAAACTACGCACGCGGGGGTTGCTTAACACTACGCCCACAACCACAGCCAGCCCAAGTCCACCCATCGCCAAACGGCGCGGTCTACCCTTGGCCGTAGGCCCCACAACAAAAGCAGCTGTAGCGACCAGCAACCACACTAAAACGCCCAACAGGGCACCCCGCGATCCGCTGACGTAGAGCGCAATGCCAGTTAATACAGTGGCGGCGGCTGCCAACCACCGCAGCCAACCTCTAAACGCCAAAGCGCAGCCCAGCGCAACGGGCAAAGCCAGGGTAAAGTAGCCGCCGACGAAGTTGTGGTGGCCAAAGGGCATGGTATTGCGCAGGGCCTGATAAAACTCGTTGTCGATGGCAGCCTCGGCCCCCGGTCGCCACAGGGCCAAGGAGATGGCGGCGGTGCCCAAAAAAGTGCCAGCGATTGCCGCAACGAGATAGGTCGTTTTAACCTGAGCCTGCCGCACCCAATTAGCACCGCCGTAGAGCGCCAAAAAGTAAAATGAGGCCAAAACCACGTTCCATAGGGCAACGGTTTTGAAGTCACTGGCCAGGCTGCAAATGATCAGGCTGATAATCGTTGCCGCCACCGCCCAGTCCAGGCCGTAACCCAAGGGACGAAAGGGCCGATCGAGCTGACGCAGTTGAACAATTAGCCAGAGCGCGATCGACAAAAATCCCATTTGCCAGACCAGGGCCCAGGGCCACCCCACCATGCGCAGGTAGCTGTGGGGCAGCCAGGTCATCACTACCACGGCAATCCCAGCCAGGGCACCCGGCCAGTTAAAAGCTCTATTTGTAGCCTCAAGGGTGGCCCCATTTGTAGAGGATTGCGGAGAAGAATCTTGAGCCATAGACGATGCCAATACGGTGAAATAGCCGGGGAAGACGGTTGGCTGGCGCCCACTTGGTTCTGTACGAACGCTGTCTAGACGCGATTGCTATCGAGGTGGGTAGACTTATTCTAGAACCACCCCAAAATCAGTGCCCCGCGCTATAGGTTTCTTACGCTTACCAAAGACACCGATGCCGCTATCTCTGAGCAATCCCCATCGCCCCCTGCACCAAACTAAGCGTCTGTTGGTTTGGGTCGCGCCTGTCGTGCTGCTGCTAGGTCTGCTGCCCCTACAGAAGCAGCACCTGGCAGCGCTCCAAGACCGCACCGCCGTCAACCAGAGTTTTGAGCAACAGGACCAGGCTACCGCCGCGACCCTGGCGCTGGCCCAAAAAATGCCCACATTTGGGTTTGATAATGTGGTGGCAGACTGGTTTTTTCTGCGGTTTTTACAGTACTTTGGCGACGACGTAGCGCGGGCCGAAACGGGCTACAGCTTGAGTCCAGAGTTCTTTCGGGTGATCATTCCCAACGACCCGTACTACCGCATGTTTTATCTCTTCCTGTCAGGCAGCACCAGCAACTTTGCGGCCAAACCAGAGCAAAGTGTGGCGCTGATCGCCCAGGGGCTGGAGCGGCTCAGCCCCACCCTACCCGAGGATGGATTTTACATCTGGCGCTATCGCGGCGTAGATGAACTGCTGTATTTAGGTGATGCCGAAGCGGCACAAAAATCCTACCGCATAGCCGCTGACTGGGCTAGACAGTCGTCTCACCCAGACGCCCCCTACATTGCCGAAAACTCTCAGCGTACCGCTGATTTTCTCGCCCGCAACCCGCTCAGCAAGCAGGCCCAGGTCAACGCCTGGGCCAGCGTCTTGGGGAGCGCGTTTGACGATGCTACCCGACAGCGGGCGATCGATCGTATTGAAGAACTCGGTGGCAGCGTCTTGATCAATGAAGCTGGCGAGATCAGTATTCAGTTCCCGCCCGATGATTAGGGCAGTTTCTACAGTTCGCCGCAGTCGGCGATTACGACAGGCTCAGAGGTTTGGCCGCTGCGGCTGCCTACCTGCTCCATGGCGCTGACCACATCCATGCCTTCGACTACACTGCCAAAGACCACGTGCTTGCCGTCGAGCCAGGGGGTGGCCACCGTAGTCAAAAAGAACTGCGACCCGTTGGTATTAGGGCCAGCGTTGGCCATGCTCAGTAGACCAGGGGTGGTGTGCTTGAGGGTAAAGTTTTCGTCGGCAAATTTCATGCCGTAGATCGACTCGCCGCCGGTGCCGTTGCCGCGAGTGAAATCGCCCCCCTGGCACATAAACTCTGGAATAATGCGGTGAAAGCTAGAGCCCTTGTAGTGCAGCGGCACGCCCGAGGTGCCCATGCCTTTCTCGCCAGTGCACAGGGCGCGGAAGTTCTCGGCGGTTTTTGGGGTAACATCGGCCCGCAGCTCCATGACGATGCGGCCAGCGGGGGTACCGCCAATGGTGATGTCAAAAAAGACTTTGGGATTAGTTGCTTCAGTCATGAATCGCTCTCTTGGTGCAAGACGTGGGGTTAACCTCTGCCATTAACCCACAGATTCGGCCTGGTGAATACATCCTCAGTGGGTAAGGAGCAACCCGGTTTGTCAAAGAAACCGGGTTGCTTGCCTCAGCCTAGTCGACGCCTTCAATCGGGGCAAAGCCCTGGCGCTGCACGTTTTCGCTGACGTGCCGAGGCTCCAGGAATTGCAGCAGGTAATCGGGGCCGCCCGCCTTGGAACCCACCCCCGACATTTTGAAGCCGCCGAAGGGCTGACGCGATACGATCGCGCCCGTAATCCCCCGGTTGATGTAGAGGTTGCCAACGGCAAACTCGTTCTGCACCCGCTCAATGTGGGAGGGGGTGCGAGAGTAGAGGCCGCCGGTTAGCCCGTAGTCGGTATTGTTGGCGATGTGCAAGGCTTCATCAAAGTCGTTAGCCTTGATCACGGCCAGCACTGGGCCAAAGATTTCTTCCTGAGCGATCGCGGCATCGGGCTTCACGTTGGTAAACACCGTCGGGCCGACAAAGTAGCCCTCGGCGGGGGCGGGCATCTCCAGGGCTAGAGTGGCTTCGGCCTTGCCCTTTTCGATATATTCCTTGATTTTGGCCTGGGCGTTGGCGTCGATGACGGGGCCAACCTTGGTGCTGGCCTTAACCGCTTCGTCCACGTTGAGGGAGCGGGTAGCTTCGATCAGGCGGTGCACAAAGGTGTCGTACACCGAGGCCACCACCACGACGCGGGAACAGGCCGAGCATTTCTGGCCGCTGTATCCGAAGGCCGAGTAGACCACCCCCTGCACCGCCTGATCCAAATCGGCGCTTTCGTCGATAATGATTGCGTTTTTGCCGCCCATTTCAGCGATCACCTGTTTCAGGTGCCGCTGGCCGGGTCGCCACTGGGCTGCCTCGGCGTAGATGCGGCAGCCCACCTCACGGGAGCCGGTAAAGGCGATCAGGTGGACATCGGGGTGGTTGACCAGGTGGGCACCCACGGTGGAACCGCGCGCCGGCAGGTAGTGAAACACGCCGGGGGGCATGCCCGCCTCGATCAAAATTTCGGCGATCTTGGCGGCGATTACGGCGGAATTTTCGGCGGGTTTGAGGACGGTGCAGTTGCCCGTGACCAGGGCGGCAACGGTCATGCCCGTGGCGATCGCCAGCGGGAAGTTCCACGGCGAGATCACCACCGCAATGCCGCGCGGGAAGTAGCGATAGCGGTTGGTTTCACCGGGGTAGTCGTAGGCGTACCCGGCGTCGAGCCGCTCCATTTCATCGGCGTAGTAGCGGCAGAAATCGATCGCCTCAGAGACCTCTGGATCGGCCTGACCCAGGGGTTTGCCGACTTCGTATACCATCCAGGCATTCAGTTCGTGGCGGCGCTCCTCCATTAGGTCGGCGGCGCGGCGGAGGATCGCTCCCCGCTCTTTAGCCGGGGTAGCGGCCCAGGCGGGGAAGGCGGCTTTGGCGGCGGCGATCGCCGCGTCAGCCTGATCCTGGCTGGCCAACCCCAGCTTACCGACCAGTTCCGCTGGCTTTGAGGGGTTCACTGAATCGGCGGTGGCCTCCGTATCGACCGCCTCGCCGTTGATGATTGGGTTGTAGCGCTGGCCCAGCTGGGCATGAACCGTCTTGAGCGCTTCGGCGGCCACAGAACGCTTGTTGGCCACGGCAAAGTCGGTGTCCGGCGCGTTGGGAAAGGGCACGGCGTAGTCTTTGACCGCCGTTGCTGCCTGGTCGGCGGCGGCAAACTCCGGAGCCGCCAGCAGGGTTTCGACTGCCACATCCTCCTGGTTTTGGCGCAGGAAGGAGCTGTTGGCAGTGTTCTCTAGCAGGCGACGGATCAGGTACGACATGCCCGGAATCAGTTCCCCAAAGGGAGTGTAGACCCGCACCCGATAGCCTTTGTCGGCCAGGGTTTTGGCCAGCTTGTCGGCCATGCCGTAGAGCACCTGTAGCTCAATATTGCGCTTGGGGATATTCAGCTCTTCGGCGATCGCCATCGCGTAGGCCTGGGACCTGACGTTGTGGCTACCAATCGCGGCATAGAGATACTGATGGTTCTCCAGCAGCAGCCGGGTCATGCGCTCAAAGTTGGCATCGGTCGAGACCTTCTCGCTATAGACCGGGCTGGGCCAGTCGTTCTGCCGCGCAGTGATCGTTTCTTGATCCCAGTAGGCCCCTTTGACCAGGCGCACGGTGACTGGGGTACCCCGGTTTTTGGCCCACAGCACCAGATCCTTGAGGTCGCTGTAGCTGTCGCGCAGGTAGGCCTGCAGGGTGACGCCCAGGTCGTCACGCTGCCGAAACTCGGCCTCCATCAAAATGTCTTTGAGAATCGCCAGGGTGAGGGCCTTGTAGCGGTACTGCTCCATGTCGAAGTGAACAGCGACTCCCAGCTCCTGGGCGCGGCGCAGCAGGGTGCGAATGCGATCGCTCACCTTAGCCCGACTGCCCTCGGCATCCAGCGGGTCAAACTGGGAGTAAAAAGCGGTGAGCTTGACCGAAACCTGTACTTTGGCCAGTTCCTTGCCGTCGGCGACATCGATCGCATCTACGGTCTTCCAGGTTTTGGCCGCCGCTGATAGCTGCTCCATCAGGTCCAGGTAGCGCTGCAGGTAGGCCTGGGCTTCTGCCTCGGTGATCACCGCTTCACCTAGCAGATCCATGGTGAAGGTGAGCTTGTCTTTGCGCATACGCTCGATCGCCTTAATCGCCTGGTCCATCTTCTCGCCCGAGATGTAGCGATAGGCCAGGGTTTCAATGGCGGGGGCAACGGTGGTAGCGGCCAGCTTGCCAGGGGCCGAGTCGGGATCGGTGAAGTTGAGCAATCCCTTCAGCACACCAGGCAGCTCCACTTCTTCTGCTGATAGGTATTCCTGCAGGTGGCGGGCGATTTCGGGCTTGCTGCGTAGAGCGGGTAGGGCGTCGATGAAGCGAAACAGCTGCACCTTGAGGCCGGGGTTGGCCATGGCGAAGTCCATAATCTTGTCGTCCCAGCGCATCTGGTCGCGCATTTGGGCGAAGAGATTCTTCTTCTCGCGGGTGGCGGCCAGCAGGGCCGTGGCGATCGCAAGGGTCTTGGCTTCGTAGGGGCGCGTGTCGGTCTGGGGCTGAATTGCTGGGGCTACCACGGTATTTTCTCCTTATTCCCTAACTCCTATCTTGAGCGAAAAAAAGCGCTGTAGGGTCACCGCGTCATGATACTTTTCCCGCTTAGGAGCAAGGCTTGTGTGTTCTGTGGTGAGAACACTACTACTTTCCACAGAGGTCTCGTTGTAGAACCCACTTGGCTAACTCTGGGCCTAAGCACGAGGTAAACGTCAGGCCCTTGGGCTACCCTTAAATTAACGTTGATCGTCCACCCACCAATTTTATGAAAGCTTATGAGTTACCGGCAACGGTCGCAGCCAACGGTCGTTTAACCTGGCCTGAGTTCCAGTTAGACCCTGCGCTCAAAGACACTCAGGTGAGGGTAATTGTCTTAGTTGAGGAGAGCACTGATATAGACGAAAATGAGTGGCTTCAATCCGCCGCTCAAAATCCTGCCTTCAGTTTTCTCTATGATTCTGAAGAAGATATTTACAGTGTGAGCGATGGCAAGCCCTTCGAGTCCTAGGGGTAAGGTTGTTTTGGTGCCCTTCCCGTTTGATGACTTGTCGGCTACTAAGGTAAGACCAGCTGTTTGTGTAACCCACGCCATAGGCCCTTATCGGCAGGTTTTGCTGGCGTTCATCACCAGCCGCCTTCCAAAAAATCCACTGGCAACTGACATCATTTTCGATGTATCTCATCCTGAGTTTGTTAGTAGTGGGTTGCGTAAGCCATCTGCTTTACGATTGCATTATTTGATGACGGCTCGTACTTCGCTCATTTTGCGAGAACTGGGTGCGCTGTCAGAAACAGCTCAAGCAGATATAGCTGAGCGGCTGTGCCGTCTTTTTACTAACTAGTCTCTGCCCATTCAGTTTTTAGTGCCCCATGACCGATGACCTGCGCGATCGCGCCCAAACCCAGTATGCCTACGGCCAAACCGCCTTTGAGCGAGGTAACTACCGCGAGGCCGTGGCGTACTTCGAGGCCGCCCTAGATGCGGCCAAAGCCACAACCCCTCTGGGGGGCCAAATTCAAACTTGGCTGGTGAATGCCTACAGTGCGGTAGGGCGACAGCAGGATGCGATCGCCCTCTGTCAGGCCCTGGCTCGCCATCCGGATCTAGAAACCCGCAAGCAGGGCAAAAACTTGCTCTATATTTTGCAGGCTCCTCAGCTCCAGCGCCCCACCAACTGGATGACAGAAATTCCAGACCTAGACCAGCTGTCTACCGATGGGGCTCAAACTTTAGGCCAGGCTGGCTATACAGGCACCAAGTCCGCTGCTCGTCCCCGACCCAAGGTTGAAGAACCGACCATTGACCCCAGCGAAATCAACAGCAAAGACAACGGATTTTTGTGGGCGGCCCTGGTTGGGGTGGCTCTGGTCTTGGGCGGCTTGCTCTGGCTGAGCTAGACGCATCACGCCCGGCTAGACCCGGAGCCCGTGACGTCCTTAGGGGAAGGCATTGCTTTGGTTAGGATCCACGCGTATGATTTAAGGCTGCTGTTTAAGACGCTATCTAGATCATGGTGAGCATTCGTCGTTCGTGGATCGCAGGGGCATCCAGCCTGCTACTGCTGCTGCCTTTGGGGGCCTGTGCCCCCTCTGCACCAGAGCAGGGTGCGGCTGAAAAGAGCGGCGCAACCACCGAGCAAAGCGTAATTCCCCTGACGGCGGGGGCGATTCCCGACCAGGACCCCGAAGAGCTGCAGCGCCTGTACACTAAGCTAGCCGACTACCTGGAGGCTGAGCTGGAGGTGCCCGTCGAGTACAAGCCCGTGACCGACTATGCCGCCGCTGTCACCGCCTTTAGGGTTGGCGATCTGGATCTGGTGTGGTTTGGCGGGCTGACCGGGGTGCAGGCTCGGTTGCAGGTGCCAGGGGCACAGGCGATCGCCCAGCGCGACATCGACGAACAGTTCCACAGCGTCTTCATTGCCAACGCCGCTACGGGTTTGACGGAATTCAGCGATGCCGAGGACCTGGCTCAGCTCAGAGGGCGTACCTTTACCTTTGGCAGCGAGTCGTCCACCTCGGGGCGGCTGATGCCCCAGCACTTTATGGAAGAGGTCGGTATCGACACCGCCCAGGCCTTTAAAGGCGAGGTGGGCTTCTCGGGCAACCACGACACCACAATTAAGCTCGTCGAAGCGGGCACCTATGAGGTCGGGGTGCTCAATGAGCAGGTGTGGCGCGATCGCGTTAGCGAAGGAGCCGTTGATACCTCTAAAGTAGCCGTCGTCTGGCGCACGCCGCCCTACTACGACTACCACTGGGTGATTAGCCCCGAGGTCGATGAGCGCTACGGCGAAGGCTTTGCCGAGAAGGTGCAGGCGGCGCTGATGGCCCTCGACCCGGCGGTGCCCGAGCAAAAGGAAATTCTCGATCTGTTTGGGGCCGAGCGGTTTATCGCCACCAGCAACGACAACTACGCCGAGATCGAAGCGGTGGGCCGCAAAATTGGCAAAATTCAGTAGCGGTACGCCCATTTTTCAGCTGGAGGGGGTGAGCTGCCGCTTTGGAGCGGTGGCAGCCCTGACCGACTGCAGCCTGGCGATAGCCCCCGGCGAGCGAGTAGCCCTGATTGGCCCCAGCGGCGCAGGCAAAAGTACCCTGCTGAGCCTGCTCAACGGCAGCCAGGTGCCTACCACGGGGCGCGTCGCGGTCATGGGGCAGGATATCGGCCGCTTGAATGCTAGACAACGACGGCGAATTCAGCGGCTGGTGGGCACGGTGTACCAACAGCACCACCTGGTGGGCAACCTGGCCGTGATTCACAATATCAATGCCGGGCACCTGGGCCGCTGGCCGCTGCCCAGGGCGCTGTGGTCGCTGGTGTGGCCCCAGGCGGTGCCCACGGCAGCCCAGGCTTTGGCCCAGGTGGGCATTGTCGACAAGCTCTACGCCCGCACCGATCGCCTCTCGGGGGGGCAGCAGCAGCGGGTGGCCCTGGCACGAGTGCTGGTGCAAGACCCCGCCGCTATCCTCGCCGATGAGCCGATTTCAAGCGTGGACCCCGAGCGATCGCGGGCGATGATGGACCTGCTGCGTCAGCTGAACGAAACCACGGGCAAAACCCTGGTCATCAGCCTCCACGAGGTCGAGTTTGCGGTTAAATACTGCGATCGCATCATTGGCCTGCGCCAGGGCCAGATTCTCTTTGATGCCCCTGCTACCCAGGTCAGCGACGCTATGATGGCAGCTCTGTACCAGCTTTAGGGCGTAGATCAATTTTGGCCAAAAGCTCTGAAAGGGCATCAGGCAAACAGTTTTGTATTGAAGAATATATGCAAACACAAGGTTCCTGGGGTTAAGTAGTGGCTGTTACAGAAATTTCCTCTGTTTCACACGTCTACTGACTCAGAATGAAAATCGCCACCTGGAATCTTGAGCGTGCGCTGCCCCAGTCAGTGCAGGCTGAGCGTCAGCGCCAATGGCTCAGCCGCATCGATGCCGACATTTGGATTTTGACCGAAACCCATCTAGATATCACCCCTGGGGAAGACTACCGTTCGGTGGCAAGTGGTCTACCCGATCGCGCCGGGGCAGAGGGCGAACGCTGGGTCCAGATTTGGGTTAAATCGGGTGATCTGGTGATCCTCGAGACCACCGATGCCGCCCGCACCGCCGCCGCCCTACTTACCCTGGACAGTGGCCAGCAGTGGGTGGTGTACGGTACCGTGTTGCCCTGGCTAGAGAGTAGCTGGCGATCGCACCCGGCCTCCCAGGGCCAGGCCTTTGCCGCTGCCCTGGCTGCCCAGCAGGCCGATTGGCAACGGCTGCGAACCACCTATAAAAAGGCCTTTCTAACCGTAGCGGGGGATTTCAACCAGGACTTAAACGCCCTGCACTACTACGGGTCGCGCCGCAATAAACAGGCCCTGCGCCAGGCGCTGGACAGCGCGAAACTGACCTGCTTTACCGCTGGCGAAAACGACCCCGTCCACCGGCTCATCCACGGTCAGCACTCCAACATTGACCACATCTGCATTGCGTCTGATGTGGCGGCGCACTTTCAACAGTCCTTTGTCTGGCCCCAGCGGCTCGACGATTTGCGCGGCCTGTCCGACCACTTTGGCATCGGGGTTGAACTTAGCTTCGAACCATAGCGGTTAAGCCCCCTACCACAGGCGAATTTTCGTCACGGCAATGTTGCCGCCAAAACAAACAGCGACGTCTGAATCGGGGTCGTGGCGGCGCTGGTTATAGTTGCCCACGTAGTAAAACTGGCCCTGCTCCACTTTGAACTCGGTGGGCAGGGGCTGGGTACAGGTGGTGCAAAAAAGAATTTCCGGGTCGGGGTCGCCCGGCTGCAGGTGAGGCAAGTTCACATTCCAGAAGCAGCCCTGGGGCAGCGCCTCGGCCATCAGCGTCTCAATCACCCGAGCGGCCAGGCGAGTGGCCAACCCCCAGTCAATCGGGCGGCGGTTGTGAATGTAGTGAGAAATGGCGATGCCCGGCACCCGCAGCAGGGCCGCTTCTCGCACGGCGGCAACGGTACCCGACACGTGAATATCGGCCCCCATATTGCCCCCCGCGTTGATGCCGGAGAGCACCCAGGTTGCATCCGGGCACAGGTGGCTAACCCCGACACGGGCGCAGTCGGCTGGGGTACCGCCAATGGCAAAGGCGTATTCTTCTCGCTGGGCGATCGCAATGGGTCCACCCCGGTTCATCTGGTGGCTACAGCCTGACAGGTGGCGATCGGGGGCAACGACACAGGTAGCATGGCCCTTCAGCGCCTCCCGTAGAGCCGCAATGCCGGGAGCATCGATACCGTCGTCGTTGGTGAGAATAAAGGTCATGGGTGGGCAGCTAAAATTTTTCTGCTTGCAGCATAAGCTGTAAGCTCCGCAGATGAGCCAGCGATCAGCCCATACAATAAGCTCAGATACCTCTGGCAGGAGGGCCAACGATGGGATTAACTGTTCACGAATTAGCCAAACTGCAGGCCAATTATCCTGATTACCGCATGGAGCTGGTCGATGGCGAAGTTACAGTTATGAGCCCCTCAGGCTATGAGGCCGATGAAGTCTCGATTGAATTGGCGGCCCAAATTCGTAACTGGGTGCGCCCGCGCCAGCTGAGCCGAGTTACGGGTTCGAGTGCGGGTTTTGTGCTGCCGAATTCTGATACCCGTGCCCCAGATGTCTCCTTCGTCAGAGCTGAGCGGTTGCGCCGGAGCCCACGCTCTTTCGCCGAACTGGCTCCAGACATGATGGTGGAGGTCAAATCGCCAACCGACAGCATCGCCAAGCTACGAGACAAGATTCAGGAATTTTTGGTGTTGGGTACCCAGGTCGGCATTTTGATTAATCCCGAGAGCCGCCAAGTGGAGGTTTACCGGCTGGGGCAAGAGGCGATCGCCCTCGGCAACGGCGATACACTGACAATTCCTGACCTGCTGCCCGGATGGGAAGTGGCCGTCGCTGACCTTTGGCCCCTGGTGTTTGAGTGACTTCGCAAACACAGGAACCCGGTTTTTTCAAAAAACCGGGTTCCTAAACTCCCTCGCGCAATCAGCTACCCAATCCAGCGGGCGACGTCTTTGGCGTGGTAGGTCAAAATCAGGTCGGCCCCAGAGCGCTTGAAGCTGGTCATGGTTTCCATCACCACCTTTTGCTCATCAACCCAGCCGTTGAGGGCGGCGGCCTTGACCATCGAGTATTCACCCGACACGTTGTAGGCGGCGACGGGCAGGTTGGTCGCCTGCTTCACCCGCCAGATGATATCCATGTAGGCCAGGGCGGGTTTCACCATTAGCATGTCGGCCCCTTCGGCAATATCCAGCTCAATTTCTTTGAGCGCTTCGGTACCGTTGGCGGGGTCCATCTGGTAGGTGCGGCGATCGCCAAACTGAGGCGCACTCTCCGCCGCATCTCGGAACGGGCCGTAGTAGGCCGAGGCATACTTGGCTGCGTAGGAGAGAATCGGCGTATCTTCAAAGCCGTGCTCATCCAGCCCGGCTCGAATCGCTTGCACAAAGCCATCCATCATGCCCGAGGGCGCGATGATATCGGCTCCGGCCTTAGCCTGGGCCACGGCAGTTTTCTTCAGCAGCTCCAGGGTGGGGTCGTTGAGGACGCGCCCGCTGAGGTCGCCGGTTTCCAAGTAGCCGCAGTGGCCGTGGCTGGTGTACTCGCACAGGCAGGTATCAACAATCACCACCAGGTCGGGCACCGCTTCTTTGACTGCTGTGGTGGCCTGCTGAACAATGCCGCAGTCGTGCCAGGCCCCGGTGGCGTCGGTGTCTTTGTCAGCGGGAATGCCAAACAAAATAATCGCGGGAATGCCCAGGTCGTAGACTTCCTTGGCTTCTTCCACAATTTTGTCGACCGAGAGCTGGTAGACGCCCGGCATCGACGATACTTCTTTGGCGAAACCTTCGCCGGGTACCGCAAACAGCGGGTAGATCAAATCGGCCTGGGTGACCAGGGTTTCTTGCACCATGCGGCGAAGCTGCGGGTGCTGGCGCAAACGGCGAGGGCGATGGGTAGGAAACATAGCCTGGGGTGAGGGGTCTCTAAAAATGAAGCTTCATTAAACTAAAGCTTCATTTTGGAACGAAAACAACTGCTTGGTTACGTTCCGTAACGTCTATTTTTAGGGATGTAGGCCGTCAGCATTCCCTTCGCCCTGGCTTTTGGACTGAGCCAGAAAAACTTAAAAAGTGGGGTCGTGCTCAAAGTCGAGACATTCACCGTTTTCCCAGGTACGGCCACTGTGCTCGCAAGTGCTGCGATCGCCCAGAAACGGAATAGCCGCTGGGCTGGGCTTGGGGCGATCGCCATTGCCGGTCTGATGTTGAGTAAGCTGCATCAGCACGGCCAAAACGCCCAGGCTGAGGGCTGTGACCGCCACCGCTACAACCATCTGCCCTGAGACCGATCGCGTGGCCTGGTCCTGCTGGCGGCGCTCCCGAGAGCGTTTTTCTGGACCCGCCACCACAACCAGGTAATACCGCTGCAGCAGCAGAGGAATTGACAGGCGAATGTCTACCGCATGATTTTGCCAGAGGGTACTGGCCAGGGAGGCCTGAAGCGCCTCTCGCTGACTTTCCGTAAAGGAGCGGGCGATGGCAGGGTCCATTTGCCCCAGCATCCGCTCTAGGGCCACACTGGCCTGGGATGGAGACTGATCAGGGCGATCGGGGTTGTGCATGGGCGAACGGTGCTACAGGGAAAGGATTTGCCCAAGATTTCCCCATTCAGAGGCGCGCGATCGCCCGTCATCGAAATATTCATTTCCCATTCGTAACATCAAGCGAAAACTCTGTGCTACGATTGCTAATCGTGCTGAGTGGTAAGCAAAGCACACAAAAAACGGGTCGCTAGCTCAGCGGTAGAGCACTCGGCTTTTAACCGATTGGTCCTGGGTTCGAATCCCAGGCGACCCATTTTTTTAGCATTACCTCTTTCTTAGGTCGTAGAACGCGTGGTCTGGACCCCACAGTGTTTTATGATGGGGCAGAGTGGAGGGGTGAACACATCCCTACTAGGTGGGGATGTCTTTTAAGCTTAACTTTAGCTTTTGCAAACATTTCGTCATACATCATCCGATCTATCCTAAGATTGATGAGTAAGGCTACCTACTTAAACGACTCAAAGGCCTAACGGCGAGAATACACTAGGAGGAATTTTATGGCGCTTGTCTCACTGAGGCTACTGCTGGATCATGCCGCTGAGAATGGCTACGGCATCCCGGCCTACAACGTAAACAACCTGGAGCAAATTCTAGCCATCATGAAGGCTGCGGATGAAACCGATAGCCCCGTGATTCTGCAAGCATCTCGCGGTGCCCGCTCCTACGCTGGCGAAAATTTCCTGCGTCACCTGGTGCTCGCCGCGGTTGAAACCTACCCCCACATTCCCGTGGTCATGCACCAAGACCACGGCAACTCTCCCGCCACCTGCTACTCGGCCCTGCGCAACGGCTTCACCAGCGTCATGATGGATGGCTCGCTGGAAGCTGACGCCAAGACCCCCGCTAGCTTTGACTACAACGTCTCCGTCACCCGCGAAGTGGTGAAAGTGGCTCACTCCATTGGCTGTAGCGTTGAGGGTGAGCTGGGCTGCCTCGGCTCCCTCGAAACGGGCGCTGGCGAAGCCGAAGACGGTCACGGCTTTGAGGGCACCCTCAGCCACGACCAGCTGCTGACCGACCCCGACGAAGCGGTGCAGTTTGTCGAAGCTACCCAGGTAGACGCACTGGCCGTTGCCATCGGCACCAGCCACGGCGCGTACAAGTTTACCCGCAAGCCCACCGGCGAAATTCTGGCCATCAGCCGCATCGAAGAGATCAACCGTCGCCTGCCCAACACCCACCTGGTCATGCACGGGTCTTCTTCGGTGCCCCAGAAGTGGCTGGATATGATCAACCAGTATGGCGGTCAGATTCCTGAGACCTACGGTGTGCCCATCGAAGAAATTCAGAAAGGCATTAAGAGCGGTGTGCGCAAGGTCAACATCGACACCGACAACCGTCTGGCCATTACCGCCGCCATTCGTGAAGCCGCTGCCAAGGATCCTTCCAACTTTGATCCTCGCCACTTCATGAAGCCCTCGATGAAGTACATGACCGAAGTATGCGCTGAGCGCTACGATGCCTTCGGCACCGCCGGTCAGGCTAGCAAGATCAAGCAAGAGCCTGTGGATGTCTACGCCGTTAAGTACGCCAAGGGCGAACTCGACGCCAAGACGGCTAAAGCTGCTGCGGTTTAGAAACGGCGCGATCTTAGATTCCTCAGGGAATCTGGTCTAGCTTGAAATGAAGCAGGGTTTCTTCGTTGGGGAGGCCCTGCTTTTGTTTTTATGGCAGGAGTTAGCTCAGTAAAAGCAGCCGCTTGGAGACCAAGGGATTTTGCTCCAAAATAGAGAAACCGCCACCAACACCGGCTATGACCTTTGACGAGATTCAGCGCACTCTGGAGACAATGCTGGCCGTACAGCGTGAGCTGCAAGAGAGCCAGCTCAGACAGCAGCAGGATACAGCAACGTTTGAGCGCAACATTCAGTCGATCCACAGGGAGCTGGATCGCATGTTGGCGGTGCAACGCGACTTGCAGGAGAGCCAGATGGGGCAGCAGCAGCAAAATCAGGCTATCCAGCAGGAGATCCAGAGCCTCTTAGCGGCTCAGCAAGAGCAGCGGCGGCTGATCGATCGGCTGATTGGCTACAGCCTCAGCAACGAGTCTGACCACCTCGACCTGCACGAACGCATGAACCGCCTGGAGGAACGAATGCGCCAGATGGACCGCTAGGGTCGTTGGGTCTACCAGACTGGCGTACATTGGAGTTGCTCTGCTTCCGGTCATTTCTTTTATGCTGCCCCCAACTACCCCGCGTCAAATTCTGACGGCTCTGCTGCCCTATCTCAAGACCGCTGGGGCCTATGCCCAGCAGGTTCAGGCTCAGATTGTGGCCCAACCCGATAAAGACGGCAAGGGAGATAACTTCTTTGCTTCGGCCCTCAGCGATGCGGACCTATCGATTCAAACCATGATGGAAGTGGTGCTGTTGGGGCTGTTTCCCCATGCGCGCTTCTACGGTGAGGAGTACGAGCAAACCTACAACACCAAGTACTTTCGCGCCATTGACCTCGGCCCGGCGGGCGACTATCTGATTACCCTCGACCCCATTGATGGCACCCAGTTTTACCTGGACGGTCACTCGAACTATCAGATCATTTTGGCGATTCTCAATGCCGATGAGTATGAGGCGGCGATCGCCATTACCCCCGGCCAGGGCATCTACTACTACAGCCTCCGGGGCGAGGGCACCTTCAAGGGCCAACTCGATCAATCCCTTGAGGCCTGCTCCCGGATCAAGGTTGAGGATCCAAAGCCAGCGGTTTGTCTGGGCTGGCAAATGGGGGCGGTGGTGCCACACATTAGCGATCGCTACCGGGTCTACCACACCAAGACCGACTACTCCAAAGAGACTCAGATTCCCAACTTTAATGGATTGCTCAGCGGCGACCTGGCCGGGGCGGTGCTGGCTAAGGGACAGTTTATCGACGGAGCCGCGCTGGCCTTTATGGCTCAGGAGATGGGCTACATTGTGACCACCTTTGCGGGCGACCCACCACCGCCGCTGCACACCTGCCGCGATTACCTCCGCCCCGGTATGGTGATCGGCTGTTCTAAGGCTGTGCATGCCGATCTACTGGCCGCCGTCACCGCCGCTAGAGTCACAGGATACTAAAGATTTGGCTTCTTCATTGCCAGCCGTCTAAATCTTGGCCCCAGTTCTGGGTGAGCTGTAGCCACTGGTCGCGGCGGCGCTCGACATCGGCGGCAGCCCAGATCAGGGCGATGCCCACCACGATGCCCACTACCCACTTGATGAAAGGGAAGGCGGCGTTAAGCAGTAACAGCTGGTTGAGGGCGTTAAGCGCGAAAACCCCAGTGCCCACGTAGAGCGGGGCACGCATACGGAGCAGCAGACCCGCCGCGATCGCCCCCAGCGCCAGCGCCCCCACCGGCAGCCCTGCCCATCGTTCAGTGAGTAAAGCTGTAAGCAAAATAATCGCCAGGGCGATCGCTCGCAGCCAGTGGCGCTGTTCCTTGCGTTCGGCTAGCGTCAGGCCTGGGTCTACCTGGGCGATGTAGAGCAGAGCCAGCCCCAGAGGCAACACCCAGGCCACACTGTCGTCGATCGCTCGGGTGTCTAGCCAGACCCAGATTGCCCAGGCGGCGCAGAATACCGACAGGTACGAAATCCGAATTTTGCCGCTGTGCCAGGCCAGCCAGCCGTAGAACCCGGTCAGCACCCACAGGGTGGGAATGTGGCCGAACCCGTCTGTCACAGGGGCGATCGCCAGGGGTACCCCCACCGCCATCACCCGCCAGGGCCGCTGGGGCCAGCTCCAGGTGGGCCAAGGCACCCAGTACACTGGCACCGCCACGGCACAGGCCACCACGCCCCACCAGTTATCGAGAAAGCTTAAAGCAGGAAAGAGCGATCGCCCCAGGGCAAACCAGCCGATCAGCTCTACGAGCCCAGCGTAAACCCAGGCGTGCTGAACCGCGTCAGCATCACCCAGTCGCCCCTGGCTGAGGGCGTAGAGAAAGAGCACGGCCGCGATCGCCAACCCCAGCCAGCCCAGGGTCGCCTGACCAAAGCTCATGCCAATGCCGCCCCCTAGCATTAGCAGACTGCCGATCAGCCAGTGCAGGTGTGCCGCCCAGATTAGTTCTACTTGCGGCAAGTTAAGGGTGCGATCGAGCTGTCCGGCGAGCGGACGGTAAACGGCCATAATTAACGCCGCCACCCCGGCTAATATCAGCAGTGCATCCGCGGCTTCTCCCTCAGAGCCCAGCAGCATCTGGTAAATCACCAGTTCGTACCAGCCCACCGACAGCAGGCCCAGGGCCAGCCAGCGAGCCAGGGGAGTCTGAGTGCGGCGCCCGACCTCCAGAACGAGTAGTGCCGCTACCACGACCAGCCAGCCCGTCCAAGCCGTAGCGGTGTAAGCCCGCAGCGCCAGGGCCAGCCCGGCATAGGCAAGAACAAGCGTGTGTAGGGGAGCGGCTAAGATGGGCCGCGATCGCCCTACGGTGGCGGCAAGGAGGAGGGCGATCGCCCCCAGGCCCAAGGTCGGCACCGCCAGGGAAACCAGCGTGGGATAGCGCTCTACCCATATCCCCGCCACCATCAGTTCCGCTCCCCAGCCCGCCAGAGCGATCGCCAGGGGACGTAGATTGCCCCAGTAGCGCAGGCCCAGGGCTAGCAAAAAGGTAGCTATGACGGCGACGATTAGGGGGCGGGGTTCGCCTGGGTCTGAGTATCTGAGCGCGATCGCAAGGGTAGATAGGATAAGTACGCTGAGCGCAAGGATGTGACCCCAGCGATCGCAGGCCACTCTGTACAGCGCCGATAAGGCCGGGGGAGCGGCTGCGTCGGTCTGAACCGGAGGTGAGGAGTCGGGGATGGGCATGAAGCGCGATCGCCAGAATCCCCACAGCACCGCCATCAGCCCCACGGTCACCAGCCCCCAGGCGGCCAGGGAGCGCGGAAAGCTCGGTACCCAGTCTGCCAGGCTGCTGTAGACCCAGCCCAGCCCAAAGCCCACGGTCAAAAACGCCACCCCAGGCCGCCGGTAAAAGGCGCTGTTCACCCCCGTTAGCACAGTGGCTGTGCCCAGACCCGCCAGCCGAGTCCAGGGCAGGCCCAGGGTAAAGGGCAGCGCAATCCCCGTGGTCAGCACGCTGGCCGGATGGCGACCAATCAGCGCCAGCACCACCGGAATCACCAGCCCCACCCAGCTCAGCTCAAAACCAAAGCCATCGTCGATGGAATAGCCCCACAGCAGGGCATAGGTCATCGCCGACAGCCCTACGCCGTAGAGCCAGGCGCTGCTGCCCCACGGCCCCGGCAGCGCTCGGCTAAGCAGTAGGGCAGCCGTGGCCAGAGCCACGATGACGACCAGCCAGCGATCGAGGGGGAGCGTCGGCCACTGGTTGCCGATCGCAACCAGAATGCTCACCAGGGCCAAACCGTAGGTGATGACGATGCGCCAGCGGGCCAGCGGCCGCCGCAGGGTTACCACCAGCGCAGTAACCGTAGAAGCGACCAAATTCACCACCAGCACCGGACCGCTGGCCAGGCTAATGGCGGTAAGCAGGGCATTGCTGCCCAGGGCAATACCGTCGCTCAGATGCCCCAGCTTGGGCTTGCTCTGGCGCCGGTACCAGTCACCCAGGGCTACCATGCCCACTACATAGGGGAACAGCGAAATTCCCAGCAGCGCCCAGCTGTTGCCCCCGATATTGCTCCAGCTTACTAACGGCATAACAATTGACTGGCGCAGCGGTGCAGGCAGCAGATCCCAGCCGACAAAGCTAAGCTGCACGGCGATCGCATAGGCGACCAGCAAATCCCGCCGCTTCCCCAGCTTCCTCAGAGCCTGAAACCGCAGGGCCAGCCCCAGCAGGCTGACGCCAAAGGCTTGAAACAACCAATTTGCGATCGCAATCAGCCAGCCCCACCACAGCAGCCCTCGACCAATAGCGATGCCCCAGCGAGAGGTGCGATCGATCGGTGTTGCTGGCGCTGATTTTGGGCTGGCAGACTCTGCTAAATTTGCGGCTGGCTGAGGTTTTAGCCGCGATCGCCGTTGCCCCAGCCAGACCCAGGTCGCCCCATAAAGCCCAAAGGCCAGACCAAACTGGCCAAACTGATCTGACGGTAGCGTAGTTAGCCCCCGCGCCAGCAGCAGCCCTAGGGCTGCGGTGATGGCGATGGTGGGCCAGCGCAAACCGGGGGATACTCCCCGCCGCCGCTGGTCGTAGACCGTAGCAGCGGCACTGCCCAGAGTCCCCGCATAGACCGCCAGAATGGGGACTGAACCCAGAGCCCAGCCGGTATGCAGGTAGGCCAGCCCCAGAGCTTTGACCTGCTCTAGGGGGGTACTGTCTTGCTGGCGCAGCACCTGCAGGGCCGCCAGGGTGAGCAGAATAGCGGCGATCGCCCCCACAACCACGCCGCTGCCTCGCCACACCCCTAGCCCATCCAGCGCCCAAAAGTTGAGCGGTACCAGCAGCAGCGTGATCATCTGCAGGGTTTTAGCCGTAAGCTGCAGGTCAGAACGGCGGCGGCACCACAGCCCCACTGCCCAAAACACCAGCGTGTAGGCCAGCAGCACCAGGTACTGACCCACCGCGCCGAAGCGCTCCCACTGGGTAGCCGCCAGCACCGCCGACGACAATACCACCAGAAACACCCCTAGCCCCAGCAGCCACACCACGCTCAGCTCGCTCATCAGACGGTTGAGCCACAGCTGAGTGGAAGAAGGGGGCCGAGGCGGGGGTGGAGCTGTCTTTACACTTCGCTCAGGGCGCGAAGTAGGGCGCGATTGACGCGACTTTTGGCGACGTGGTGCTGGTGCAGCGGGAACAAAATCGGTGATTGGGACCTGACCCGTGACGGCGGCGGCCTCAGCAGATTCTTCAAAAGGATTTATCGCATCGGCTAGGGTCGGTTCTGGCGCGACTACCGGATCTAGCCCGGGCGGCAGCTCACAGCTGAGCTGCGTCTGAGCGATCGCTCGCACCTGTGCCTCAGAGATTAGCCCCAGCTGCAGCCAGGTATCTAGCCCGGCAAGCAGCCCTGGCTGATCGGGCAACAGATCTAGCTGTAATCGAATCGTGGAGTCGCGATCATCAGCCATGGGCTGCCTGCCGAAGAGGTTTTTAGAATTATGATCGCTGACAGAGCCAACCGATTCTTGCCCCTGAGATTCTTAACTTCGCCGGAGCAGAACCGGCTCAGGCCGCAGCGGCTGCATCAGAATGGCGAGAATTTTGTCGATCTGGTTGATGTAGTACTCGTCTAAATCGATCGCGACCTGAGCGTCGGTGAGGGTGATAAATTTCCAGTTCGTGCCGGTTGTCACGGCTCCGTAGATAGTTGCTACGCCAGTCTCAGCCCGTTGATTAAAGATTTGAGCGGCCACCATGGCCGCAAGGCACTGGCCCAGACCAGCAATGATGTTTTCGTTCTTGGCTTCGACAATGACGGTAACCGGGGCAGTGATGTAGTACTGCTCTGGAGAACGACTCAGAATGTAGTCGCAAAACCCCTTTAGGCCTTTTTCTGGCGCCACATTAAACTCGATACCCGAAAAAAGGCTGACCGAACCATCGGCCTGTCGTCTCACTTCTGCCAGAATAGGCGCAATCAAAAATTCAGAACGGGCCTTTTCGCTGTTGATGGCGATCGCCAGAGGTCGATTGTCATCCAAATCTCTCTGCAACCGGGTTGAAGGCGGCATTCCAGCCAGTCCTGCAAACAGAGAACGCTGTTCGTCGATCGCCAGGTCAAAGGCTGAACGCACTGTAGCCAGGGTGAAGTCGCTGTATGCCATCTCGCTTCGCAGAAGGTGTCCTCTGGTTCTACTTTACATGGGGGTAAATGCGCCCGTGCTGGCCCATTGTAGTGAGCAGGGTGTAAACCGTGTAGAGCCACCCCGCCACAAAAAATATCCCCCGGCTGAGCACCTTGAGCGGATGCCCGTCCTTATTGCAGGGGGGGCGCCCCAGCACGTGGCAGTCGAACAGGCGGCCATAGAGCCGCAGGTTTTGCCCCAAAGTGAGGTTCTTCAGCGCCAGCAAAAAGTGGTTGTGGTAGAAGTTCATCTGGTAGCTGAGCGATCGCGTGGTGATGTCGTGGCAGCCGCCGGTTTCCTCGCCCAGGTGCACCAGATGGGCCGCTGGGTCGTACCAGATCAGATACGGGGTCTGGCGCAGGTGCAGACAAAAGTCCGATTCTTCCCGCACGGCGCTGCCGTGAAAGCGCTCATCGAACCGCAGCCCGTACTGGGTGAACACCTGCCGCCGAAAAGACATATTGCAGCCCCGCGCTGTGAGTACCTGCTGGGGTTTAACGGTATGTACCAGATCGATGTGGTACCAGGCGATGCCGGGGTCCATTGCCTCTGGGGGCAGGTCTTCGATGACTAAGTCTTTGGCCTCGGCCAGCTTCATGCGATCGAACACCCGCCCCGCCACGGCCCCCACTTCGGGGCGATCGTAGTTGTGGGCATGGGCCTGGAGAAAACCGGGCGGCAACTCCACATCATCGTCGATGAAGAGTACGATGTCGCCCTTAGAGTGCTCAATACCGAAATTGCGGGCACCGGGCAGGTTGGCCCAGTCGAGGGGATAGAGTTGAATTTTGCCCGATCGCACCAGATCGTCAAGGTACTGGCGTGTCTCCGGTAAATGATCGCGGGTCTGATCCACCACGATCGCCTCAAACTCAGGATAGTCCTGCTCCAGCAGGCTACGGAGGGTGCCGCAG
>PYER01000297.1 GCA_003017855.1 filamentous cyanobacterium CCT1
CCCACAACCCAATGGTCCGCCCTCGAACTCCTCCAGACCCTCGGCTTTCGCGTCAACCCCAACCGCCAGCTCTGTAAATCCGCTGAAGACGTCCAGAACTACTACGACGACTGGGCCACAAAACGCGCCCGGCTCTCGTACTTGACCGACGGCGTAGTAGTTAAACTCAACGACTTTGCCCTCCAGCAGCAGCTGGGCTTTACCCAAAAGTTTCCCCGCTGGGCGATCGCGCTCAAGTACCCCGCCGAAGAGGTGCCGACCATTTTGGAAGCCGTCAGCTTTCAGGTGGGCCGCACCGGGGCGGTCACCCCCGTGGCCGAGCTGCATCCGGTGCAACTGGCGGGCACCACGGTTGCTCGCGCCACTTTGCACAACGCCGATCGCCTGGCCGAACTCGATATTCACCAGGGCGACACCGTAGTCGTGCGCAAGGCTGGAGAAATCATCCCTGAAGTTTTGCGGGTGCTAGCTGAACTGCGGCCTGAGAATGCGATCCAAGTCACCATGCCTACCCACTGCCCCCAGTGCGATAGCCCCCTGGTCAAGCCCGACGACGAGGCCGTCACCCGCTGCATCAATAGCTCCTGCCCGGCGATCGTGCAGGGGGCAATTATCCACTGGGCCAGGCGCGATGCCCTCGACATTGAGGGGCTGGGCGAAAAGTGGGTGAAGCAACTGGTTGAGCAGGGGCTGGTGCAGTCTGTCGCCGACCTCTACACGCTGACGGTAGAGAACCTGCTGCCCCTCGATCGCATGGGGCAGAAGTCGGCCCAAAACTTGGTCGATGCGATCGCCGCCTCTAAAACCCGGCCCTGGGCCTCAGTGCTCTACGCCATGGGCATTCGCCACGTCGGTACCGTCAACGCCAAAACCCTGGCCCAGCACTTTCCTACCGCCGAGGCCCTGGCCGCCGCCAGCCCCGAAGACATTGCCACCGTCCACAGCATTGGCCCCGAGATTGCCCAGGCCGTCGCCCAGTGGTTTGAGGTGCCCGCCAACCAAACCCTGATCGATCGCCTGCGCCAGGCCGGTTTGCAGCTGGCCGCTGACGAAGACCAAACCCAGGCCGCTGCGGCTGGTGCGCTGGCCGGCAAAACCTTTGTACTCACGGGCACCCTGCCCACCCTCACCCGCCCTGAAGCCACCGAGCTGATCGAAGCCGCCGGGGGTAAGGTCACCAGCAGCGTCAGCAAAGCTACCGACTACTTGGTGGCGGGAGAAAAAGCCGGATCTAAGCTGACCAAAGCCGAGGGCCTGGGCATTGCTATTCTCAGCGAAGGCGATCTGCTGACGCTAATTGGGCAAGATTAGACGGCTGCTGTGCCGCCTCGGGCAATCGCAACCCGGCTGTAAAGGTCGAGTTATCGTTAGCTGCTTCAGTAAAGCTACAGATTGAGAAGTCTGCCTGCACAGACTAATATCGACTGGCAGAAATAGGGCAACCCCTGCTGAGGGTTACGGGTACCAGGTATCAGAAACGGTTGACTGACGGCTGTCGCAGAGTACTGGTATCGTGCGGCTTTGGCTCTATAAATGACAATTGGTTTCGATCTGGGTGCTTTTACGCTCCTTTAGGAGTATATTTCCTCCTTTTTCGTCAATTGAGCCGGATAAAAATGCTCATAATGTATAAACGTGAACGGTTATGACCCACGCTTTCTTGCTCATTGCGGCATTAACAAAAGTATCCTCAACTGACTGAGCGTTGGCCCTATAACGCCTTATCGCATGAGTAGTTGAGGCTCAGCCGAGGGGTAGCACCTAGAACCATCTGAATCTGAAATCGTCTGAAATACTGCAGTGGAGAGTTGACTGGAATACGGGTGGAGTACTGCTGAATGGACGGACAATCGATTGTTGACTCGACGGCAACCCCTAGCAAACTAAGCCTCATTCCCTATCTTTTTTTATCGGCATCCAGTTTAGGCACTGGGTCAATTGATGAGGTCGTCATTGATGCGCTGTGCGCCATTCGCCTGCACCTGGATATGGAGGTGGCGTTTGTATCTGAGTTTTCCGAAGGCAGGCGGCGGTTTCGCTACGTTGACTCATCCTTAGAAACTTCGCCCATTGCCGTAGGAGACTCAGACCCGCTGGAGGAAAGCTATTGCCAGCGCGTTGTCGATGGTCGGCTGCCCCAGCTGATTCAAGACGCTACCAAAACTCCGGCTGCGCTGGAGATAGCGGCTACCACCGCCCTGCCGGTGGGGGCTCACCTCAGCATTCCCCTGCGGCTAGGCAATGGGCAGGTCTACGGCACCTTTTGCTGCTTTAGCACCCGACCCAACCCCTCCCTGGGCGATCGCGACCTGACCCTCATGCAGCTGTTTGCCGACTTTACCGCCCGGCAAATTGGGCGCGAGCTAGAGGCTGTGCAGGCGCACCAGGAGATGACTCAGCGCGTTATCAGCGTCCTGGAGTCCAGCGCGTTTACCCTCGTCTACCAACCCATCGTTCGCCTCGCAGACCGCAAGATTATCGGCTTTGAGGCCCTGACTCGATTTTGGTCTCGGCCCATTCGCAGCCCCGATGTATGGTTTTCTGAGGCCGCTGAAGTGGGCTTTAGCGAACAGCTCGAAATGGCCGCGATCGCTAGGGCGCTAGAGAGCCTCGCCGCCCTTCCCGAAGACATCTATCTTTCGGTCAACGTCTCGCCAGACAACATTCTCAACGGTGCGGTCGAACGGGTGCTGCAGGGTGCTCCCCTGCACCGCATTGTGCTCGAAGTAACCGAGCACGATGCCATCCCCGACTATTCAAGCTTTGGCGAACGGCTCGCCTCCCTGCGCGATCGCGGCGTGCGCCTGGCCGTAGACGATGCCGGGGCTGGCTACGCCAATTTCCTCCACATTCTTCAGCTCAATCCAGATATCATCAAGCTCGACATCAGCCTGATTCGCAATATCGATACCGACCCAACCCGCCGGGCCCTGACCGCCGCTCTGGTCGGATTTGCCCAGCAGACCAACAGCTACATCGTCGCCGAAGGGGTCGAAACTCCCTCTGAGCTGACCGCGCTGCAGCAGCTCCAGGTCAAAACGGCTCAGGGCTATCTGCTGGGGTATCCGATTCCCCTGGGCGAAACCGTGGCGCTGTTTTAGCCGTCCTGGGCTCTCTGGTTGCGGGCTTTGAACTAAAGGCTTTTGGCGCCGCCAGCGGGCCATTCGGTATCCTCGGCGATCGCACCGACCGGGCCACCGTGTATCCTATAAAGTCAGCCTGATCACAGCACTTGCCCAACCCCAAGGAGACAGCGCTATGTGTGGAATTGTGGGATACATCGGCACTCGGCCCGCCACCGACATTCTGATGGACGGTCTGCGTAAGCTCGAATATCGCGGCTACGACTCCGCGGGCCTCGCCACCGTGCTCGAAGGCGAGCTGCACTGCGTGCGCGCCAAGGGCAAACTGCAAAACCTGCAGGACAAGCTCGACGGCGAAGACAACCCCGCCCGTCTGGGCATTGGCCACACCCGCTGGGCCACCCACGGCAAGCCCGAAGAGCACAACGCTCACCCCCACCGCGACGGCACCGGACGCCTGGCGGTCGTGCAAAACGGCATTGTCGAAAACTACCGCGAGCTGCGTGAAACCCTCAAGGCGCTGGGCCACGAGTTTACCTCTGATACCGACACCGAGGTCGTGCCCCACCTGATCGAGTCGCACCTGAGTCAGCTCAGCCCCGACGACACCCAGGGCAGATCGCCCCTGCTGGAAGCGACCCGCCGCGCCTGCCAGCAGCTGCACGGCGCCTTTGCCCTGGCGATTATTTCCGCCGACTATCCCGACGAGCTGGTGGTGGTGCGCCAGCAGGCTCCGCTGGTGATTGGCTTTGGCCAGGGCGAGTTTTTCTGCGCCAGCGACACCCCGGCGATCGTGCCCCACACCCGCGCCGTGCTGCCGATGGAAAACGGGGAGCTGGCCAGCCTGACGCCCCTGGGAGTAGAGGTGTACACCTTTGGGGGCGATCGCCAGCGCAAGCACCCCATCACCCTGAACTGGAACCCCATCATGGTGGAGAAGCAGGGCTTTAAGCACTTCATGCTCAAGGAAATCTATGAGCAGCCCGGCGTGGTGCGCACCGCCCTCGAAACCTACATCGACAACAGCTGGACGGCCAGCGCCGCCAACACCCCCCTATCCCCTGTTAACCTGGGCCTACCCGACGCGCTGCTCGATGACCTGGAGCACCTGCAGGTCGTCGCCTGCGGCACCAGCTGGCACGCCGCCCTGGTCGGCAAATACCTAATCGAAGATCTCGCTAACCTGCCGGTGCTGGTGCAGTACGCCTCCGAGTTTCGCTACTCGCCCACGCCGCTGATTCCCAACACCCTCACCATCGGCGTCACCCAGTCAGGCGAAACCGCCGACACCCTGGCCGCGCTCGAAATGGAGCAAAATCGCCGCGCCGCCCACCCCGACCCCCGCTTTGCCCCCCGTATGGTAGGCATCACCAACCGCTCCGAAAGCTCGCTGTCGCGGCTGGTGCCCCACATCATCGACACCCACGCGGGTATCGAAATTGGCGTCGCCGCCACCAAAACCTTTACCGCCCAGGTGATGGCCTTCTACTTTCTGGCGCTGGATCTGGCCTACCGCCGCCAGACTCTCAGCCCCGATCGCATTGAAGCCATTCTTACCCAGCTGCACCAGCTGCCCGCCCTCATCGAGCAGGTGCTCGAAAGCCAGGAGCGCTATATCGAAGAACTCGCCCACGATTTCAACGAAACCCAGGACTTCATCTTTTTGGGCCGGGGCATCAACTTCCCGATCGCCCTCGAAGGGGCGCTGAAGCTCAAGGAGATCAGCTATATCCACGCCGAGGGCTACCCGGCGGGCGAAATGAAGCACGGGCCGATCGCCCTGCTGGATGCCAAGGTGCCGGTGGTGGCGATCGCCATGCCCGGCAGCGTCTACGACAAGGTGCTCTCCAACGCCCAGGAGGCCAAGGCCCGCGACGCCCAGCTGATCGGCGTGGTGCCCATGAACGATGCCGATGCCGCCGACACCTTCGATCGGCTGCTGCCGGTGCCCGTGGTCGATGAGCTGCTGTCGCCGATTGTGGCAGTGATACCGCTGCAGCTGCTGGCCTACCACATCGCGGCCCGGCGCGGGTTAGATGTCGATCAGCCCCGCAACCTAGCCAAATCGGTCACGGTAGAATAAGCCCAGATTCCAGGGTTCTTCAAGAATTCTGGAATCTTAAATAACTTGAGGATGTCACTCTAGCTCAGCTCTGTACATCGACGTTCATGGCAGCAAGAGATCTCTTCCATACAGCGGTGAGGCATGGTCTTGAGAAAGATCGGTGGCGGATTTCTAACGATCCTCTAGAGCTGGAATGGGAAGAAGTCAAAGTTAAGATTGATTTGGCGGCTGAACGGCTGATTGCAGCTGAACGAGGCGAAGAAAAAATTGCTGTAGAGATTAAAAGCTTTATTAGCCCGTCTCCGGTTAGCGATTTTCACACTGCTTTAGGGCAGTTTTTGAATTACAGAATTATGCTAGAGGTTAAAGAGCCTGAGCGTGAGCTTTATCTGGCTGTACCGATAGACACCTACGAGGCATTTTTTCAGAGCCGCTTTGCTCAAACGGCTGTGGAGCGTTACCAGCTTAAGCTCATCGTCTATAACCCAGTCTCAGAGGAGATTGTCAGATGGATAAGTTAGAGCACTTTCGAACCTGTATTCAAAAGCTGCTAGAACAGCATAGCCAGTTCAAAACTCAGGAAGAAGAGGTCGATAATCTACTGGTGTTTGACACAACCCGTGACCATTACCAGCTGATGCGCGTGGGCTGGAAGGGGCTAAGCCGGGTTTACCATACGGTGCTTCATTTCGACATTGAGAATGGCAAAATCTGGCTGCAGCAAAACACCACGGACATTGATGTTGGCCAAGAACTCGTTGATATGGGTATCGCTAAGGAAGATATTGTTCTCGGGTTACATCCCAGCTACAAGCGCCCCTACACAGGCTATGGAGTTGCCTAGAACACCAGGCGTGCCGATCGCCGCAGTGGGCAAATTGATGAGTCTCAGGTATTGCCAGGGCTGGCGATCGCCACTGTAGAAGAAGCCTTAAGGCGATCGCCCACCGAAGACGATGCCACCATCAACCGTTGGCTAATGGAGATCTTTGGTGCTGTGGAGTAGGCGCACTGCAGCTATGGCTGCTGGTGGGAAAGGGGTTGTCGCTAAAGGGCTAGTATAGGGTCAAATCCATCGCTTTCCGAGTTTGCTGGGTATGGTCACTATTCCGACGCTGACGCCAGAACTGCTGAAGCAGATGACGGAGGCCATTGTGCAAGCGGTGGCCCCCGAGCAGATCGTGCTGTTTGGCTCTCGGGCTAAAGGGTTAGATAGACCAGATTCAGATATTGATTTTTTGATCGTAGAAGCCAAACCTTTTGGTCTGAACCACAGCCGTCGTAAGGAGTCTGCAAAGGTTTGGAAGGCGTTAGCCCCGTTTGGCATACCGGCAGATGTGTTGATGTTTAGTGCTGAGGAGATCGCTAAGTGGCAGCATAGCCGCAACCATGTGATTTCACGGGCGATCGCAGAAGGCAAGGTGCTCTATGAGCGATCTTGAAGAAGCGACAACTCTCTTACGGGCAGCACACCGCGACTTACAAGCCTTAACTGGAATGCTTGACCGCAAGGTGTTTGCAGATGAAATTTTTGGTTTCCATGTGCAACAGGCGGTTGAAAAATCGCTGAAGGCGTGGTTGGCTGTCTTGGGCGATGCATACCCCTATACCCATGACCTGATGTCGTTGATGCAAAGACTTGAGGGTCTAGGCCATCAGGTGCTAGCAGAGTTTGAGCCGCTGCTGGAGTTCACGTTGTATGCAGTGCAGTTTCGCTATGGGTTTATGGATACGCTGGATGAGTCACCCGATCGGCAAGGGGCGATCGCCCTCGTCAGCCGTTTGTATGCCGCTGCGGTTGACCAAGTGAATCTGGCTGGGAAGTTAGGCGATCGCCCCTGCTAGGATAAAGCAAACTTACGTTTCCCTTGGCCTAGGCATGGTTATATCGCTAGAGAGTCTTAAAGCTAACCGGGGTAAAATTCTGGCACTGGCGGAAAAGTATGGCGCGTCTAATGTACGGGTCTTTGGCTCGGTGGCTCGTGGAGAAGCACAGGCCGATAGCGATGTCGATTTTTTGATCGATCTGGAGCCGGGCCGGAGCTTACTCGATCACATCGGTTTCAAGCAAGAACTAGAAGACTTGCTGGGGCGATCGGTCTGGAGTTTGTTCAAATAGGGTGAGCCAAAGCTAGGAAAGTGGTAGTGACGTGAAATTGCAAAGCACTACCACCT
>PYER01000298.1 GCA_003017855.1 filamentous cyanobacterium CCT1
TGTTTGTGGTGGCCATGGTAGTGGGGTCGCTGGCGCATCGGGTTCTGACTCGTTCGACCTAGATCTGGCCCAGATTGGCGCTGCGGTTGCCTAAAAATTCGCTACCCTAAACAGTCGTGTAGCGTGGGCAGCAAAAAATGGCAGCGATGGGGACTGTGGGCAAGATGGCGGTGGGCTTCACTTTGGGGTTGGCTCTGGCTGGTGGGGGATGGGGGCAGGCTCTGGCAAAGGCTCCGCTGCCCTCTGGGGCAGAGTTGGCTGTTGCAGCGGCTTCTATGGCCGACCCCGTGGAGCCATCGCGCCTGAAACAGTCGCGTCAGTCTCGAGCCGAGTCTTATCGCTACGCCATGCTGGCGGGCTACTCTGCCGCCGAGCGCGAAGACTACCACACCGCGCTAATCAACTTTCGCCGCGCCTTGGGGTTTCGACCGGGCGATCGCTACGCCACCGCTGCCATTCGCAATATGACCGCCTACATCGCCCGCGAGCGGGCCGAGGCCGCCAAGCTAGCCGAAATTGAGCAGCGTCAGGAAACTCTGGCCGAGGCGGTAGCCGCGAGCGACTGGGCCTGTGCTGCCGCTTCAGTCGATCGCCTGGTCGTTCTGATTCCGCCAACATCCCCCGATCGCGCTCGACTGATCGCCTACCGGGGCGAACTGACGGGCTTTATTGAGGCCAGAGCCAACTTAGATCAGTGGTCTACGGTGTGCCCTGGGGGGCAGACCTAGAGGTGCTTTAGACGGCGAAAAGCTCCAGGCTTGGCAGTTTCAGCATCAATCTCGGGTTATTCTGCTGAAACGTTCAGCCCTGCCATCCCTATGCCGCCCGACCTGCAGATTGTCAACGCTCGCCTGCCCGATCGCGACGGGCTGTGGACTGTGGCCCTGAGCCAGGGAAAAATTGCCGCGATCGCCCCTGCTGATTCGTTAGCAAACCCAGCAGCGATCGCCCCCCAAGAGTCTGCTGCGACCCTGGATGCCAACGCCTGCCTCCTCATCCCCGGCCTGGTGGATGGCCACATTCACCTCGACAAGGCTCTGCTGCTCGATCGCCACCCAGCCCAGTTGGGCACCTTCGCCGAGGCTATGGCCGAAACCCTCAGGCTCAAGCAGGGCTTTACGGTGGCGGATATTCAGGCGCGCGCCCGCCAGGTGCTGGAGAGGGCGATCGGCTTTGGCATCACCGCCATGCGAAGCCATGTGGAAGTTGACCCCACTGCGGGGCTGCGATCGCTAGAAGCCCTGCTCCCCCTGTGTGAGGAATACCGCTGGGGCCTTACCCTACAGCTGGCGGTCTTCGCTCAGGAGGGCATTACCCAGCAGCCCGACACCCTGCCGCTGCTGCACCAGGCTATGGCCCTGGGCGGCGATGTGATAGGCTCAGCCCCCTACGTCGATGCCGACCCCAAAGCCAACGTGCAGCACATCTTTGATATCGCCCAGGAGTACGACTGCGATGTCGACTTTCACCTCGACTTTTTAGACGATGACGAACCGCTGCTGCTGCCCTTTGTAATCGCTGAAACCCAGCGCCGAGGCTGGCAGGGGCGAGTCTGCCTGGGGCACATGACCAAGCTGGCCGGGCTGTCCCCGGCGGAGTTAGTAGACTTAGCCGCCGCCCTGCGCGATGCCCAAATTTCAATTTTGGCTTTGCCCGCTTCCGACCTCTACATGATGGCCCGCCAGGATACCCACAACCAGCGGCGGGGCGTTGCCCCCATTCACCGACTGGCCGAGCAGGGGGTCAACGTGGGCGTGGCCACCAACAATATTCTCAATTTGTTTACCCCCTTTGGCGACGGCGATCTGCTCAAAATCTGTACCCTGCTGGCTCAGGTGCTGCAGTTGGGGACTGCTGCTGCCCACCAGCGCTGTCTAGCGATGGCCACTACTCAGGCCGCCTGCGCGATCGGTATCGTCGATCACGGTCTGGAGGTGGGTCACCGGGCCGATCTGGTTTTGCTCAAGGTCGGCTCGGTCTCGGAAGCGGTGGGGGCAGCCCCGGCCCAGCGCACAGTGATCAAAGCGGGCCGGGTCGTCGCCCAGACTCGGCTCGACCAGCAAATGTTTGCCCCTGAGCAGAGCGTAGGCTAAAAGTGGATGTTTGAGGCAAGAGGCAAAGACCCGCCTTAGGGATGAACGACCGCAAGGCATAATATCAAGTAGGTTTACGCCCACCGTTTGTTTTGCCCCTTCGTCATTTGCAATGAATTACCTGGTCGCCGTTCTAGACAACCGCATCAAAGCCGAAGAAGCCTACACCGCCCTGGAGCAGGCCAGCCTGCCCCAGGAGAACATCGACATTCTGGGCAAAGGCTTCAAAAGCGCCGACGAGTACGGCCTCATTGACCCCGCTGACCAGGCCTGGAAACAAATCCGCCTGATGCTGCTGTGGCTGGTGCCCTTTGGCTTCGTGGCTGGGTTTGTGTTCAACAATATTACCGGGCTAGACACCTTCGAGTTTGCGGGGCGACTCGGCAATCAAATCATCGGCGGGCTGCTGGGGGCGGGCTCGGCAGCGATGGGCGCATTTTTTATTGGCGGCGGGGTTGGCATTGCGGTTGGCGGCGGCGATGCTCTGTCGTACCGCAATCGCCTCAACGACGGCAAGTACTTAGTCGTGGTGCGCGGTTCCGAAGCCCTGGTGCGCCAGGCCACCCCCATCCTGCGCCAGTTTCGCCCAGAAAACATTCAGGGCTACTCAGCTAAGTAATAAGTGGGTGTTCCTGAACACAGGCATGAATCAAGCGTTCAACGCCTCTCGCAGGGGCAAACGGCCGTTTGCCCCTAACCCGTTATCGATGTCAAGCCAGGGTTTTATGAACCAAATTTGGCATCACTAACCGTTCTCTAATGCGACCCGCATGCGGTCTTCCTGTTCCCGCAGTTCTGGGGTCAGCGCTTCGCCGAAGTCATCCGCTTCAAAGATCGGTCGAATCTCAATCTCGTCGTCTTGAAAAGGGCTGCGTTTTACCCAATTAACGGCGTCTTCCATCGACGGCACCTGCCAGATCCAAAAACCCGCGATCAGCTCCTTGGTTTCTGTAAATGGCCCATCGGTGATGGTGCGCTCCTGGCCAGAACACTTGACCCGCACCCCCTTCGAGCTGGGGTGCAGCCCCTCGCCAGCTACCATAACGCCAGCCTTGAACAGCTCTTCGTTGAACTGTCCCATTTCGGTCAGCATCGCCTCGCTGGGCATAACCCCCGCTTCCGAATCAGCACTAGCTTTGACTAGAACCATAACTCTCATGGTGAATTCTCCTGTTGAGCGCTTGTTTTCTTGCATGGAAGTGAGCAATTGAATTGGGCCAGCAAAACCTACAAAGGATTGCCAGCCCCGGCAGGGCCAACCTCAGGCCTGGGAACAGCCCGCACCGCCGTTGGGATCAAAGGGTACTGAGACATGCTCATGGACAATCTGCCATACGCCCTCGTGCCGCTGACAGCCAGCGGTAATTCGCAGCCACATCTGCGCCGCCGGATGCTCAGGCTCAAGCCCTACGAAACGAGAAACCCAGTGAACGAGGGCCAAATCGCTGTCAACGATAATATTCACCGCCTGTTGTTCCATGCCAGAGATAGTCGGCATGTAGGGCAGGCTAGTTTCCCACATGCGGCGGCAGTCTTCTAAACCCCGCAGCGCCAGCGGTGGCTTCATATCGAAAACGACGACATTAGGCGCGTAATGGGCCACGATTTGGTCAAGGTTTTTGGCGCAGATAGCACGGGTGTGATCGTCAATTAGCTGACGAATTTGAGCTTCTGCTCTCGTTTGAGCCGAGGTCATGATCATGGTTACAAATCCTCATGGATGGTTGGTCAGCGGGTCAGGCATCAACCCTCAACCCTCTCTATGTGCATTAGTCGAACCAAGCGACCCCAGATCGACAGGTCAGCGAAATTTCTGTTTATTTGTATCTGGTTCGACACCAGGGCTTAATCACAACCCGATCGCAAGTCCATAGCTAAAATTGGCATAGTCGGCCCTTTTACCCAGTGCATGGCTTTTTCTACCGACCAGCGCCGCCAGCTCATCCAATGGATCGCAGCCTTACCTCCGACGCAGTTTGAGGTCTTGGTTTTTGGCCTAAAGCCTCCAGCCGGAACGCTCTCAACGGCCCCTACGTCCATCGGAACGCGGGCTGCGGAACTTTTGGCCTGGGCTGAAGGAATTTTGGGGCCGGGAATCGCAGAGGTGGTGAAGCTACTGCGCAGCTCGATCGCAGACGTTGCACCAAGTAAACTCCCTGCGTTTGATGCCGCATTTGGGGCGCTGCACCCCTCTCGAGAGGATACCGAAGGTGTTTGCCCCTACCAGGGGCTAGAGGCGTTTACCCCAGCAACGCGGCAGTTTTTCTACGGTCGTCAGGCCACAGTTGAGCTGCTGCTGCAAAAGCTGACCGAGTTCAACTTTGTGCCGGTGATTGGTGTATCGGGCAGCGGCAAGTCGTCGGTGGTACGGGCAGGGCTGATGCCCAACCTAGGGCCAGAATGGCTGGTGCTAGAACCGTTCAAGCCCGACGCAGAACCGATGGCAGAATTGCGCAAGGCCATGCGCAGTCTATTTGCGCGATCGGCAGACAAAAATCGGGTGACGCAGCTGCTAAATGAAGACGGGTTGCTACCAGTGCTAGAGATGCTGCCTGCCGCCCTAAAGACCGGGGCGCAAAAAGTGCTGCTGGTGATTGACCAGTTTGAAGAGGTGTTTACCGTTTGCCCTATAGAGGACGATCGCGCCCAGTTCATCAACTGCATTACAGCAGTGCAAACGCTGAAAAATTCACCGCTGGCGATCGTGACCACCATGCGGGGTGACTTTGTGGAGCAGTGGCTCGACTACGGTGACTTGGTGCAGACGATTCAGCACCAGGCGGTATGGCTGGGGCGGTTACAGGGGGAAGATTTGGTGCAGGCGATCGAGCAACCTACCAAAGATATGGAGTATACCTTTGGGCCGGGATTGCTAGATTTAATTTTGGATGATGTGCAGGCAGAGAAAAACTGTCTGCCCCTGCTGGAATTTGCGCTGACGGAGCTATGGGAAAAGCGCGACCAGCAGCAAAAAGAGCTGCCTTTGACCGCCTATACAGATATGCAACGCTTAACCGGAGCACTAAACAAGCGGGCGGAGGATGTATATAACAATGACCTAGGTAGCGATGAGGAACGCCAGTGTGTCAAACGCATTTGCCTGGAGCTGGTGCGTATTGGGCCAGAGGTCAAGGATACGCGACAGCGACAGCCTCGCCTTACCCTACTCGATATGGGCAAAAGCCCCAGGGAGAGGGAGGTGATTAACGAGGTAATCGAAGCCCTAGTGTGTGGGCGGCTGCTCGTTACCACCCGAGAAGATGAAATTGACCTGGCCCACGAGGCGTTGATGGCGGGGTGGCAGCGGTTTGCCGAGTGGCGGAAAGAAGATCGCGATCGCCGCCGCCTGGTGCAGCGGGTGCGGGATGCTGAGAAAGAATGGAATAGCAAGGGGCGAGATGAGCGCTACCTACTGCAAGGGGGCTTTTTGGCGGAGGTGCGTGACCTGTGGACAACACTACAAACGGCAATGCCTTCTAGCACCCAGCAGTTTTATCATCAGAGTGACGAGCAAGAAAAAGAGCAGGTTACCTTTTTAGAGCAAGCGCTAACCGAGTCAGAACTGCGAGAGCAGGCATTAAAGATGACGCCCCTTGTCTATGCTCGCCCCTTGGAAGCAGCCGCTATAGCCATTCAAAGCGTGGGCTTCAGTGACAAAAAACTCAATGGACGTATTACTACACCTGTACAAGGAAGCTTACGTACCATTACTGGGCATGTCCGGGAATATCAGCTTCTCGAAAGGCAGGGTGGCGGTGTTGTGAAGTCGGTAGCTTTTAGTCCCGATGGCCAAACTATCGTAAGTGGTAGTGGTGAATTCCTAAATTTTTGGGACTGTAAAGATGGCTACATTGGTCAATCATTCTTAAACCATGAAAGAGCTGTTTGGTCAGTTGCCTTCAGCCCCAATGGTCAATACATTCTCAGCGGTAGTACTGACTGTACTCTGCGTCTTTGGGATCATCAAGGTAACCCCATTGGTCAACCATTCCGAGGTCATACAGGTGCCGTTTTGTCGGTTGCTTTTAATCCTGATGGCCAAACTATTCTTAGCGGTAGCGACGACTGCACTGTACGTCTTTGGAACCTCCAAGGTGACCCTATCAGTCAACCTTTCCAGGGTCATACTGGAACCGTTTGGTCGATTGCTTTTAGTCCTAATGGCCAAACCATTATCAGCGGTAGCGACGACTGCACTGTACGTCTTTGGAACCTCCAAGGTGACCCTATTGGCCAACCATTCTTAGGGCATGTAGGCGCAGTTAAAGCCGTTACTTTTAGCCCTGATGGTCAAATCATTCTCAGTGGTGGTGATGATGGTGCCTTACGGTTGTGGAATACGAAAGGCAACCCTATTGGAGAACCATTTTTGACCCATCAGGACGGAGTCTCGTCAGTTGCCTTTAGCCCTGATGGTCAAACCATTCTCAGTGGTAGTAGTGACAGCACCCTACGACTCTGGGATCGAAATGGCAATCTTATTGATCAACCTTTACTAGGCCATCGATCCACTATTACTTCAGTTGCTTTCAGCCCTAATGGACATACCATTGTGAGCAGCAGTGACGACCGCACTCTGCGTCTCTGGGACTCCCAGGGCACCTCCCTCGACAGACCTTTCTCTGGCCATACAGCTCCCATAAGCTCAATTGCTTGCAGCCCTGATGGCCAAACCATTGTCAGTTCATCGGTTGACTTCTCCCTTCGCCTTTGGGATTTTAGAGGCAATTCTATTGGTCAGCCTTTCTATGGTCATAAAGCTCCTGTCTTGTCAGTAGCCTTCAGCCCTAATAATAAAATCATTATCAGTGGAGATTTCGACGGTACCCTGATGATCTGGGATCGTCAAGGTAACTCTATTGGTCAAATCTTTCTAAACCACACTGTAGTCGTTCGGTCAGTTGCGTTTAGCCCTGACAGTCAAACTATTGTCAGTGGCAATAGTGACTGTACCGTGCGCCTATGGGATTTTCAGGGCAACGTCCCATGACGCTGGCGCGTCACTCCAAACGATGAAAAGGCTCACAGCCTTTCCCTGAGCGGAGTCGTAGGCTTTGCCGCCCCAAAGGGGCTAGGGAACGGGCTTTCTCCCTTCGGGAGTTTCACGA
>PYER01000299.1 GCA_003017855.1 filamentous cyanobacterium CCT1
GGGGGGAATCTCCGGACGATCGCCACGGTACCCGAAGAGAAGAGTAGTACGAATGCTCTTTATTCCCCGGTGCTGCCATGTACTCGGTTACCCCAAGAGGCAAAGGCAAAAAAGGCTCAGTTCAGTTCAAAAACACCAAAGGACGGCTGCAAATCGTCTTTTCTTACCCCATCAAAGTGGATGGGGAGGTGCAGCGCAAGCGGTTCTACATCTCTACGGGCTTTGACGACACCCCCCTAAACCGCCAGCGGGTAGGCGACACCGTCAGGGCGATTCAGCGAGATATCGATTACGGAGAGGTGGATCTCAGCCTGCAGAAGTACCAGACCGTTGGATCGCTCACCACCGTTTCCCCCATTTCCCCCAATCCGCCCGCAGCCCCCCAAATCGGGCTGGACGAGATCTGGGAGAAGTACGCCCAGTTTAAGAAACCCCAGATCAGCCCTAGCACCTACGCCAAGGACTTCACCAAACAGAAAAATCACATCAGCCGGTTCCCCAGCAAATCTCTAGACGAGGCTATTCTGATTCGTGACCATCTGCTGGCGAAGTTGACTCCGGATGCGGCTAAGCGCTGCCTGACCCAGCTCAAAGCCTGTTGTAGCTGGGCGGAGGAGGAAGGATTGATCGAGGGCAATCCCTTTCTGACCATGAAAATCAAAGCTCCCAAGGGGCTATCTGAAGATGAAGACGTGAATCCTTTTACCAAAGAGGAGCGAGACAGGATTATTGCGGGGTTTGAGGGGAATCGCTACTACAGCCACTACACCTCCTACGTGCGCTTCCTCTTTGCCACCGGAGCCCGTCCTTCCGAAGTCATCGCTCTCCAGTGGAAGCACATTACCCCATCGGTTATCAAGTTTAGGCAGTCGGTGGTGGTTTCCGAAGATGGCTTGACTCTGAAGGAGGGACTAAAGACTCAGCGGAAGCGGGATTTTCCTATCACGCCAGAGGTCAAGGCTATTCTCGATGCCATCAAGCTGGAGAAGAGCGATAGCAATGCCTTTTTATTCCCTAGTCCAAAGGGGAAGTTCATCGACCAGCACAACTTTTCTACCCGCGCCTGGCAAGCCGTCCTCAAAGCCTGCAACGTTCCCTACCGGAAGAGCTACCAGTGCCGCCACACTTTCATCAGCCTTTGTGTAGAAGCCCACATCAACAGCACGGCCATCGGTCGTTGGACAGGCACCAGCGCTAAGATGATTGACAAGCACTACGGGGCTACTAATTTCACTAACCTGAGGCCCCCTGATCTCACCTGATGTACCTCCGTGGTCAGCTCTGGTTACAATCGAGATTCACCTGTTTGGAGCCGGGCTTAAGCCTCTCATCGTTCAGCACACCGATGTCAGCTACCGTCACCCTTGATATCCCAGAGCACCTTCACCAGCGCCTGGTGAATACCGCCGAAGCAACACAGCGCCCTCTCAATGAAATTATCCTCAGGGCATTGCAAATCGGTAGCCCACCCTCCTGGGATGATGTGCCACCGGAGTTTCAATCGGCATTAGCTGCCCTGGACCGACTTGATGACGATGCTCTATGGAGAGTTGCCCGCAGCCAACGCTCTGAAGCCAAACTCGAGCGGTACGACGAACTGCTGGACCGCAATCAGAATGACAGTTTGACAGCAGCGGAGCAAAACGAGCTAACTACCCTGAGAAAAGAGGCAGAGCGATTTATGCTTTGTAAGGCTCAAGCCGCCGTTTTGCTGCGCTGGCGCGGCCATTCGATTTTGCCAGAAGCTTGATGGCCCGCTATATTCCTGTGGATCTGCGCAATCGGGTTCGAGCGTGCGATCGCGATCGTTGCTGCGACTGCAAAACCAGCGAGGCCCTGAGTGGCATTCGGATGGCCTGTGACCACATCCACCCTCGTTCCAAAGGTGGCGAAACCTGCTTTGAAAATGTCTGCTTAGCCTGCCGATCCTGCAATGAGTTCAAGGGCGATTCGACAACAGGCCAAGATTTACTGACCCAACAAACTGAACCCCTTTTTAATCCAAGGCTTCAAGACTGGCATCAGCATTTTGCCTGGAGCGACGATGGCACCAGAGTTGAAGGTGTTACTGCTATAGGACGGGCTACCGTCTTGGCGCTGCGAATGAAGAACGCAGCCATCCTGGCGGCCAGAAAACGCTGGGTTTCAGTGGGCTGGCATCCTCCTCGGAACTGAGCCTGGGTATGTTCATCTCTGCGATGAAGGGCCATGGACGGGAACGTGAAAAATCGTTCTTTTTCGTGTCTCTGAGCCTTTGTGCTGAAAATATCCCAAATCATTCGTGACATTTTGTATTGAAGCTGAGTAGGGGCTGATACCTCAATCTAGGATCAGGTATATCAGATTGCTGCGCCCCTATCGAGGGCTTCGCGGAGAGGCCACACAGATGGTTCAGATAGCGAGAATTCAACGGATTCGAGGTTCTCAAAAGTGGGGCAAGGATCAGAGGCAAGGTTTAGAAATCGGGGATTAGCGGCGTTTTTCTTCATGATCGATTGCGTTGTTGGGTTAATGTCTCAGAGTAACCAACGAACCACAGGGTTCTTCGGCAGAATTTGACCAAATAAAGTTGCAGATCTAGAGAACAGACAAGAACCACTTGGAGCTGATGATATTGGATTGAGTGATGCAATGATTGTGAACTAATGATTGCCAAACAAGCATAGATAGACTTTGGAACCAAGGCCTGGTTCGCAACTCCGCGAGGATCATTTTCATCCAATACCCTAGGCTCTCCACCCTTCACCTACTATTGATTCTACAGACTTAAGCTTCCATAAGGTTTATTGGCCAACTGACTCTAGCACGACCTTAGCCTGACTTTGCCCTATCAATAAGAGTGGTATAAATCAATAAAGTGAATCAAGCCAAATATAGTAATCCAAGTTGATTCATGGATGTAGAACCGGCATCTTGCCTGTGCAGGCAGTATGCCTGCCCTACGGATTTTCACAATTCACGCAGGATCGCTATAGAAGTTAATACTTCTTTGGCGCAAACGCTAGTAGAGATTTAAGCTTTTTCTGTTCAAAGTAAATTGAATTCAACTCAATGAAGTTGTTTCGCTTGTATGGTTGATATTAGACTGTCTAGCCGATCTCCAATTAGCTCACTCCAGCGGTTAAATGTGTACGATGGTCTGTCTATCAATGCTAGTCGATGGGCGATCGCGCACAATTATCATAGGCACCGACAAAATATACATTTCCAAGCTCTTTTTGAATCAGGAATAGTTTGCGGGCTGGGCATTCATCTCATCGAGCCCCCCGAGCTGGCTGAGTCTGAATATCGCCAGTCTCGCTGCTGGATCGAGATTCAGCCGGGAATTGCTATTGACAATCAGGGAAATCCAATCATTCTTGATATCGGTCCAGATCGAGAAAAGCGAACCTTTCCAGTTGAAGTCAGTCCACCGGAGTATGGCTCAGCTACCGTATATATTGTGCTCAGCTTTGTGGAGCCTACATCTGAGCGACCTACATCTGAGCAAGAAAAGGTAAAAGATACTTTACAAGAACAATTTCGCGTCGATCAGTTAACTAGCCCACCTGATGAACATCAGGTAGAAATATGCCGTATAAAAATCAAGCGAGTCGAAGATAATTTGCTTGAAGGCAGTTCTGGGAAACAGGAGAACCTCGGAATTTCTCTACCTAAAAATACTCTCTTTCCTCAATTTAATGAGCTTGACTTAAGCCATCGCAGGCCGGTCCGTCTAGCGCCAAACAAGGTGATTAAGATTGGTGTTTTGGTGAATCAGGGCCATTCAGACAATTCAAGTGACTTACCACTATATCAAAACTTGAAAGCCCTAAGTGCCTGCTTGTCATCCTTATATCCAGAGATGCGTTGTCACGTTGAATCAGTGACAGAGGATAAAATTCAAGATTCAAAGGCCTCGGCTTACGATCTGCTGTGTCTAGATTTTGTCTACTTTCTGAACTCCGACCAGAAGAAAGTTTTGCTTCCTTTGTCAGGCTTAGAGAATAATCAAGATGAAAAGGTTCGGTTCAGGTTAATGGAAATAGGTCGGCGTCTAGGGAATTACATAGATGCAGGGGGGAGAGTATTGTTGGATACGGCTTTGGAAACAGTAACAAACTCTGTACAAGGTGTCATCTTAACCGAACTATTTTGTGGATCAAAACTGATGACTTGGTCAAAGCTAAAAGCCGAGGAACACCCGATTCTGCGCGAGCCCTTTATCTTTGGTGCGCCCCCCATTGCCTCTGAGGAACTGTTAAAAGTCTCTAACGGAGAGCAATTTATTTGGATTTCAGGTGCTCTGTCTGCTACGTGGAGGGGGGCAAGCGAAATGAAGCGGGAAGATATCCGCGCTGCCCAGGAATTGGGCATTAACCTGTTGCAGCTAGTATGGCGTCAACGACAAATTACATATCTCGGCAAAGATTTAACCGACGTTAAACAAAATTAACTTATTTCCTCTCACAGCTCAGACGTTTGAAAACGGGAGAAGAGCCCATGGCTGGCCTGATCAAGATTGAAGCGCCGACTCACTTAGAAGTAGGAAATGAGTCCCATAATAATGGAGATTTAGAACAGAAAAAGGTTCACTCAAGCTTTGAGCTGGTTGTAAAAAACTGCAGCCAGCGGTTTGCTAGTTTTCAGGTTGATCTGAGTCTAGAGGGAGCTAGTGGGGGCAAAAACCTACCCAACAAGTGGTATCGAGTAGAACCTGAGGTTTGCGCTAAGAAACCTCCCGGGGCCGAGACAACGTTCAATGTCGTCATCGATAAAGCGCCTATTCCAGCCTTTGGGCAAATTTTGCCCCTACAGGTACGTGTTTTTTCAGTGGAATATAAGGACTTAGAGGCGACAAATTTTATACAGCTAAAACTTTGTCGACCTAAAAGCCCTATTAGAGTTGAGTTTCCTTTTGAAGATTTGAAGGTTTATCCAGGCGATCGCCTAAAGATTCCGGTAATTGTCTTAAATCTAATGCCAGAGCCCGTTGATATCGGCTTGAGTTTGATTGGCGAGACCGCAGCAGAGGCTGATCGAAATCTAGTACCAGAGCCTGCTACTGACTTGAGCCTGAGCGATGCAGCCAAAAAAAAGCCTGATGCGACATCAGCAACAAGCCTAGCCTACATTCAACCAGAGTGGTTTGAAAGCGGTCTAGAAAAACAGGTGCTTGTACCCCCTGGCAGTTCCAGGATCGTGGAATTTTGCTGCTGCCCACCGACGTCAAAACCTAATTTGCCCTTAAGTCAGCCCTATTGGTTTAACCTCAGAGCTGTTTTCGGCGATCGGGCCTTAGAGGCTGCGCGCCAAAACCATGTGGTTGAGGTGTTACCCTACGGCAGCGTAGAGGTTGTTTGCGAAAAAACTCACCAGAATATTGCCGGAGTGGGTTGGAGAGATCGGGTTGGGAAAGCTGAGTTTAAATTTGACATTACGAACAACAGTAATCTGGCCCAACAAGTAGATGTAACGATTCAGGCTAAGGCCGCTGCTCAAACTGAGCCTAATACTTTAGCAAAATCAGACGATTTTCCTATCCCTATTACCACCAAAGCCAAGCCTGAAAACCGTGGGGATAAGCTTGATAAAATGCCCACGGAGAACGATACAGATATAGATAAACCGCAACACCTAGCCGAGAGGGCTGATGTTGACGCAGATAGCTATGCCTTTAGGGAAAATACTCCTGTTGAGGCGATTAAGCGAGACAGCCAAGCGATCGCAGCTCCAACTCAGGCAAAAACCAAAACTAACTGGGCAGACCACAAGACTATTCATCAACTCTTGCCCGGTTGTCACGAACAACTCTCCCTCTCGATTCAACACTCTCGACCATGGTTAGGCTGGCCCCACCATTACGTCTATAGCGCTCTGACAACGTTGTCGGTCGCCAAAGCAGGAATAACAAGTGCGCCCATTCAGCCCGTGCCCCAGCAGCAAACCTTGACAGTAGAGGTCAAGCCTATTCTGCCTGGATGGCTTCAGATCGCTGGAGCATTGGCGAGCCTGCTGGGGATAGCGGCAGCCTGGTGGCTGATGCCTGGTACTCACCATTTGGCTCCGGTGAATTCGGTGCAGCTGATCGGCAATACAACCACAGTGGTCAGCGGATCTAGTGACCAGACCCTGCGCCGATGGAATGTGGTTGAGGCCCCCTGGCAAGCGTTGCGATCGCGGCTTTTACATCGAGAGCTGATTGCTGAGACCAATAAGTCCATCCAGGTGATTGAGGCCAGCCCCTTTCGCGATAGCCAGATTGCCGTTGGCCTAGAAAGTGGCGACATTGAGTTATGGAATGTGTCGCCGCCGCAGCTCATACACGAGATTTTTGAGGGCAGCGATCGCATCTTTGACCTTGCCTTTACCCCCGATGCCCACTCCCTCTTCAGCGGCCACGGCAGCGGCCAGGTGCGCGAGTGGAATCTGCAAAGTGCTGAGTTTAACCTAGAGCGTCAGCTGGCTACTGGCGTTGCGATCGCCGCTCTAGCTGTACTGCAAATCGATCAGCGATCAGTCGTTGCAGTCGGTGGCCAATACAACACCCTGCTGCTGTGGAACTTGGACAATGGCCAAGCCTACCAACTCAAGTACGCTCCCTTTGGCACAACAGCAGACGTGCAGAGTCAAGCCAACTACATCACCAGCCTGGCCACCACCAAAGACAGCAGCCTGCTGGCGGTTGCTGACAATCGAGGCTACATCAGCCTGTGGCCCCAAGAGATCCTCTCCAGTTGTCTTAACCAGCAGCCCAACGCCCCGTCCTCCTCCCAACCCAACGCCTTTCAGCCCATTCCCTGCCAGCAGGAGCAGGCTCCTCCCCCACCAACATTTATTCATGCCGACGGACAGGGCATTCGTGCGATCGCTTTATCTAATGACGGCTGCTACCTGGCCACCGCCGACAACAGCGGTCAACTCCTGCTGTGGCCCATCACCACCAGTGAGCGTGGCGAAAAAACCTTAGCTGACAGCATTACGATCGCCCACTACCCCAGTACCCCTATTCGGACGATCGACATTGAACAAGTCAAGCAGCAGGAGTTGCTGATTGCAGCCAACGGCCCTGGCAATCGGGTTAGCATTCACCGTCATCGCGGCAGTTGTGGGAAGCGGGGGAGTTAGGGAGCGGGGGAGCTAGAGAGCGGAGGAGCAGGGGAGCTAGGGAGCCAATTTATCGGTCTGCTGCCTAAATC
>PYER01000300.1 GCA_003017855.1 filamentous cyanobacterium CCT1
AGATGTGTATAAGAGACAGGCCCCCCGACCCGGTGATGGATCTGCGCGGCGGGCCGGGGGGCAGCACCTTAGAGTCGAGCGCGTTAGGAACGCGAGCGAAAATCTACGAATCTCTGCGCCAAACCCGCGACATTATCGTGCTCGACCAGCGGGGTACGCAATTTTCCAATCGGCTGGGCTGTGCCCCGGTGGTGCTGGTGACCACCAAGGTTCTGCTAGATCCCGATAGCCAGTACGCGGGCATTCTCGATCCGCTGCTCGAGCAGATGCGCGCCCGCTTTCCCAACGCCACTGATAACATACTCAATCTCTATACCGCCTTCGATCTCTGTGCCCGCATTTTAGAAAACCACGGCAACGACCTCAGCAACTACAACACCCCCAACAGCGCCCAGGATGTGGTGAACCTGACCGCCGCCCTGGGCTACGACCAGATCAACCTCTACGGCATTTCCTACGGCACCTACCTGGCCCAGCGGATTATGGCCAACCACCCCGATCGGGTGCGCAGTGTGGTGCTCGATTCCACTGTGCCCCTGCAAGCCAACAAGTATGAATTAATTGTCCGCGACCTGGAGATCAGCTTCCTCAATCTGGTAGAAGACTGCGAAGCCGACACCGCCTGCGCCGCCGCCTACCCCAACCTGACGGAACGTACCCAAGCCCTGCTCAACCACCTCGATCAAGCGCCCCTGCCCCTGGCCGAGCCGATCACTCCCCTAGAACGCACCACCCCCATCGAGCAGGTCACCGCCGACGAGTTTGCCACGCTGATCGAGCTGATGAACCATAAACCTGGGCAGATTGCCCCCTACCTGCCGCTGATTGTCCAAGAGCTGGAGCAGGGCATCACCACCACCTTTGCCGGAGTGATCACCGGGGCAATGTTCGGCAGTGAGGCCAGCCCACCAACCTTTGAATCGTCGCCAGAGGCCTATCGCCTGCAAGCGCGAGATTTTGAGGCCAAGGCGGAGGAGGTGCTCCGGGCTAGGGCCACCGCCGCCGAAACCAGCCGCCCCGCCAGCCGCTGGGTGCAGCAGATCCAGGCCATTGCCGACACCCGCCCCGACTCGGAGGCGGTTCTGCTGTTGATCAATCTCTTTGGGGTGGGCTATACCGAAACGCCCCGCGATCGCGAGACCCTGCTGGCCTTTGTGGCCGAAGAATTTGAGGGCAACACCGCCGCTACCCTAACCGAGGCCGTCAACGCCATGTCTGACGTCGAGGTGCGCCACGTGTACGAGGTGGTATCGGCCCTCACCGATTCCTTCTCCCCAATCGATGCGATCACAGCGGGCATGTTTCGCAGTTTAGACTGTCGCGAACTGGTGCCCTTTAGCAACCCAGCCCAAACCCAGGCCAACTACGAGGCTATGCTGATGCCCCAGCTAGGCACGGGGCGGGTGGGGGCCGCCAAACAGGCCTACGACCTCTGCTCCTTTTGGCCCGTAGAGCCTGCCCCGGCGAGGGAACATGCCCCTGTCAACAGCAGCATTCCTACCCTGGTGCTGCAGGGCCGCTACGACGTGCAAACCAACACCGAAATGGGCATCAGGGTAATGGAAGGCTTGCGCGACGGCACCTTTGTGGAGCTTTCGAGCACGGGCCACGGGGCGATCGTCGCCTCCCAGTGCGCCAAAGATATCGGCGTGGCCTTTGTGAATGCCCCCGATCGCACTCCCGATACCAGCTGCACCGCCGAGCTGTTCCCCAACTTTGTGCTGCCCCCTGCTGAGTAGGTCAGCAGGGGAGGACAATCACTACTCCATCCCTGTCACTGTAGGTGGAGCAGCGATCGCGTCAATCGTGGAGAGGGAATCACTTAAAGCTCGCATAGCTCACTTAATGCCTGAGTCAGCTAACCGTGCACCAGTTCTGAATAGAGATGCCCCTCTGGCACCAGGGGCTGATGGACGTTTGCCAGGACTTTGCTGTGTTAGTTAAGCAACTGTAGCTGCCGTTCTTATGCCTCATCCATCCAGTAAGGCATGGTGAATAAGGGGAACTTCGTGGGGGTCACTGGTTCGAGTCCAGTTACGTCCATCCCCTGAAAAGCTTACGTTTCAAGGCATTTGCCGCTTCGCCCTTGGTTGCGATCGCACCCAGAAACCTTTAGGTAACCTTACCTCATGTCGCTTTAGCGGTGCAGGAGTCGGTACTCGCGTGGCGAGACCCCGGCCCAGCGCTTAAAGGCGCGAGCAAAGTTGGCTGGGTCGGTGTAGCCCAGCTCAAGGGCAATCTCAAGCAGCTTGACATCGGGCTGTTGCAGTAGGGCCACCGCTCGTTTAAACCGCACCTGATCGATCAGCTTTGAGTAGGTCAGCCCCGCCTCGGCCAGGTGCCGCTGCAAACTGCGCACGCTCAGCCCCGAGGCCACTGCCACCAGGGCAATGTTGGGGCAGCCGTAGGGCAACAGCGCCTGAACAAGCTGCTGCAACGAGTCGAAGAAAGCTTTGGCAGGGGCAGATTGCTGAAACCCTTCGTAGGCTGGGTGCAGGCTGAAGTCATCGTCTGTGGCCAGGGGGTTGTAGGGCAAACTGAGGTCGGCCCGAGGAATTTTGATGGCACTACAGGAACTCATACTATGAACAGTGGTACCGGCAAAGTCATCTAAGGACAGTAGCGATCGGCAGGGCAGCCCCTCTAGGTGAATCTCTGTGGGTCGCCAGGTTGGCCCTAGCACTACCCGAAAAGCACTGAGGTAAAGACCTAGACCATAGAGATGGGTTTGCAGATTGCTTCCATGGGTCGGGGAATCGTAGTGAACCTGCCACCAGACTGAGTCGTTTTCCCACCGCAGGCTAACGTGCTCACCCGAGTTGTCCATACGGACGAGCCGCTCCAAGGTCATGAGCAGATCAAACAGGGTCAGGCAGTTGTTGAGAATTGCGCCGATGGTGCCCAGGGTAAACGTTGGGGTCTGTCGCCCAATTAAAAAACCGAGGGTTTGCAACCCTTCTAGATTGGCCGCGTTTTCAAGCAGCGCTGACCCTTGATTAAGCGGCAGGAGATTATCTGGATGGTCTAAGACGGCTGGTTTAAGGCTAATTTGCTCTAGAAGGCGATCGGTGGGGGAGCCGATTTGGTCAAGAAAGCCAATAACCGGCAAAACTGTACTAGCCCTCACCAGAGGAATTGCTTTCATAAAAATTACGTAGCCACAGGGGCTAAAGGGCAGTTACTCCAGTGTGAAAGATGCCTTCCATGGGAAGTATATCAGGGGTTACAAGATTCTTAGCATTCCTGGCGCAAAATGACAAGAAGTTTAAAAATCCTGGTGATATTACTGAAGAGCTAAGAAGCAGGTCGTTCCTTTTGCTCGTACCCTATAGTCCTTGCCGGTCCTGAAATGAAATAGCTGATGAACATAGCTTTTGAGCAGGTCTTTCTATTTTTAGGGACATCAAAAGTTGTTAATTACTTGTCTTCGCGCGTTTCAAGTTATTTTGAAACGGCACCTTTTAGCTACAAGTAAGTGCGATCGCATTGCCTTGCAACATCACAAAACTCAACGCTCAGACACGGGCAACTGGCAAGACTTTGATGGTCGAGGAACAGATAAATCCGTAGATTTCTTGAAAGGCCCTAGAGACTCAGTGATGTCATGCAATAGTTGGTGATTAAATTCTGCAAAGTAACTAAGTTAATCATCCGAATCATTTCCGAATCATTGAAGTAACTGACAAGCTCTCCTTCTAAACTAGCCCAGGGGTGCATTTACCATGGCCGAAGCTTCTTCTTTAAAGAAATCCCCATCCCCGCTGCCGCTCCATGAGTTACTGTCCCAGCTATTGCAATCAGAGCCCGTAGCCAAGCGCCATCCCTGGCCCAGTATGGGGACGTGGCAAGGGCTTAACCGTACGCTGGAACGTCAGCCCCTGCTAGATTTTACGAATATCTGTCTGCGCGGCGTTGGGCAAATTGCCTTTGCCAATAACCCTCTCAGCGGACTGTTGATTCTGCTGGCTGTGGGGTTGCAATCCGGCTGGGTAGCGTTGAGCCTGGTAATCGGAGTGGTGACCGCCACCTGGGCCGCCTATGGGCTTAAGCTCGATCGCCCCAGCACCCGCAACGGTATCTATGGCTTTAACGGTGCCCTGGTGGGGCTGGCCCTGGGCACCTTTGGCACCTGGGGCAACGGCAGCGGCAATGGGCTCTGGCTGGGGGCGATCGCCTTAGGGGCCGCCCTCACCACGGTATTGATGCAGAAACTTGGCCTGTGGATGGCGATTCAGTGGAAGATTCCCGCGATGGGCATTCCTTTCCATATCGTCACGTACCTGTTTTTAATCATTGCCCTTTATGTCCCCCAACCTTTCTTCCAGTTAGGCTCGCCTCCCCCGTTTCTCAACTCGATTGAGACCATAAATGGTGTGCGATTGCTGTCGGCTCTGCTGACAGGGTTGGGACAAATTTTCTTTTCCGGTGGCTTTTGGTCGGCAGTGTTGATCGGGCTGGCGCTGGCGCTATGCAGTCCAATGGGGGCGCTGGTTGGGGCGCTGGGCTGTGGCATCGGAGTACTGACCGGGCTATGGTTGGGCGCTGACTTGAATGGGCTGTACGCCGGGCTGTGGAGCTACAACTCGGCGCTGACGGCGATCGCCATTGGCGGCATTTTCTACGCGCCGAATCTGCGCAGCGTTGCGATCGCCAGTGTTGGAGCCTTGATAACGGCCCTGGCTGGGTGGCTGCTGGGCTTAGGGCTGGCGCCGCTGGGCCTGCCAATTTTGGCGGTGCCTTTCCATGTCGGCACCTACGCCTGTTTTTTGGTGCTGCGGCGATCGCTGTCGTCGCTGGTGCCGGTGGCTCCCTACGCGATCGCCAGTCCCGAAGAGCACCGCTGGCGCTACCTCACCGCCAGGCAGCTGATCTCGGCCTTCCGTCAGCAGTTGCAGGATGCCATACAGGGACGGTCTCACCAGGTGCTGTTTGAGCAGGCTTCGGTAGCTCTGCGAGGCGACCTGCGCTACGTCTTTGATGCGATTGATCGCGATCACAGCGGCAAACTTTCCCTGGCTGAACTCAGCCAGCACTTTCAGCACACCGGCTACCCGCTCAAGCCCGACGAGTTGGATTTGGCTTTTACCAGTATGGATGCCGATCGCAGCGGCGAAATTGAGTTTGCCGAATTTGGCGAACTCCTGCTGCGCCACCGCCAGCTAGTCTCGCGCCTGGATGAGTTCTATACCTATTTTTTGCCCATCGACGCCAATGGCGACGGGGTGCTGGCGCCCCAGGAAATGAATGTGGTGCTTGCCAGCGTCGACGAGCCACCGCTAACCCCCGATGAGGTTAACTTTCTGCGCCAGCGCCTGGCCGGCAAAGATTTTACCTGGGAACGGTTTCTGCAGCTGGTGCTGGTGATTTAACCCAGTCAGCCAAATAGTTTTGAGCAAAGCTTTGAGCAAAATTTCATTGAGGGTGCCATGACCACAACGACCCAACGCCTCTACCTGCCCCGGCCCCGAGAGGCCGTCGGCACCTATCTCCGCATGGTGTCGATCAACGATGTCTACGACATCGAGAGCTATCCCTACGTAGAAACCGTGATCCAAAACCTGAAGCAGACCGCCGAAGATGCGGTGGTGGTGGCCTCCCTCAGCGGGGACTTTCTCTCCCCCTGCATGATCACCTCCCTGGACGGCGGCAAAGCCATGCTGGACGTGCTGAAGGTGGTGAATATCGACTACCTCTGCTTGGGCAACCACGAGTTTGACATCAATTTGGATGTGCTGTGCGAGCGCTTTAAGACCTACACCGGCAAATGCTTAAACAGCAACATTTTGGATTTGCCGATCATCGATGCCAGCGGTCAGCGGTTGCCAAAGTATGAGGTGATTGCGGTGGGCGATCGCCGAGTGGCCTTCGCCGGATTTTGCACCGACAACAAAGATATTTTTAGAGCCGGCACCAACTTAACCATTCAGCCTATCTTTGAGGCTTTGCAAGAAACCTGGTCAAAATGCGCCAGCGAGGCCGAAATGATCATTCCTCTCACCCATCAAACCATCGGGGACGATCGCGATCTGGTGGCCAAAATCGAGGCGGACAGCCAACTCAGCGGCCAGGTTCCGGTGATTTTAGGTGGCCATGAGCACGAAATTTTTATTGAGAAAATTGGCCAGAGCCTAATTGTCAAAGCGGGGGCCGATGCCGCCAACGTGGTGGTGGTCGATGTCTGGTGGGATGGGGCAGGGAAACGGCACAGCGCTGTCCATTTGCTGCCCGCCAGCCACTTCGATGCCGACCCCAATGCCCAAATGTTTGTCGAAATTACGCAGCATTTTTTGGGATCGCTAAAGGAGGTGGAAATCTTTGCGGTGCAAGAGGCCATGTCCTCAAAACGCACCCGCTTTCAGCCCGAAAAAGTGGCCTCCATCCTCTGTTCGTACATCAAAAAAAGTTTGCAGGGCGTTGACCTTGTCATGCTTCAGGGCGGTTGTATCCGCGGCATGCAAGACTACGCAGCGGGTACGCCCTTCACCTACGGCGATCTGCTTGAAGAGCTGCCCTTTCAAACCGAAATCGCCGTAATTAATGTGCCTGGGTATGTCTTGCAGGAGGCGATCGCCCTGACCCGCAGCACCCCCGATCAAGAAGTGCCCAGCTTTTTGCATACCGATTTAGATGTCGAGATTGAGCCCTACCCCAGCCATAAAATTCTGCGCATTAACCATGCCCCCTTCGACCCGTACAAACTCTACTGCCTGGGCATCTATCAGTTTTTGCTGGCGGGCATGAATGAGATCAAACCGCTGATGGAATACATCCGAGCCCATGGCGGCGCACCGGCACTGGAGCAATGCCTCCCCGCCAAAAATCTGATCATGGAAGGCTGTATGAAGGATGCCTGGCGCATGCTAGTTGACTTTAGCCACTGGGATGCCGACAGCGATGGAGCAATTTCTAAAGACGAACTGGAGCAGGCGGTAAAACAGGCCTTTGCCAGCCTCGATCGCAACGGCGACGGCCATGTTTCCCCAGCGGAGCTGCAGGCCGCTCTGACCGAACGCACCGGACGCACCCAAAAGGGCCTAATCGGCCTGATGTTTGAAACCCTTGATGCCGACAAAGACGGCATGGTGTCAATGGC
>PYER01000301.1 GCA_003017855.1 filamentous cyanobacterium CCT1
CCTCGCCCTGAAGCCCGGACGATGCTGATCCAGGCGGCCGACAGTGCAGAGGAAGAGGCGACCGCAGAATCCCCAAACAGTAATCTCGACAACCTGTTTGGCGATGCCACCGCCGAGCCTCTAGATACCTTGGCGGCTGGCCCACTGGCGGCTGTTGAGGTTGACTTACCTGACACCATAGAATCGTTTGACGAGCTGCTGCCCCCTGGCCCTGGAGAAATGGGCGATTTAGAAGCCGCTGCCGACGACGGCGACGACCGCATAGACGGCTTTATGGCGGCCTCACCCGACGAAGATTTGCTGGCCCAGGACGATCTGCCGGTCACCAGCACCTACGACCTGACCATGGATGAGGCCATGATCGACCAGCTCCGCCAGGACCTCGACTATTTAGAGGCAGCGGCGGAACCCGGCCTACCCGGTTTTTTTGAGTCGACGCCCCAGAACGAAGCGGCCCTACCGTCCTCAGATGCAGCTGTACCCGCCGAGAGTAGCGATCGCGATTTATTTGATCTGGGCGATCGCGCTCAAGCACCTGACGGCGATCTCCCGACCGAAGCAGCGATTCCCGACCTGTTTAGCCTCGATTTGCTGGACGATGAACCCGCCTCGTCTCCAACCCCGCAGCTCGGTGAACCAGATGCGTTTGGGACTGCAGACACCGCTGACTCTCCCCCTGACCTGAGCATTGATCTATCGAGCGAGCCAGCCCTGGAGTTAGAGCAGGCTCCGGTCCCCAATCTTGAGCCCAATCTTGAGCTAGATCCGCTCGACCTGGCGGCGTCAGGCGCTGATGTGGCTCCCGACCTGGCCGATTTAGCTGCGTCTGAACCCGAGCAACTCAGCGATTCATCGTTACCCCCTGATTTAGCCAGCGTCGATCTTTTTGATGACGCGGCACCAGCTGTGACCCCTCCCACCGTAGAGGAGCCCGGCATCGATCTATTCAGCGATGAATTCAGGGACGACCCCGTCGCAGCCCCTGCCCCCGAGGCTCAGCCAGAGAATGGGCCGAAGCCAGATCTGTTTGACCTGTCGCCCATGGCAGAGACCGAGATTCCCGGAGCCGGGAACGAACTTGGAACGAACATTCCTCCGGAAATCGCCCCCAACCCAGAGGCTGCCGAGAACCTGGCCGCGCTAGATCTCTTTGGCGATGCCCTGGCTGCACCCGAAGCCACCCGCTCCGACGCATCGCCCGATCTGTTTGGCGGCTCAGATCAGGTTGATAATGAGCCATCCTTCGCACCAGAGCTTCAAAGTCCGTCCCTAGACCTGTTTGATAGCTCAAATCTGGTTAGTAATGAGCCACTGTCTGCACCGGAAAGCTCAACTCCAGAAGATTTAGGACTAGATCTGTTTGGTGGTTCAGATCTGGGCACCGCTGAGCCACCGTCTGCACCAGAACCCGCAGCCCCAGACGATTCGGTACTAGACCTGTTTGGTGGCTCAGACCCATCGGCAGCACCGATCACCGATGAGGCCGATATCGATCGCATTGATCAGCCAGCCGCGGAGGCTCCAGGGGTTGACTTGTTTGGCGACATCCCGCCCAGGGTCACCGTATCTGAAGATTTACTCAGTACTCTCGATCAAACGCCGCCTGCCCCGGCGCCGGATGCCTCGTCTTTGGCCTCGATTCTGTCAGATTTAGACCTGAGCCTGGGCCCAGAGGAACCCGCTCTGGGCGAATCGGGCTTAACCCTGAGCGACCTTACCGAGCTATCTGCCGACTCGGCTCAGCCCAGCCCGCCTGCCTCAGAATCGCCAGCGGCACCCTCGACCGGCCCAACCGGCCCATCGCTGACCCTGGAAAACCTGCTGGGCGAGCTAACCCTCGACCCGCTGACGCCTCTGGCCCCCGACCCCCAACCCGGCGCCACCCTTGACGACCTCACCACGGACGCCCAGTTTGGCTCTACCTCTGGCCCAGAGGCGGGGGAGTCCAGCTTTACCCTGGCTGATTTTGACCCGACGCCAGCAGACAGTAGTGGCCCGCCCGAGTCGGCCCTGCGTCCCGACCCGCCGCCGAACGATGCGATCGCCGATCTGTTTTTAGAGAGCAGCCCCGCTACCGGGCTACCCCCATCTGCCGATCCCAGCAATCGGCCAGACTTAGATAACCTCACCCTGGCAAGCTTGGATCTGGGAGAGTTTGCGCCTGCCGCCGCCACAGACGAGCTGGCCCCAGGGGACCTAACCCTGGAGGAGCTAGGTCTGGGAGATACCCCTCCCTACGATGCGGCACAGCTAGCTTCAAGCGAACCAGTCTTAGAGCCAACCCCGGAACCACCTCCAGAGCTAACGCTAGAGACCTGGGGTATGGCCGCTGCGTCGCCCGAGCCCAGCCCACTAGCTCCCCCCCTCTCAATTACCCTCGACGATCTCAACCTCAGCCTGGATGAACCTGAGCCAGGTGAATCTGAAGTCACACCGACTGAGGCGGGGCCTGATGCCCTAGACGACCTGGCAGCACTAGGCGAAAGCTGGTCTGCCGGCCCTGAAACCATTTCGCCCCCTCAAGATACCGAAGTCGAAACCGCCACCGACTGGCAGCGCGAAATCAGCCTCGACAATATCCTGGATGCAGCTGGGGCAAGTTCTCTGACAGAAACTGACCTAGCGGCTCAGCTAGAGCCGCCCGCCCCCGACCCCATTCAGGCGGCAGCGGCAGAGACAGCCGAGTCGATGGAGGCGATGATTGACTTCATCAATCTTGACGCCCTGTTAGGGGAACCAATCGAGCCTCTTGCCCCAGCCCCCAGCCTTGATCTCGACCTCGATCTCAGTTTGGACGATCTCAATCTCGACGCGATCGCAGCACCCGAGGCACCTCAACCTCCCGCAGTAGAACCAGCGACCTGGCTCGACATGGAGGATGAAGGCGATTCGCAACCTATTCAAGATCTCCCCCAGCCAGAATCTGTTCAAAACGAGGATTTAGACTGGAATCCCGCCCCGACTGACGATCGCCTCTCCCTCGATCTCGACCTTGACCTCCGCCTCGAACCCGAAACAGCCGCTCCGCTTGACGACAATCTGGCCCTTTCCCTAGGCGATCTTTCCCTCGATGAGGCAACCAGCTCTGGGCCTGATGCAGAAGCCTCCTTTGCCGACAGCGACATCGCTGACTGGCTCTCTGACGCCGATCTAGAACCGGCTTCAGAGCCCGCTGCTGACCAGCTTCCGCCATCAGAGACCTGGCCTCTCACGGCCGACTCTACTCCTGTTGAACCGGCAGACGCTGAACCAAGCGACCTGGCGGTAGACGAGTCGTCAACTGAGGCATTATCTGAAGCCACGCCGCCCCCAGCGGTGACCGAGGATCTTTCCCTGGACGAATTCTTTAACCTGGAGCCTGAAGCCCCTGGCCCGGAAGCCATCGACCTCGATGCGCTAGATCTCGGTGCGCTTGAAACGGAGGAGTCCACTGCCCTGGAGCCGTCCCTAGTGTCAGAGGCCTCTGAGCTAGAAGCCCTAGCGCCAGAGGCCCCTGAGCCAGAAACCCCAGCGCTAGAAGTTTTCGAATCAGATCTTTTCCTACTTGAATCTTCAGAGATAGAAGCTTCAGCACCGGAGACTCCAGCGCCAGAAACGCTAGAACCAGAGCCCCTTAACCTAGAAAGCCTCGATCTAGAATCTGACGAGTCAGCTCGGCCATTCGACCAACCCGAGCCAGCGCCAGCGCCCACTGATCTCCTGGAAGAAATTATCTCCAGGGCCTTTGAAGCGGTGGCACCGGATGCGATCGTGGTGCCGGAGGCAATCGCCCCGCCTGTGCTCGACCCTGTAGCACCGCCCCCCCTGGCTGAGCCTGAGCCTGTCCCTGACGATCGCGATCTGGCCGTTGAGCTTGATACAGACGACATAAATCTAGACAACTCCGACGGCTTTGACGCCCTTGAGGATGATGAACCCGTCATTATTCCAGCGCCGCCAGAGGCCGACGAGCCCGAGGCAGCAGCGCCGACACCGCTGTGGTTTTTGGGCCTAGATGTAGGCACCACGGGGCTGTCAGCCGTGCTCCTAGAGCGGCGCGGTGGGCAGGTATATCCGCTCTACTGGGTTGATAATGCCATTTCGGGGGTAACCGCCGACAAGTTCTTCCGGCTGCCCAGCCTGGCCTCGATCAGCACAGGGGATGCTACCGGCAGCTACCAGGTACAGTCCATCGGGTCTTCGGCCCTGACCGTAAACTGGAGCGATGGCGACGCCGCCGACCAGGGCACCGTATTGCTCAAAACTCTGAAGCCGTACCTCAAGCTGAGCATTCCGGCTGTAGTGGACGATGGGGTCTATCAGCCCCAGATTCAGTGGTCTGACCGCGATCGCCTACCCCTGCAAATCTTTCAAGACAGCCTGCGCGAGCTGCTGGCGACCCTGCCCCATGGGCTCAACCCAGAGGCGGCCTTCACTGTCGGCGCGGTGGGTTTAGACGCTGAGGCGATCGCCTCGGCGATGAATCAGCTGCGGGGGGTCGTGGTCAGCTATCCAGCCAACTGGCCCGATACCTACACCTTTAACCTGCGAGAGGCAGTACTGGGGGCCGGGCTCACCGCCAACCCCGACGACATTTACTTTGTGGAAGATGCGATCGCGGCGGTGCTCTCGGGCTTGCCCGACCCCTCTACGCCGCTGCCCGAGGGCGGACAACCCATGCAGCAGCAGACCCTCTACGCCTGCCCTTGGACTGGCGGTACCGTGGTGCTCTCCGCTGGGGCTACTGTGACCGAGGTGGGCATTGTGAACCTGCCCAGTGTTCTAGGCGACCTTACCTACAGCGACTTCGCCCTGCACTCAATGAGCTACGCGGGCGACGCCATTGACCTCGATATTGTTTGTCACCTGCTGCACCCAGCAGAACGCCGCCAGAGTCGCCCATCCGAGGGGTATAGCCGGTCTTCTGAAACCGCAGGCTGGGGCTGGCAGGCCGCTATGCCCGAGCTAGATGGCGCTCACTGGCATGATCTCGATCTCGACGGCTGCGACATGCCCCGTCCGGCCGAGCCCGACATCGCTCGCCGTCAGCGCCTGTACCAGCGCCTGGAAGCCTCCCTGCTGGGGCAGAGCGTGCTAGAAGCGGCCCGCCATCTGAAGATCATCCTTCAGCACCAGCCCCAGTTCGAGCTAGAGCTAGCCGACCAGCGCTGGATCGTACGCAGCAAGGATTTAGAAGACCGCATCATTCTGCCCTACATTCAGCGCATCAATGGCCATCTCAACCGGCTGCTGAGCGAAGCAGGGCTCAACACCCAGGGCATTAACCAGGTGATTTGCACGGGCGGCAGCGCCTCGTTGCCCAAGATGGCCCGCTGGCTGCGGCAGAAGTTTCCCAATGCCACTATCGTGCAGGACACGTACCACAGCGATCGCCCCCCCAGCTGCAGCCGGGTCACCTACGGGCTGGTCAACCTGGTGCGCTATCCCCAGGTGCTCGACCTCACCCGCCACCAGTACAGCGACATGTTCCTGCTGATGGAGGTGCTGCGCGCCCTGCCCGAGCAGCCTATGCCCCTCAGCGGCATTCTGCACCTGCTGAAGGAGCGGGGGCTCAACGTGGAAGCCTGCCAGGCCCACCTGATGGCCCTACTCGAAGGTCGTCTACCCCCCGGTCTGCTGCCCAACACCGGCAGCGGGCCTCTGGTGCTGGCCCCCACCAGTGATGATTTGGCAACTCTGGCCACCACACCTCTGTTTACCCGGCCCAGTGGTCAGGTGTATGTGCCCAACCTGGAACAGGGCGTACGCCTGCAAGCCTATATGGATCAGCTGCTAGCCGACAAGCACCAAACCCTGATCGACCCCCTGCTGAGCCAGCTCACGGTGCTGAATGTGTAGCAGTGAGGGCATCCTCAAGGCTGAACGCGGCCAGGGAATCAGGGTTATTGCCCAGAGCTGAGCTTATGGATGTTGCTGAACTCTTCTTGGTAAACCAAACCCAGCGACGCCCCCACCCATCAAGGGAGAACCATGGATTCAGAAATTGAAGCTCAAATTCGTGAGTGTGAAGCGCGACTTTATGCCGCCATGTCAGCATCTGACGTATCTGAATTAGACACACTTATTGACGACGATCTACTTTTTGCTGGGCCAACGGATGAACTGGCAACTAAAGCCATGGACTTGGACCTGCACCGCACTGGCGGTACTCAGTTTCACGAGGTTGTGCCTAAAGAGCTAGAAATGCGTGTTTGGAGCGAACACTTTGTTCTTGCGTCAGCTAAAGTCTTTTTGAGCGGTACATATTTAGGCAATGCCTTTTCCGGTGATTACCGCTATATGAGAGTTTGGCGCAAAGGAGAAAGCGGCTGGCGAATCGTCGGTGGCAGCGTTAGTGCAATAGTTTGAAGTTATAAAGAGCCATCAGTGGTGCTATTCAGGGCGTTGCTTGACGCGATCGCCTCAACGTTACTAGGTGGTAGCTGTGGGGGTGCTTGCTCATCAATGGCCCCAAGCGCTCTCAACTTGCACTACGATTGCACCATCGCCCATCAAAGCACTATGGTTCTCACTGTCAGTCCAGAGCGCATTCAACTGCCCCCCGGCAGCACCGTTACCCTGCACTATCAAACTTGGGATGACTACGAGACCCTGCTGGCCAGCTGTCGCGACGATGCCGCTGTCAAAATTCGCTTCAACGCCCATACCCAACAAATCTCGATTATGGCTCCTATGGCTGGCCACGGTAGGCGCATTGATACCCTAGTCGATCTGGTTAAAGCATTGCTACGCCACCAGGGGCGCGACTGGGATAGCTCCCATCCTGTCACCTTAAAGCGCCCACAAGAAGCCGGGGCCGAACCCGATGCCTGCTTCTATATTCAAAACTGGCAAGCCGTTTTGGGCAAAGAGCGTATTGATTTGACTACGGAACCACCACCTGATCTAGCGATTGAAATGGATCTCACCTCGGTGACTGAGCTAGAGGTGTATCTAGTACTGGCAGTGCCAGAGGTACAGGGCAAACGCATACTCACCCAGCCCCAGCGAGGACTTTGGTGAGATAAGTGTTATCCCAGCCAGCTTTAAGGCGTTTCGCCTTCTTGCCAACCTTGGCTGAGGATTCTCGTGAGAGCAGGTTGAGGGCCATATGCCGAATGACGGCCATGTTGTGGGGAGCATAGCCTGCGCGAATGCGGG
>PYER01000032.1 GCA_003017855.1 filamentous cyanobacterium CCT1
GGAGACCCCCGACCCCCGGCAGCAAACCGCTGGTGCCGGACCAAAAACCATGGCCGATCTGCTGGTGCTACCCGACGCAGAACGCACCCTGGTGAACTGGCTGGTGCGTCAGCGGGGGGCATCCCTGGCCGATATTGTGGCCCATACCCAGACAGAGCCCGCTGCCGTGCAGGCCATGCTCGACAATTTGCTCACGGCGGGATTCTTTACCGTCGATGAGGCCTCGGCCCTGTTCAAGCCCAACCTGGTTTCGCGCAAGCCCCGTACCCTACCCGACAAGCTTTGGAATGCGCTTGATTGACGCCGGTTTGAAGAGCGGCAGAAAACCCTGTCTAGCCGCTCTGCTGGCACGGCTAAAGGCCCGCTGAGATCGGTTAAAGCTGACGCTGGAGATCGCGGCTGAGCGCTGGTGAGGGAGGCATTTCGATCGTTTCGGCCTCAAATACCTCGGGAATACCGCCGTTCAGCACGGTGATCACCTGAGGCGGGGTGGCATCGGGGGGATAGATCAGATCAACTTCGAGATCCTGACGGGCCTCGGCGGGAATGTTGAGTCTCAGCAGGGCCTCGGCTTCCTGCCCCCGACGCTGCACTAGATGAACGTAGTGGGTACGCTCCAGCCCCATCTGGTTCTTAAACTTCAGCCGTACGGTACCCCTGAAGAAAACGCGATCCTCGGGCGGCCGCCGAAAGCGCAGCCCCTGGACGAGATCTTCGTCGCGCATGGGAGTTTGAAACTTGAGGGTGATGGTCTGCTCAGCCCCCCGAGGGTTATAAAAAGGCAGTTTAAGGCTGTAGCGAACGCCGTAGTTGCCGTGGGCGCGGTAAGCGGTATCGGGGTAGCGAGCAACCATGGGGGCACTCTGGATCTGCCCGGTGCCAAAGGTGTTGCGGTCTACGGAGCTAATTACGTAGGAGAAGGCGTTGCCCGGAGCCGGAATCGTCAGCACATCGGTATCGGGAGAGTCGGTGACGGTGGCCCTCCAGTTGGCACCTTTGGCGACCCCTGCGACTCGACCATAGTAGAATCGCCCAAAGCGATAGGTCTCTGGGTCGGAGGGGGGAATGTCGCGGGGGCCTGCCAGACTGCCCTGCTTGAGTACCTGCAGCCAGTCTTGCAGGGTGGGTACGCGCTCGTTGCCGTTGGGCAGCAGATCGGCGTAGCGGGACAGGCTGGCTACATGTACTGGGCCGCTGCTAGAGAGATACATCATGGCCGTGCGACCATTGCTGGGAATCGGGCGCGGCGCGATCGGGCGGCGGGGCTCAGCCAGACCGTTTTCACCAGTCTCTGGGTTGAGCTGAGCATCGGCAGCCGTGAGGGTAACCGGGCGTATCGGTGGTTTAGGAATTGCGCTGCCCTGGGGATAGCTGCCGTTGACGGGTACCGTGAGCTGGCGCAGAGGGATGGGGGTATTCATCAACAGCTGCACATGACCCGGTGGCACCGTAATGCGATCGGGCCAGTGGGGCTGGTTGGCCCCGCGCAGAATATCGGTGGTGGTGCGACTGCCGGGGCCAGCGTAGACATTGCCGTTGGTGCTCAGGCGGGCGTCGGGCAGGTTGATAAACGGGGCTTCCTGGCTGAGGTAGCTCACCCCCTGGTGAATGGTAATGTCGACTGGCTCGGTGCCGGGGTTGTAAACCACTACACCCATAAACAGCGTGCGGCGATCGTCAGGGTTTACGCCCCGAGCAATGTGATGGGCGAAGATATCGAAGCGCCCATTGAAGGCGTAGTCGAGGTGAGCATCGGGAGAGGCCATGCCGTCTTTGGGGAAGGTGGAGAGCAGAATGCCGTTCTGCTGCACAACCTCGGGGCTGTTGCTGTTAAAGACAGGAATTTCGTCTAGGCCGCCAGGGAGAGGTCGGACTTCCTGGTAGCGGATGACCTCGGCGTAGCTGCCATCGCGAGGAATAACTACCGTTTTGGTTTCGGGGGTAGGAGTGACCTCGCCGGAGGGGAGTTGAGCAAACAGAGGAGACAGGGTGATAGCGACTAACGCACTCAGCATGGATAACCCGCGGAACGACCAAAATAAACCAAATTCAAGTCCAGAAGTGGAGCTTTGCCAGTGGGAAAACGCCAGATTCTGAGCTGGACCTGGTGTGCCAGTGAATTTAGTGTGCCCAGGTAATGATAGTCCTGAAGCAGTAGACGGCGACCCTGGCAACGGCTTTCGTTGTCTGAAGGGCTTGGCTAACTGGGCAGACAGGCTAGGGCCTGCCGTTTGCTAGCGTGACGACGGTTGACAAGGCAACTGTAACTTTAAGGAGCCAATACTACATTGACCCGATCCACAATACCACCTCGGGGGGCAGGGTATTTCGCTGCTTTTTAGGGAAAATCATCGAATCTTTATAGATTCTCTGGCTGGGGCTACCGACCTCGTAGGGGGGCATCAAGCACCTTCACAATGCGATCGCTGGCATCTTCTAGATAGGCGACGGTGGCGGTGTCGAGCTGCTGCCCCTGGCGGCTGAGGTGGCGGGCGATCGCCTCCTGGAGCTGCCTGAGCTGGTAGCGCGCCAGCACCCGAGCCTCTTCGGGCGCACCAAAGGTAAATTCTTGGGCTACAAACCCCAGCAGGTCGGTAACCCCTTCGCCAGAGCCGTGGTTGCGCAGCACCAGGCTGGTCAGGGTATTTAAGTGGTGCCGCTGCAGCCCCTGACGCAGGCTGGAGATAGCGGTCGCCTGGGCGGGCGGGTTGAGCACTTCGGACCAAATGGACTGCCCCAGGGTGTCGAACAGTTCTGCCAGGGTAAACGCCTCGCTGCTGGGCTGCTTGAACTCGCTATCGCGCAGCCGCAGCAGGCGATAGCCGTCAAGCAGGTTGCTGACGGTAAAAGCTTGGGTAAACAACAGGCGGTCGTAAATGGGGTAGTCAACGCGATCGACGAAGGGGTCCTGGCCCCAGTCCATCCAGCGATCGGGAGCCAGGCGGTTGATTAATTCTGGCGAGAGGGTCAGGGCGTCGGGGGCAAACACCCGCTGGTTTAGCACTTCCAGAGCGCGTCGCTGCTCCGCTGCCGCGATCGGGGCAAAGGGGGCTTGCCCGCGAGAGCTCCAGGGGTCGGTACGGGTAAAGCGCTGACCGCCGATGTAGTTGGCAATGATCGTAGCCTGCATGTCGTAGTGAAAAAAGACTAGATTCACCCGCTGTCGCAGCTGGCCGTAGCCTTCACCAGGATTGACCGAATACCAATCCAGGCGGTCCCAGATTGCGTTTGCGATCGCTATTTGGCCCTCGGCATAGCCAAGAGGGTCGTTGCTCATATCCCAGGCGCTGGCCTTGGGGTCGAGCATGGCATAGACATCCTCATCGGGGGCGTAGGCTAGCTCGACGGCCCCGGCGCGATCGGCAATCGGCTGCAGCTCGCGCTGGGCGGTAACGGGGTTACTGACCGGACGATAGCCGTACTCAATCGCCCATAGGTCGTAGGGGCCTAACTGGGTAGGGAAGTAGTCTCCCTGGGGCTGACCAGGGGGGGCCAGGTTGGGGGGTAAATAGTCCATGATCGAGCTGGTCATACCCTGGGACTGGGTCGTGGCTGGGTCATTTAATGCTGAGGGAGACAGCAGCGTACTGCCCAAAAAGTTGTGCCTCAGCCCCAACACGTGGCCCACTTCGTGGGCGGTGAGCACCCGCAGATACTGCTGAATGTAGGTCTGTTTGGCCTCGCGGCTAGAGAAGGGCGGCGCTAGCGTGGCGATGGCCAGGGACCCAAAGGCCGTGGTCTGTAGGCTTCGCAGACCTGCACAGTAGTCCACCATATCGGCCCTCGGCGCATCCGTCCGGGCTCGGTCGGTGCCTGCAGACAGGCGCGTCATCAGGCGATCGCCCAGGGGATGGCCACAGGGACTCAGTCCGCCTGTGATGGAGGTCGCGGTAGGGGCCGACCCAGTCACTAAAGTGTCGTACTCCAGCATTAGGTCGCGCACGATGCTGGCATCGAGAATGATGTCGGCATCTAAAATTTCGCCGGTCAGTGGGTTGACCCGGGCCGGCCCCAGCCCGCTAGCCCAGGGGGACAGCGAGTCGGACCAGCGAATCACGTTGTAGCGCACATCGGCTGGGTCCCAATCGGCATTATCAGGCATTTGGCGTACGGCGATCGCCTGGGTAAACCCAGCTCGCTCAAAGGCGGCATTCCACCATTTCACTCCGTCGGCGATCGCGGCCCGATACTCCACAGGGGTTGTGTTTTCGATCCAGAACACCAGCGGTTCTTTGGGTGGGGAGAGGGCGGCGGCGGGGTCCTGCTTTTCTAAGTGCCAGCGGTGAATGTAGCGCACAAAGGGATCTGAAATGCCGGGGCGACCCGGCGATCGGTAGGCGGTGATAAAGTAGCCCACTCGCTCATCGGCCTGGCGAGGGTGAAAGGTGGGGTGGTTAGGAATGGCCGACAGGCTGTAGCGCACCCGCAGGTTAAACCCACGGCTGTCGGGCAGGCTGCTAAGCCCCAGGGAAAAGGGCGATGCCGGGCTGCCTCCGCCCGAGAACCCCATGACCGCTTCGAGTTCCACATTGTCGGGGAAGGCTTTGACAGGCCCCAGATACGATGCCTCAGCGTTGACCGCATAGCTGCCCAGGGCCCAGGGAAACTGCGCTGACAGGTTAACCGGGTCGCGACTGATCAAGAAGTCCTTTAGATCGAGCAGAATTTCTCCGGTTTCGTCGTGGATGGCTTGAATGGGCAGGGTGGTGAGCACCGAGTCGCCAAAGGATTCTCGCAGCAGCCGCTGGGCCTGGGGCTGAGGGTCGCGAAAGTACACATTGGGCACCGCCACCTGGATGCGGTTGTCGGGAATTTGGCGAAACTGAATCATTAAATCGTTGACGGGCCAGCCTCGAAACAGCCCCAGTTCCCCTAGCCCCGACTCCAGGTTGGCCATAAACAGCAGGTTTTGGTGAAGCTGAGCGGGTTTGAGCCCTAGTAGCGCTCGATTGCGCTGCAAATCGTGGTAGATCGTAAACAGCCCTGGGGAGACCGTCAGTCCCTTGATCACCTCATCGAAGGGTTTGAGGCTGCCCGGTTCTGGGGAAGAATTGGCGGTGGCTTCGGCAGGGGCTTCGGTGGCGGCTTCGGCCTCACTAGCCTGGGCGTGGAGGGAAGGGGCTGGGGGCGATTTGACCGGGGGTAAGAAGGCAACGGCCCGATCGCCGGCTCCCCATGCGATTGCTGCCGCTATCGCCAGCCCGCACAAAAAAATCAGTCCTAGCCGCCTGCCCCGCTTCACCAAGCGCTCCCCCTTGCCCCTGCATCAGAGGCGTTTCGTGTTGTCATATGATAGACCCCAATTTCACTATTTTCTGACCCTATGCTGGAGACCGCTTCTGCGTTAATTTCGCCGCCGCTGCCTGTGGTTTGGCCCCGGTTTGAGCAGCCGCTAAGCCTGGGCATCATGGCCTCGGGCAATGGCAGCAACCTAGAGGCGATCGCCCACTCCATTGAGCGCGGCGAACTGCATGCCCGCATTGGCGTGGTCATCTACAACAATCCTGGGGCTGGGGTAGCGGAACGGGCTTCGCGCCTGGGGCTACCGGCGGTGCTGCTCAACCATCGCCACTATCCCAGCCGCGAAGCCCTCGACCACGACATTGTGCAGACGCTCCAGGCCCACGGCGTGGACTGGGTGATTATGGCGGGCTGGATGCGCTGCGTGACGGCGGTGCTGATCGACGCCTTTGCCGGGCAGATCCTCAACATTCACCCCAGTCTGTTGCCCAGCTTTCCGGGTCTGCGGGCGGTAGATCAGGCGTTGGCGGCAGGGGTCAAGGTGGCGGGCTGCACCGTCCACCACGTTGAACTGGCGGTCGACAGCGGCCCCGCCATTATGCAGGCGGCCGTGCCGCTGGAGCCGAGCGATACGCCGCCGACCCTGCAGGCTCGCATTCAGGTGCAGGAGCACCGCATCTATCCAGCCGCGATCGCCCTGGCCGCCTTGGAGAATGTCAACTAACTGTCGCTCGCCCGAGAGTCAGCGGTTGCCCCCTGCTTGTTGTTTGGACTCAGCGGCGCTAATAGGCTAAGGATTCTGGCTTTGTCGGTCTAGCGCCGGGTCATGGGGTTGAGTAACTGGTTCGCCGGAAAGCGAGGATCGAGCTGAAGCACCATCTGGCGCTGGTCAATCGTAAGCCAACCCTCGGTTTTGAAGTCTTTGAGCAGCCGGGTGACAGTGACGCGGGTGGTGCCAATGGCGGTGGCTAGCTGGTGGTGGGTCAGCCGGATGGGAATGCGAATGCCGCTGGGTTCCACATGGCCAAAGTCCTTGGCCAGCATGAGCAAAAAGTGCTTAAGGCGATCGGCTACCAGGCGCTTGCCCGAAAGGGCAAGCCAGGCCTCCGCCTGCTGCATCCGCAGCGTGACGTTGCGAAACATCCCCGCCATCAGCACCGATGACCCCTCTATTTCCGCCATGGGCAGCGAGAGCACGTCAACATCGGTCAGGGCAGTAGCCCAGTAGGGATCAACAGTGGTGAGGGGCAGCCCCACGGGCATAGACGGCCCCGCCAGGCCCAGCAGGGTTTCACTGCCGTCCTGCTGAATTGTGAAGAGCTGTACAATACCTCGGCAAATGATCAAGATTTCATCGACCCGGAGCGGCATGGGTCGCCCTGCCGCATAGGGTACTAGGGCCCGTTCCCGATAAAGCTGCTCCAGGAGCTGAATGAAGGTCTGGTGGCTGCGAGGGGCGATCGCAGCATCACGGACAGCGGAAGTTGCGGTTACAGACACTGGGATACCTAGAGTTCGCCGGGGTAATCTGCTAGCCCACAGAGCGCGCAGCGGTGAAAGACCAACTGTAGATGGGCGATCGCGGCACTGTCACGGCTCAAGTTGTCCAACAGTCAATCAAGTCTGACCAATGGCAACCGTTGGTCAACAGGGTCCCCAGCCACATCTTCAACGGCCTAAATTAAGAAACTCCCCAGAATAGGTTAAATCCAGGAAAATTATTCGTTAACGTTTGTAATTTACCGCACCAAAGTCGGTCTATTTGGCTATCTGCAATACCTTAGACCGGTGGTCAGGGCTGTCTGCGCCGGTCAACCCCTGTCGGTAAGTTGGGTTGTAACTTTGACCGCAGCAGGTTAAGGCGTGAGCAGATAGTCACGCACGTCGGTCACCTGACCAGCCACCGCCGCTGCCGCCACCATAGCTGGACTCATCAGCAGCGTGCGGCCCGAGGCAGATCCCTGCCGTCCCTTGAAGTTGCGGTTTGACGACGAGGCACTCATTTGTCGCCCCTGGAGCTTGTCAGGGTTCATAGCCAGGCACATGGAGCAGCCCGCCTCGCGCCACTCGAAGCCCGCGGCGGTGAAAATTTGGTCTAGTCCTTCGGCCTCGGCCTGCTGCTTCACCCGTTCAGAGCCGGGGACCACAAAAGCTTTTACTCCCTCAGCCACGGTGTAGCCCTGTACGACCCTGGCGGCCTCTCGCAGGTCGCTAATTCGGCCGTTGGTGCAGCTGCCAATAAAACATACGTCAATGGCGGTGCCTTTCAGGCTTTGGCCGGGAGTGAGATCCATATAGGCAAAGGCTTCTTGGGCCAGCACCTGATCTTCATCGGGCAGGCTTTCGGGCCGGGGCAGAGTTTCGGTAATGGCAATGCCCTGGCCGGGGGTAATTCCCCAGGTCACGGTAGGAGCAATATCGACGGCGCTCAACACTACTTTGTCGTCGTATTCAGCATCGGTATCGCTGCGCAGGGTTTGCCACCAGGCGACAGCCTCATCCCAGGCGGTACCCTGGGGGGCAAAGTCGCGCCCTTTGAGGTAGTCGTAGGTAATCTGGTCGGGGTTAACGTAGCCGCAGCGAGCCCCGCCCTCGATCGCCATATTGCACAGGGTCATGCGCTCTTCCATCGACATCGCCTCAATGGCCGTGCCGGCAAACTCGTAGGCGTAGCCCACGCCGCCCTTCACCCCCAGGGTGCGAATGATGTGCAGAATGACGTCCTTAGCATAAACCCCAGGCTGTAGCACCCCGTTGACTTCAATGCGGCGCACCTTGAGCTTGCCCAGGGCCAGAGTTTGAGAGGCCAGCACGTCGCGCACCTGGCTGGTGCCAATACCAAAGGCGATCGCCCCAAACGCGCCGTGGGTAGAGGTATGGCTATCGCCGCAGGCGATCGTCATGCCCGGCTGGGTCAGCCCCTGCTCAGGGGCAATGACGTGAACGATGCCCTGGCTGCCCGAGCCAATGTTGTAGAAGCGAATACCGTGCTCTTTACAGTTTTGTTCGAGCGCCTGCATCATGGCCTCGGCCAGTGGGTCTGCAAAGGGACGAGCCTGGCTTTCGGTCGGCACGATGTGGTCAACAGTGGCCACGGTGCGCTCGGGGTACATCACCTTGAGCTGGCGCTCGCGCACCATAGCAAAGGCCTGGGGGCTAGTGACTTCGTGCACCAGGTGCAGCCCAATAAAGAGCTGAGTTTGCCCCGAGGGCAGGGTACCAACGGTGTGCAAATCCCAAACTTTGTCGAACAGCGTACCCTTGCTCATGGTAGACCTGCAGGCAAAAACGATGAAACTACTTAGCGTAAAAGGGGGGCGGCGACGGCGTTGCCAGTGTTCTATCTTAGCCCAAAGCTCCTGCTCCATCGCTTCGAGAGATGCCTCTCACGGCTGGTGAGCAACTGTATCCAGCGGTTATTGTCGTTCCTTTATCGATTCTTTACGATTCTCTGGTAGGTTCCAACTTGGTATGGCTACTGCTTCTGGTAAAGCCTTAACGCTCTGACCAGCGCTAGCCTACCTGATTCAGAAACTGGTTCGATTAAACAGGAGATATGTCATGGGTTTTCTAGGCAAGCTGTTTGGTAAAAAAGAAGAAGAAAAAGCCAAGGCCTCCCCCAAAATCAACGTAAAGCAGGCGGCCGCTACGGCTTCCATCGACGCGGCCAAGGTGGGCATTGATGGTCAGTTCGACGAGAGCGGTTTGGCCAAGCGGGTCGCGCTGGCCCTAGACCAGGCCAACATTTCCGACAGCGTGGGCCTGTGGGTAGCCCAAACCGGCTCCACCGTGGTGCTGAAGTACAACCCCGACGCCGAAGGCGTGCTAGAGCAGGCGAAAAAAATCGCTATGGGTGTCGATGGCGCCACCAACGTCACTACTCAGCCTAATTCCTAAGCTTCGTTAAAGGTCACTAGCAACGCCAGCACCAGCATTCAGCCCTGGTGCTGGCGTTTCTGTTGCATGCTTAGCCTGCTGAAACCGAAATCTATCGCCAATGGGTAGGGTTTAAGCTAAGGCAATTTGAGCTGGCTGAGGGCAAAGCTGGGGAAACTTTTCAACCAGGAGACGGGCGCTGTCGGCTGGTGAGAGGCCAGTGATATCAAGCTGGGGAATGATCCGGCGACGGCGTTCTAAATCGTAGCGGTAGGCGCGATCGTAGTAGTCGAGAATGATGGCGCAGGCAGCTCGCAGGTTGCCTGCTTGAATGTGCTGGATGGCGGTTTGGGTGCGATCGCCCCCCAGCCGCTTCCGAATCCGTTCGGTGGCCTCGATTAGCTCCTCGGTAGAGGCCTCACCGTAGATGTCCACCAGCAGGTCCAGGCGCTCATCGAGCGATCGCACCACCTCCACCGCTGGAGCCGCCTCCATTTGCGCAAACAGTTCGTTGGGAATGCGGCAGGTGCCCACCCGCCGGCTCTCCGCCTCCAGCCAGATAGGGCGATGCGAGGGCAATGTAGCCCACCGCTCCGCCAGCAAATTCTCGTAGTGCTCGGTAGACGGCTGCGGCGGCAGCAGCAGTGCCCCAAAGCTGCTTCCTCGGTGGTTGGCCAGTCCCTCCAGATCCAGCACCGGTTCCCCCAGGGCCGCCAGCTCGTGGAGAATCTGCGTTTTGCCGCTGCCGGTCATACCGCCCAGAATCATGATTTTCTTGGGGCTAGCCAGGGTCTCCCGTACCCAGCGGCGATAGGCCTTATAGCCCCCGGTCAAGGTGTGTACCGTAAACCCTGCCAGTTCCAAAATCCAGCCCATGCCACCGCTGCGCATGCCGCCGCGCCAGCAGTGGATTCGCAGGTGGCGATCTGGAGCCAGTGCCTTAGCCGCCCTAACAAACTCACCGCACTTGGGGCCAGCAATGTCGAAGCCTAGCTCTACGGCGGCCTCGCGCCCTACCTGTTTATAGCAGGTGCCCACCTGAGCGCGCTCATCGTCCGTAAATAGGGGAAAGCTCACCGCGCCGAGAATATGCCCGTGCTCGTACTCCCCCGGACTGCGCACATCGAGCAGGGGGCCAGAGCCTTGTAGAAAGTCGTTAATAGTTAAAGGCGATGGCATGGGCAGGGTAGGCGAATTCAGGTTGAGCTTGGCTTTAGTGTAGCGGGTTGGAGCGGCAGAGGAATTGGGGCAGGCACCACGATGTAGCCTTCAGTGCGATCGCCCAGTACCCAGTTTCGCTCCAACCCCCAGGTCCACCAGTGAGCCGCGGCATAAGCGCAGGTGAGGGCATCGAGCTGGTCTTCCACCGCCTTCATCGCCGCCCCGGTGAGCGGAATCTCGGGCAGGTCAGAATCCTCCAGAACCAAAGCAGGCTCCAGGGTGGGCAGCACGTCAAGCTGGTACTGGCGCAGTTTCTCCAGCTCGGGGCGGCGCTGGGCCAGGGTGCCTTTTTTGTACTTGAGAATTTTTCTTAGGCCAAACAGGTGTACCGTCGCTGGGTGAGGAAACACCTCCAGCTGGAATCGGCCCTGGGGTTTGGGGTCGCTGTGAGGCTGGTGCTGAAAGCCCAGGGCTTCGAGTGCCAGGCCAAAGGCAATCAGCTTTTCGGCGAAGGGGCGACCTCGGTTGGCCGGGTAGCAGCCCGCGTCGTAGCGGCCAAAATACTTGTGGGCCAGGCGATCGGGCAAGCGCATCCCGGTTTCGTTGGGAATCAGCGTTGGGGCATCGACGGCGACAACGGCATTGACGGCACCTTCAGCCCAGTGCGAAATCCAGGTGAGAATGTCGGCGGTAAATTGGAGCCGGTCCAGCGCAACTAGCCGCAGCGAAGCCCCTTCCAGATGCAGGCAGCACAGCCCTGTAGGACCGCTCTGCCAGCCCAAGTCAACGCCGAGAAAGCGGTGGTAAGGCGCGTTCATTCCTCCAGATCCACATAGTCTCGCTTTAGCCCCCGGCGGTACAGGCGGGTGTTGATCTGGGGATAGTCGCAAATGTCAAAATCTAGCCGCATGCCGCCCACCAGGTAAACCAGGTCTTCGGTGAATGGGTTGCTGAGGCTGTGGGCCAGCCCGCCGGGGGCAAAGCCCATGAAGTCGCCAGGACCAACCTCAACGGTGTCTGTACCGATCGCGGCCAGCCCCCGCCCCGAGAGAATATAGATAAACTCCTCCTCGGCCTGGTGGACGTGATACTGGGTTGAGTCATGGCCAGGTTCGACTCGTACTAGGTGAATACCTAGGTGGTGCAATCCGGTCTCATCCCCCAGCGACTTGCTGTGGCGGATTGCCTTAGGATTGAGAGGGTGAACAAAGACAGATTCGGGTAGAGCGGCGATCGCGCTAGCCGTAAGTAATGGATGAGGGTCCGTCATAGGTCAATTCCCGTAGTAGCGTAGATGGGTTGGTGGGCATTGCCCGCCCCACAGCAGCGGCAAACCAATTTCTCAGGCAGGGGTTAGGGAAAACATACATGAAGTCTACACTTGCACAACTCACGGCTCGGTTTGACCAGGCTCTAGTTGCTGCCTTTGGCCCAGATCTAGCTGGTACCGACCCCATGCTGGTGCCCACCACTAACCCTAAGTTCGGCGATTACCAGGCCAATATGGCCATGTCGTTGGCCAAGCCCTTAAAGCAAAAACCCCGCGATATCGCCACCCAAATCATTGAAAAGCTCGACGTTAGCGACCTCTGTGAGCCTCCCGAAATCGCGGGTCCGGGTTTCATTAACCTGCGCTTCAAAACCGAGTACCTGGAAGATCAGCTCAGGGCTATGCAGGCCGACCCGCGCCTGGGGGTGGCCCCTGCCGAGCAGCCCCAAAAGGTAATTGTCGATTTCTCTAGCCCCAACATTGCTAAAGAGATGCATGTGGGCCATCTGCGATCGACCATCATCGGCGACTCCATTGCTCGCGTGCAGGAGTTCATGGGCCACGACGTGCTGCGCATCAACCACGTCGGTGACTGGGGCACCCAGTTTGGCATGCTGATTACCCACTTAAAAGAGGTTTGTCCCGAAGCACTGGCGGCGGATTCATCGGTGGATATTGGCGATCTGGTCGCTTTTTACAAGCAGGCCAAAAAACGCTTCGATGAAGATGATGCGTTCAAGACGCGATCGCGTGAAGCCGTCGTCGATCTGCAATCGGGCGAAGACACCGCTACCAAAGCCTGGAAAGCCCTTTGCGAGCAGTCGCGCAAGGAATTTCAAAAACTCTACGATCGCCTCGATATCGATATTCAAGAGCGCGGCGAATCGTTCTACAACCCCCTTCTGGCCGACGTCGTGAAGGATTTAGACGCCCAGGGGCTCCTGGTGGAAGACCAGGGGGCCAAGGTCGTCTTTGTTGATGGCTTTACCAACAAAGAGGGCGACCCGCTGCCGCTGATCATTCAAAAGACCGACGGCGGCTACAACTACGCCACCACTGACCTAGCCGCCATTCGCTACCGCACTCAGCAAGACAAGGCCGATCGCGTGCTGTACGTGGTCGATGCCGGGCAGGGCAACCACTTTGCCCAGGTGTTTCAGGTGGCCGCTAAAGCCGGCTGGATTCCCAGTGACGTTGAGCTTACCCACGTGCCCTTTGGCGTCGTGCAGGGCGAAGACGGCAAAAAGTTCAAAACCCGCGCGGGCGACACCGTACGCCTCAAAGATTTGCTCGATGAGGCGGTCAGCCGCGCCCGCGCCGACTTAGAATCTCGGATTCAGGCTGAGGAACGGCAGGAAACCGAGGCCTTTATTCAAAACGTCGCCGAGGCGGTCGGTATTGGGGCTGTCAAGTACGCTGACCTCAGCCAAAACCGCACCAGCAACTATATCTTTAGCTTTGACAAAATGCTGGCCCTGCAGGGCAACACGGCTCCCTATATGCTCTACGCCTACGTGCGGGTGCAGGGCATTAGCCGCAAGGGCGACATCGACTTCGACCACCTGCCCGCCGAGGCCCGCATTCATCTCGAAGATGACACCGAGTTTGCCCTGGCTCGGCACCTACTTCAGCTCGATCAGGTGGTAGAAGAATTAGCGCATGACCTCTACCCCAACCGTCTCTGCCAGTACTTGTTTGAGCTCAGCCAAAAGTTCAACCAGTTCTACGATCGCTGTTCCGTACTGCAAGCCAATGAACCGCAGCGCACCTCGCGCCTGTTGCTGTGCGATCTCACCGCTAAAACGCTTAAGCTGGGCCTGTCGCTGCTGGGCATTCAGGTGCTAGAACGCATGTAAAACCGTTGTGCACAGCGGCTAAGTTCACCTGACATCCTCCCAAAGACAGGAGACATTCTGTTTTAAACTTGCTTTCCTCAAGATAGGTGCAAAACAGGATTCATAAGGGCATCTATCCTGACGAATATCCAATATCTAAGCGATATATCTAGTGCTTATTTTGCGATTCACATTTGGCGAATAAATCTTCTCTTTAAAGGAACCTCAGAATTCCTTTAAAAGAGTTTTTCAAACTGTCTGAACTAATACTTTCAAAGCTACTTTTATCAAACAATGCAGTAATGCAGCTTTAAGAGATTGTGTACTCTGATACCGATCGTTGGTTAGAGAGGCACGCTGTCGGGAAAGCTAGGGTTGCATCTCGAACCAGTTTTTAAGTTTTTGATTGAAAGTATCACAATGGCCTACGCGGTAGTCGGTCACTACAATGCTGGTCTAATTGGCTTGTCCTTAGGTATTGCAGTGCTAGCGTCGTTTACCACCCTGAGCTTAGGGCGGCAAATTGCGGATATAGAGCGCTACCAGTGGCCCTGGCTGATTGGCGGCGGGGTGGCAATGGGCACAGGTATTTGGGCCACTCACTTCATCGGCATGCTGGCACTTGAGCTGCCTATGCCGGTAACCTATGACCTCTTAACGACGGGTCTATCGCTGGTGGGCGCAGTGCTGGGGACTGGCGTGGCGCTAGCCCTAGTCAGTCGGCCCAACTTGAGCTGGGCTGGGCTGGGGCTGGGTGGTCTCGTGATGGGGCTAGCGATCGCCTGGATGCACTACACCGGTATGGCCGCGATGGCAATGCCGGCACACCTGTGCTACCGCTGGCCCCTGGTCGCCCTCTCAGTAGGATTAGCCGTAGTCGCTTCCACGGCAGCGCTAGCGCTCAACCTCTGGCCCCAGCACCGCCCAGGGCAGAGCCAGCCCTGGTTTGATAGATTAGCCGTACCAGCCCTGGGGATTGCCGTGGGTGGCCTGCACTATACGGCTATGGCTGCCACAACCTTTCAGCCCAATGACCTGACTAATAATTTGACTACAGATGTGGGAACATTGCCCAACTTAGACGCTTCGTGGCTGGCCCTGGCGGTAGGGATTGGAGCCACCGTAATCTTGATCATCACCTTAATTGCCCTGCGAATTAACCAGCGGCTCACCCAGCAACGCGTGCAGCAGGTGGCTCTGGCCAACAGCGAACAGCGCTTTCAGGCCTTAATTCGTGATATGGCGGTCGGAGCGCTGCTGCTCAACGCTGAGGCCGAGATTTTAGTCCGCAACCAGGCGGCTCAACAGCTGCTCCACCTGCCTGAGGGCGAGAGCTACCCTCTGGTGTTTGGTCAGACTGGCTACATCCAGCAGGAGAACGGCACGCCGCTTTTGGCGACGGAGCTACCGGTGCAGCGGGCGATCGCCCAAAAAGCACCCCTGGGGAACGTGGTAATTGGGGTCAGTGCTACCCAGACCGACCCGCCGCGCTGGCTGCTGGTGAATGTTGACCCTCAGCTCAACGAGGCGGGGCAGGTAGAACGGGTGGTGTGTACCTGCAGCGACATTACGCTGCAGAAGCAGGCCGAGGTGGCGGTACGGGCTGTAGCCAACCGAGAGAAAGCGGTGATGCAGATCGTGCAGCGCATGCGCCAAACCCTAGATCTAGAGGCTATCTTTGCGGCTACCACCGAAGAATTGCAGCAGGCGCTTGGCTGCGATCGCGTCTGGATCTACCGCTTCAACCCTGACTGGAGCGGTACCGTCGTAGCTGAAGCGCTCACTGATCCCACAGCCCCCTCTACGCTGGCGACGGAAACAGTCAGCGATCGCCTGATTGACCGGGACGACTGCGGCGCTCGCCAGCTGCAAAACGGCGGTTTTGATGACGGCTACCTGCTGTTTGAAGATACTTACCTGCAAGAAACCCAGGCCGAAACTTACCGCCAGGACCGCACCTACCACCGCGTCAACGACATCTATACCGAGGGGTTCAACACCTGCTATCTAGAGTTTCTAGAGCAATGGCAGGTGCGGGCCTACGTTATCGTGCCCATTTTTGCCGGCAGTCAGCTCTGGGGACTGCTCGGCACCTACGCCCACCACTGTCCGCGCACCTGGACCCGCAATGAGGTCAAAATGGTGCTTCAGGTCGGTACGCACCTGGGTACAGCGGTGCAACAGGCCGATCTGCTGCGGCAAACCCAGCAGCAGGCCCAGGCGCTGGCGGTGGCCAAGCGGGCTGCCGATGCCGCCAGCCAGGCCAAGAGCGACTTTTTAGCCAGCATGAGCCACGAGCTGCGGACCCCCCTCAACGCTATCCTGGGCTTTACCCAAATTCTGCATGACGACGAAAGCTTAGACGCGGCCCACCGCGACCTGATTGCCATTGTCAACCGCAGCGGCAACCACCTGCTGGGGTTAGTCAACAACGTGCTGTCGCTGGCCAAAATTGAGGCCAACAAAATCACCCTGAACAATGCGGCCTTTGACCTGCACCAGCTGCAGCAGTCCGTAAATGACCTGCTGCAGCTCAAGGCAGAGGCCAAGGGCATTCAGCTGGTAGTTGTGCCGCCGCCGCTGCCCCACCAGCTATGGGCCGACGAAGGTAAGCTGCGGCAGATTTTAATTAACCTGATTGGCAACGCGATCAAATTTACGCCCCAGGGCAGCGTTGTAGTGCGATCGCGCCTGCAGCAAAACCTGAGCGATTCGGCTCAGCCCTACCGTCTGACCGTTGTGGTGCAAGATACGGGTGTGGGCATTGCCCCGGAGGAAATGGCCAACCTGTTTCAGCCCTTTCACCAGACCCAGTCGGGGCGACACTCCGCCGAAGGCACCGGGCTAGGGCTTTCGCTCAGCTACAACTTTGCCCAACTGATGGGAGGCGATATCACCGTAACCAGCCAGCCGGGGGAGGGGTCGACCTTCGTGGTTAGCCTGCCTGTGGGCGTGGCCGCAATGGTCAAAGACCGATCCGCTGAGGCGATCGCCGCTCGCTCAGAGCCGTCAGAACAGGAGATTCTGCACCTGGCCCCTCACCAGCCCGCTCCCCGAATTTTAGTCGCTGACGACGTGGCCGAGAGCCGCCTGCTGATTCGCCACTGGCTGGAGGGGGCCGGGTTCGAAGTGCGCGAAGCCAGCCAGGGCGAAGAAGCCATCGACTTGTGGCAGTCCTGGCAACCCCATCTGATCTGCCTGGATATGCGCATGCCTGTGCTAGACGGTTATGGCGTAGCGCGGCGGGTTCGCGCGCTGCCCGGGGGCGACAATACTATGATTATTGCGGTTACCGCCAGCGTTTTTGAGGAGCAGCGCTCAGACTGCCTGGCGGCGGGCTGCGATGCCGTCTTGCCAAAACCCCTTCAGCGTCGGGTGCTGCTCGATCACATTGGCCACAGCCTCAACCTGAGCTATCACTACGCTACCGGAGCCCACGACGATCGCTCGATGGTCAAAGAACAATCGCAGCGGGCTGTAGCGATCCAGACTGACTACAGTGGGCAAAGCTCGCTTCGCGACCATCGCCCCCTCACCGAGGCTGACTTCAGCCTGCTTACCCCTGACTGGCTGAGCCAGGTTCACCAGGCGGCCCAAGCTGCTGACGATCGCCGCGTGCGTCAGCTCATTGCCCAGCTTCCTCCCGAACAAGACTCGCTAGCGCAGCGATTAAATCGTTTAGTCAACGATTTTCGTCTCGACGTTATTATCGACCTCACCGCTGTTTCCTCCCCAACGATTTCCCTGTAGCCGATCGAACCTATGACCACCGCTGTACCCCCTCGCCATCAGGATGCAGACCTTAAAGATGCAGACATTCTGCTGGTGGACGACATTCCCGACAACCTGCGGGTCTTGTCTACCATTCTGGAAGCGGAGGGTTACCGCTGCCGTAAAGCCATTAGCGGGGCGCTGGCCCTAAACGCGATTGCGCTGGCCCCCCCGGACCTGATCCTGCTCGATATCACCATGCCTACCATGGATGGTTTTGAGGTTTGCCGTCAGCTCAAGGAGAGCGAGATTACCCAAAGCATTCCGATTATTTTTTTAACCGCCCGCGACGCCGAAACCGAAAAGGAACAGGCCTTTGGCCTGGGGGCCGCCGACTACATCGTCAAGCCCTTCATGGCCTACGAGGTGCTGCTGCGGGTCAAGCACCAGCTCGAGCTGCGGCGGCAGCAGCAGCAGTTGGAGCGCCAAAATCAGCAGCTCCAGGCCGAAATCAAAGAACGCCAGCAGGCTGAAGCTGAGCTGCGCCTCCAGCGCCAGCGTTCTGAAGCACTGTTGACCAACGTGCTGCCTGTTCAAATTGCCCAGCGCCTCAAAGAGCGGGAGCAGGCGATCGCCGACCAGTTTGACGCCGTCACTATTTTGTTTGCCGATATCGTCGGCTTTAGTCCCGTGGCCGCCCAGCTCGCCCCCTGCGAGCTGGTGCATTTGCTCAACCAAATGTTTTCTCGCTTCGACGAGCTGGCCGCCATCTACAAGCTCGAAAAAATTAAAACCATCGGCGATGCCTACATGGTGGCGGCTGGGGTGCCCTGCCCCCGCCCCGACCACGCCCAGGCGATCGCTCAAATGGCATTAGATATGCAGGCCACCATCAGCGACTTCCAGCGGCCCGACGGCCATCCCTTCCGGCTGCGCATCGGCATCAATTCAGGCAGCGTTGTCGCCGGAGTGATCGGCATTCGCAAGTTTATCTACGACCTCTGGGGCGACACCGTCAACATTGCCAGCTTCATGGAAACGACCGGCGAGGCTGGCAAGATTCAGGTGTCAGAGCTGACCTACGCCCACCTCAAAGACCACTTCACCCTCAAACCTCGCGGTCCAGTTTGTCTCAAAAATGGCGACAACATGACCACCTACTGGCTCATTCCCCAGGAGCAGGCTACACCCAGGCCGACCCAGCTGACGGCCCTGGACTACCCCCCTGGTCCAGCTCTGTGCTGCGGCTAGCCCCTAGCTATTGGCCGCAACTCCTACTTCTAGCGGTACTGGAGCTGAGGTTTTAGTCGCGCTTAGCGCCGCATTTACCAGCCCTAAAAACAGCGGATGGGGCGCGCTGGGCCGCGACTGAAACTCGGGGTGAAACTGACTGGCAATAAAGAAGGGATGGTCAGGCAGCTCAATAATCTCCACTAAACGACCGTCGGGAGAGGTACCGCTGACGGTATAGCCCGACTCCACAAACAGGTTACGGTAGGCGTTGTTGAACTCGTAGCGATGGCGGTGGCGCTCGTAGACCACCTCGGCCCCGTAAAGTTGGCTGGCCAGGGTATCGGGAGCCAGCCGGCAGGGGTAAAGCCCCAGCCGCATGGTGCCGCCCAGATCGACCACGTCCTGCTGCTCCGGCAGTAGGCTAATAACCGGGTTGGGGGTTTCGGGGGTAAATTCTGAACTGTCGGCCCCGTCGAGATGGGCCACATGGCGAGCCCACTCAACTACCGAGCACTGCATGCCCAGGCACAACCCCAAAAAGGGAATGCCCCTGGTGCGGGCATACTCGATCGCCTGCACCTTGCCGCCGATGCCGCGTGAGCCAAACCCGCCCGGCACCAAAATGCCGTTGACGCCGCTCAGGTGAGCCTCTGGGCCGTTGACTTCGATATCTTCAGAATTGATCCAGCGCACGTTGAGGGCAGCTCGATGGGCGATCGCCGCGTGACGCAGTGCCTCCACCACCGACAGGTAGGCATCGTTGAGGCTGACATACTTACCCACAATAGCAATATCAACCGGATGACTGGAGCTGTAAAGCCCTTCTACAATGGTCTCCCACTGGCCCAGGTGGGGCTGGCGCTGGTCTAGGGCCAAAATTTTCAATGCCTGGTGGGCCAGTCCTTCGTGCTCCAGCTTCAGGGGCACCTCATAGATGCTGCTGGCATCCTGGCAGGTAACCACGGCCTCGGCAGGTACATCACAAAACTCGGCAATTTTTTCCTTCATCGGCTGGGGCAGCGGACACTCGCAGCGGCACACCAAAATGTCAGGCTGAATGCCGATCGATCGCAGCTCTTTCACCGAGTGCTGGGTGGGCTTGGTTTTCAGTTCTCCCGCTGAAGCAATCCAGGGCACCAGGGTGACGTGCATGTAGAGCACGTCCTGACGCCCCACATCCTTCCGAAACTGCCGAATCGCCTCCAGAAACGGCAGCGACTCAATATCGCCGACAGTGCCGCCAATTTCGGTAATCACCACGTCAGGGTTGGTATTGCGAGCTACCCGGTGAATGCGCTCCTTAATTTCATTGGTAATGTGAGGAATCACCTGGACTGTGCCCCCCTGGTAGTCGCCCCGCCGTTCGCGGTTGATCACCGCCTGGTAGATAGAGCCGGTGGTCACGCTGTTCAGTCGCGACATGGCCGTATCGGTGAATCGCTCGTAGTGGCCCAGATCGAGGTCGGTTTCGGCCCCATCTTCGGTGACAAACACCTCCCCGTGCTGAAAGGGGCTCATGGTGCCGGGGTCGACGTTGATGTAGGGGTCAAGTTTAAGAATAGAAACGGAGTAGTCGCGCGACTTGAGCAATCGGCCCAGACTGGCAGCGACAATACCCTTGCCGATGCTCGACACCACGCCGCCGGTTACAAACACAAACTTCGTCATAGCAGCTTAACCCAGACCCCAGGAGCATTAACCCGTTAATTGTGCCACAGGGGCTAGGGGATGCGTGCCGATCCCAAAAGCTGCTCCAGCCCGGTGAAAGGAAAAGCGAGTGGGGAAATGGCCTAGGCGCTGGGAGAACCCTCGCCACCGCCCGATTCGGGCTGCACCCGTCGCTGCACCGAGTCGCCGTGGGAGGGTAGCCCCTCGGTCTCGGTTAGCACCGCGATCGCATCCGCTACCCCCCGCAGTGCCTCCGGCGAGTACTGCATCAGGCTGGAGTGCTTCATGAAGGTTTCGGTTGACAGCGGTGAGGCATAGCGGGCCGCGCCCGAGGTGGGCAGGGTGTGGTTGGGGCCGGCCAGGTAGTCGCCCACCGCCTCAGGGGTAGAATGGCCTAAAAAGATCGCGCCGGCATGGCGAATGTGCTCTAGCAGATCCCAGGGCTCGGCTACTTCTAGCTGCAGGTGCTCAGGAGCAAAGCCATTGGATAGCTCAGCCGCCCGCTCCAAGCTGTCGACGACAACCGCCAGGCCGTAGTTCGCGATCGCCTTCTCGGTCAGGGTCTGGCGCGGGTGCCCCGCCAGCTGGCGGTCGACCTCGGCGGCCACTCGTTCAGCCAGCACTTCACTGGTCGTAATCAGAATGGCGGCGGCAATGGGGTCGTGCTCCGCCTGGGCCAGCAGATCGGCGGCGACATGGGCGGGGTTGGCCGTATGGTCAGCAATCACCAGAACCTCAGACGGCCCGGCCAGCGAGTCAATGCCCACCGTGCCAAACACGAGTTTTTTCGCCAGCGTGACGTAGATGTTGCCGGGGCCGGTAATCACGTCTACTGCAGGCACCGTCTCGGTCCCGTAGGCCAGCGCCGCGATCGCCTGGGCACCCCCAACCCGATAAATTTCGGTAACGCCCGCCTCCTGGGCGGCCACCAGCACCGCCGGATTCACCGTGCCCGTCTGACCAGGTGGGGTGACCATGACCAGCTGCTTGACCCCCGCAACTCGGGCCGGAATTGCGTTCATAATCACGGTGCTGGGGTAAGACGCCCGCCCCCCGGGCACATAGATCCCGGCCCGGTCGACGGGGGTGTAGCGCTTGCCCAAGACCACGCCATTGTCTTCGAACCTTACCCAGCTCTGGGGTACCCGCTGGCGGTGAAAAGTCTCGACATTTTTACAGGCCAGCCGAATGGCATCCAGCAGCCCCTTACTCACCTGCTGATAGGCTGCGTCTAGCTCGGCCCCTGAAAATCGCAACCCATCGGCTGCCAGGGTAACTCCGTCAAAGTCCGCAGTATACTGAATAAGGGCCTGGTCTCCCTGGCGACGAACAGCGTGCAAAATTTCTCGAACTGTGGCTTCCTTATGAACGACTTGGTCGTCGTGGGTGCGGGCACAGATGCGTTGCAGCTCTGTTTTTGCCTCAGGTAGCTGATGGGTGATGCGCAGCATTACAGCCAGGAATCCAGATAAGCCAGCAAGGTGCGGTTCGCTAGGTTCGCTGCTCGGGAGCCATGGACATCCCGGAAAGTCAGTCAACACCAGCGTTCTAACATCCTAGTCGATCTACACCCTAATTTGGTAGCCAACCAAAGCATTCGATTACACCAACTGGCACCAATTGGTGCTAACATGCTTTATCCAGTCAATTAATCTTGTTAAGCTAGGGCGAACTGTGGCAAACATCAAGTCTGCACTAAAACGAATTGAAATCACCGAGCGCAATCGGCTGCACAACCGAGCCTACAAGTCGGCGGTCAAAACGTTGACCAAGAACTACCTCTCTGCTGTCGACGCCTATCGGGCTGACCCTAGCGCCGATGCTCAAAAGCAGGTCGAAGCTACTATGGCCGCTGCCTACAGCAAAATTGATAAGGCCGTAAAGCGCGGCGTGCTTCACCCCAATACCGGTGCCCGCAAAAAGTCTCGTCTGGCTCGGGTGCTCAAAGCTCAAGAGACGGCAGGGGCTGCATCCTAAGTTCCCCTGGGCTCCAGATACGCTGGGCCGCCTGCCGTTTCTTGTCGCTGCACTTGTTATGCCTTTGGTTGATACCCACGTACACCTCAACTTTGATACGTTTGCTGGGGATCTCGACGAACTAACCCAGGCCTGGAGACAGGCCGGGGTTTTGGCTTTGGTGCATTCCTGTGTCGAGCCTGGCGAGTTTGCGGAAATGCAGGCGATCGCCGATCGCATTCCGGAGCTGTACCTGTCGGTGGGGCTGCATCCCCTCGATATGGACAAATGGACCGACGCTACGGCAGCCCAGATTGCTGAGCTAGCCGCCGCTGACGATCGAGTGGTCGCCATTGGCGAAACTGGGCTTGACTTCTTCAAGGCGGATGACGAAGCCGTGCAGCGTGAAGCCTTTTGGCAGCAACTAACCATCGCCCACAGGTTGGACCTGCCGGTGATTGTTCACTGTCGGGATGCCGCCCAGGCGACAGCTGAGGTGATTGATGAGTTTCAGCGTCAGGTTGGCCCTGTTGCTGGCGTCATGCACTGCTGGGCCGGTACCCCGGCAGAGACTCAGCAGTTTCTTGACCTGGGGTTCTACATTAGCTTTAGCGGCATTGTTACCTTCAAAAACGCTCACCAGGTCAAAGCCTCGGCTCAAATGGTGCCCGCTCACCGACTGCTCGTTGAAACTGACTGTCCCTTTCTAACCCCTGAACCTCGGCGCAAAGAACGCCGCAACCAGCCTGCCTTTGTGTATCATGTGGCGGCTTGCCTGGCTGAGCTACGCCAGGTCGACTTTGAAGCCTTGGCTCAGACTACCACCCGTAACGCTGTGACCTTGTTTAAATTACCCGAGCTGTCCCCATTGCTTGCTGCTGACCCCAACTTGCCCTATGTAACCACTTCGGCGGGCCGCTAGAGGTTGGTTCGATGCGCTGGGGCGATCGCTATTCGGCGGCCTCACCCCAGTGCCAGACCCACCTGACGCGGCCATTCCACTTTACCGCCCCGATTTGCCCACTTGCTCCGTTCGAGATGCGTCGTTACATCCTGACCCATCTGCACCCGGCCGACCTGCACTAGGAGACCCATGACTGAAACCACCGTTTACCAAGCTCCCCCCAACTTTGTTCTGCCCGACCTGGTAGAAATTCAGCGGTCTAGCTTTCGCTGGTTCCTAGAAGAAGGATTGATCGAAGAGCTAGAGAGCTTCTCTCCCATCACCGACTATACCGGCAAGCTTGAGCTGCACTTTTTGGGTAAGCAGTACAAGCTCAAAAGCCCTAAGTACGACGTCGACGAGGCCAAGCGGCGGGATGCCACCTACGCCGTGCAGATGTACGTGCCCACCCGGCTGATCAACAAAGAGACCGGTGAGATCAAGGAGCAGGAAGTCTTTATTGGCGACCTGCCGCTGATGACCGATCGCGGCACCTTCATTATTAACGGGGCCGAGCGGGTGATCGTCAACCAGATCGTGCGCAGCCCTGGAGTTTACTACAAGGCTGAAACCGATAAAAACGGCCGCCGCACCTACAATGCCAATCTGATCCCCAACCGAGGGGCCTGGCTCAAGTTTGAAACCGACAAAAACGACCTGGTCTGGGTGCGGATCGACAAAACTCGTAAGCTGTCGGCGCAGGTGCTGCTGAAGGCGCTGGGTCTCACCGACAACGAGATCTTCGACTCGCTTCGCCACCCCGACTACTTCCAAAAAACGATCGAGAAAGAGGGGCAGTTCAGCGAAGAAGAAGCCTTGCTGGAGCTGTACCGCAAGCTGCGCCCTGGTGAGCCTCCCACGGTGGCTGGGGGTGAGCAACTGCTGCACTCTCGCTTCTCTGACCCCAAACGGTACGACCTGGGCCGCGTGGGCCGTTACAAGCTCAACCGCAAGCTGCGCCTCAACGTGCCCGATGCCACTCGGGTGCTGACGCCTACAGACATTCTGTCGGCGATCGACTACCTGATCAACCTGGAGTTCGATATCGGCTCCATTGACGACATCGACCACTTGGGCAACCGCCGGGTGCGCTCCGTCGGCGAGCTGCTGCAGAATCAGGTGCGGGTGGGCCTTAACCGTTTAGAGCGAATCATTCGCGAACGGATGACTGTCTCTGACTCCGACTCGCTGACTCCGGCATCACTGGTGAACCCCAAGCCGCTGGTGGCTGCCATCAAGGAGTTCTTTGGCTCCAGCCAGCTGTCTCAGTTTATGGATCAGACCAATCCCCTGGCCGAGTTAACCCACAAGCGCCGCATCAGCGCCCTTGGCCCCGGCGGTCTGACTCGGGAGCGGGCGGGCTTTGCCGTGCGCGACATTCACCCCTCCCACTACGGACGCATCTGCCCGATTGAGACCCCGGAGGGTCCCAACGCTGGTCTGATTGGCTCTCTGGCCACCCACGCCCGAGTCAACGAGTTTGGCTTTATCGAGACGCCTTTCTTTAGGGCCGAAAATGGCCGCGTTTTTAAGGATGTTGAGCCGATTTACATGACCGCCGACGAGGAGGACGATCTGCGGGTTGCCCCTGGGGATATCGCTACCGACGAAAATGGCTACATCATTGGAGACACCATCCCGGTCCGCTACCGCCAGGACTTTACCACCACCGACTCCACCGAGGTGGACTACGTGGCCGTGTCCCCCGTGCAGATTATCTCGGTGGCCACCTCGCTGATTCCCTTCCTGGAGCACGACGACGCCAACCGCGCCCTGATGGGCTCGAACATGCAGCGTCAGGCGGTGCCTCTGCTGCAGCCCGAGCGCCCTCTGGTAGGTACTGGCCTTGAAGCCCAGGCGGCCCGCGACTCCGGCATGGTAATCATCAGCCGCACCGACGGCGAGATCGTGTACCTCGACGCCGACATGATCAAGGTGCGCGATCCCGAGGGCAACGTCCACGAGTACGAGCTACAGAAGTACCAGCGATCCAACCAGGATACCTGTCTAAACCAGCGCCCGATCGTGTTCCCTGGGGAGCAGGTGCAGTCTGGCCAGGTGCTGGCCGATGGTTCGGCCACCGAAGGGGGTGAACTGGCGCTGGGGCAGAACGTGCTGGTGGCCTACATGCCCTGGGAAGGCTACAACTACGAGGACGCCATCCTGCTCAGCGAGCGCCTGGTGTACGACGATGTCTACACCTCCATTCACGTGGAGAAGTTTGAGATCGAGGCGCGCCAGACCAAGCTCGGCCCCGAAGAAATCACCCGAGAAATTCCCAACGTTGGGGAAGACGCCCTACGTCAGCTCGACGAAACCGGCATCATCCGCATCGGAGCTTGGGTTGAGTCGGGCGATATTCTAGTCGGTAAGGTCACGCCCAAGGGTGAATCGGACCAGCCGCCGGAAGAAAAGCTGCTGCGGGCCATCTTTGGGGAAAAGGCGCGCGATGTGCGCGACAACTCCCTGCGGGTGCCCAACGGCGAGAAGGGCCGTGTGGTCGACGTGCGGGTGTTTACTCGGGAGCAGGGCGATGAGCTGCCCCCCGGTGCCAACATGGTGGTGCGGGTCTATGTAGCTCAAAAGCGCAAGATTCAGGTGGGCGACAAAATGGCCGGTCGCCACGGCAACAAGGGGATTATCTCCCGCATTTTGCCCATCGAAGATATGCCCTACCTACCCGATGGTACGCCGATTGATATCGCCCTCAACCCGCTGGGGGTGCCTTCCCGCATGAACGTGGGACAGGTGTTTGAGTGCCTGCTGGGCTGGGCTGCCGACAACCTGGATTGCCGCTTCAAGGTGATCCCCTTCGACGAGATGTACGGAGAGGAGGCCTCTCGCAACTCCACCCACGGCAAGCTGATGGAGGCCCGCGAAACCACCGGCAAAGACTGGATCTTTAACCCTGACGACCCCGGCAAGATCGTGCTGCGGGATGGTCGTACGGGTGAGGCCTTTGACAAAGCCATCACGGTGGGCAGAGCCTACATGCTGAAGCTGGTGCACCTGGTCGACGACAAGATCCACGCCCGGTCTACCGGCCCCTACTCGCTGGTGACCCAGCAGCCCCTGGGCGGCAAGGCCCAGCAGGGCGGTCAGCGATTTGGCGAGATGGAGGTGTGGGCCCTAGAAGCCTTTGGGGCTGCCTACACCCTCCAGGAGCTGCTGACGGTTAAGTCTGACGATATGCAGGGGCGCAACGAGGCGCTCAATGCCATTGTCAAGGGCAAGTCGATTCCTCGCCCCGGTACTCCTGAATCTTTCAAGGTACTGATGCGAGAGCTGCAGTCCCTCTGTTTAGACATTGCGGTGCACAAGGTTGAAACCCGCGAGGACGGCACCAGCCGCGACACTGAGGTCGACCTGATGGCCGACGTCAACAGCCGCCGCACCCCCTCTCGACCCACCTACGAGTCCATTGCTCGGGATGAAGAGTTAGAAGAAGTGGAAGACTAGCCCATCCCCACGCTGCTTCCCAGGATTGTGCTTAGACAGTCCTGGGGGCAGACATTCTCCACACCCTAGACCAAGCGCCCTTTCAAGGAAGACACCCAGCATGGCCAAGCTAGAACAACGGTTTGACTACGTCAAAATCGGCCTCGCCTCCCCGGAGCGGATTCGCCAGTGGGGAGAGCGCACCTTGCCCAATGGACAGATCGTGGGCGAAGTGACCAAGCCCGAAACGATCAACTACCGCACGCTCAAGCCGGAAATGGATGGGCTCTTTTGTGAGCGCATCTTTGGCCCCGCCAAGGACTGGGAGTGCCACTGCGGTAAGTACAAGCGGGTGCGCCACCGGGGCATCGTGTGCGAGCGCTGCGGCGTGGAGGTGACCGAGTCGCGGGTGCGTCGTCACCGGATGGGCTACATCAAGCTGGCGGCTCCGGTGGCCCACGTGTGGTACCTGAAGGGTATCCCCAGCTATATCGCGATTTTGCTCGATATGCCCCTGCGCGACGTGGAGCAAATCGTCTATTTCAATGCCTATGTGGTGCTTGACCCCGGCAATGCTGAAAACCTCAGCTACAAGCAGCTGCTGACCGAAGATCAGTGGATTGAGATCGAGGATCAGCTCTACGACGAAGAGACCGAGCTGTCTGGGGTTGAGGTTGGCATTGGGGCCGAGGCGCTCCAGCGGCTGCTGGAGGATCTGGAGCTAGAGACTACGGCGGAGAAGCTGCGGGAAGATATCGCCAACTCTAAAGGTCAGAAGCGGGCCAAGCTGATCAAGCGTCTGCGGGTGATCGACAACTTTATCGCCACCGGCTCAAAGACCGAGTGGATGGTGCTGGACGTGATTCCGGTGATTCCACCCGATCTGCGGCCCATGGTGCAGCTCGACGGCGGTCGCTTTGCTACCTCTGACCTCAATGACCTCTACCGTCGGGTGATCAACCGCAACAACCGCCTGGCTCGCCTGCAGGAAATTCTGGCTCCAGAAATTATTGTCCGCAACGAGAAGCGGATGCTGCAGGAGGCCGTAGACGCTCTGATCGACAACGGTCGTCGGGGCCGCACCGTGGTTGGGGCCAACAACCGGCCGCTAAAATCCCTCTCTGACATCATTGAGGGTAAGCAGGGTCGTTTCCGGCAAAACCTCCTGGGTAAGCGGGTGGACTACTCTGGCCGTTCTGTGATTGTGGTCGGTCCCAAGCTGCAAATTCACCAGTGCGGGCTGCCCCGGGAAATGGCGATCGAGCTGTTTCAGCCCTTTGTCATCCATCGGCTAATCCGCCAGGGACTGGTCAACAACATCAAGGCGGCTAAGAAGCTGATTCAGCACAACGATCCCAGCGTGTGGGACGTGCTAGAGGAGGTGATTGAGAGCCACCCCGTGATGCTAAACCGGGCACCGACCCTGCACCGCCTGGGCATTCAAGCCTTTGAACCCATTCTGGTGGAGGGCCGCGCGATTCAGCTGCACCCGCTGGTATGCCCGGCCTTTAACGCCGACTTTGACGGTGACCAGATGGCGGTGCACGTGCCGCTGTCGCTGGAGGCTCAGTCGGAGGCCCGCCTGCTGATGCTGGCCTCTAATAATGTGCTGTCACCTGCCACGGGTCAGCCGATTATTACCCCATCTCAGGATATGGTGCTGGGCTGCTACTACCTGACGGCGGAAAATCCTGATGCGACCAAGGGTGAAGGTCATTACTTCGCGAGCATGGAGGACGCCATTATGGCGTTTGAGCAGGGGCTGATTGCGCTCCACGCCAAGGTATGGCTGCGGTTTGATGGGGAAGTTGAGTCTGATCAACCAAAGTCGACTGCCCCCGAGCGGATGGAGGCAGAAGACGGCACCATTACCGAAATTTACCCCGATCGCCGCGTGCGTTTGGACAGCGAGGGCAACTTGATTTCTCAGTACATCAAGACCACACCAGGCCGGATTATCTACAACAAGGCGGTGCTCGACGCGATCGCAGGCTAGGGGCCACACCACCACAGCACGAACATCACAGGCACATTACAAAGGGCAAAACCTATGGCTGAGCAAGGGGCACCTCAATCCTCTCTGATCTTTCGAAACCGTATTATTGACAAGAAGCAGCTCAAAAAGCTGATCGCCTGGTCGTTTACCCACCATGGCACCGCACGCACCTCCCAAATGGCCGACCGGATTAAGGAGCTGGGCTTCAAGTATGCCACTCGGGCCGGGGTCTCCATCAGCGTGGAAGACCTCCAGGTACCGCAGGAGAAAAAGGGCATGCTAGCTGCTGCCGAAGAAGATATTCGCGTCACCGAAGAGCGCTACACCCGCGGCGAAATTACCGAAGTGGAGCGTTTGACTAAGGTAATCGACACCTGGAACGACACCAGCGAAGAGCTGAAGGATCAGGTGGTCAAAAACTTCAAAGAGAACAACCCGCTTAACTCGGTCTACATGATGGCCTTCTCTGGAGCGCGGGGTAACATCTCCCAGGTGCGGCAGCTGGTGGGCATGCGGGGTCTGATGGCGAATCCCCAGGGGGAAATTATCGACCTGCCGATCAAGACCAATTTCCGGGAGGGGTTGACCGTTACCGAGTACGTCATCTCCTCCTACGGTGCCCGTAAGGGTCTGGTCGATACCGCCCTTCGGACGGCGGACTCAGGCTACCTGACCCGCCGTCTCGTCGACGTGTCTCAGGACGTGATTATCCGCGAGCACGACTGCGGTACCGAGCGGGGTATTCCCCTGCGCAGCATGACCGACGGTGAGCGGGTGCTGATTCCTCTAGAAAACCGCCTGCTGGGTCGGGTGGTCGCTGAGGATGTGGTGCATCCCCAAACCGGCGAGGTGCTGCTGGAGAAAGATCATCCCGTTTCCCCCGAAACCGCCGAAATGCTGGCTGAGGCTGGTGTTGAGGGGGTAGTGGTGCGATCGCCCCTCACCTGTGAGGCGACCCGTTCTGTCTGCCGCCTCTGCTACGGCTGGAGCCTGGCTCACTCCGAAATGGTCGATCTGGGCGAAGCCGTGGGCATCATTGCCGCCCAGTCAATCGGTGAACCCGGCACCCAGATGACCATGCGGACCTTCCACACAGGCGGTACCTTCACGGGCGAAGTCGCACCCCGCATTCGGGCTACCAAGGACGGCACCGTGAAGCTGCCCAAAAACCTCAAGACCCGCGCCTTCCGCACCCGCTACGGCGAAGAAGCCCTCATGCTGGAGGCCAACGCCGACATCGTGATTGAAGGCACGGGCAAAAACAAAACCGAGTCTCTGCCCCAGGGCACGATTCTATTCGTCAACGACGGCGAAACGGTGCAGAAAGAGCAGCTGTTAGCCGAGCTGCCCTCCGCCGGACGCACCCGTAAGGTGACCGAAAAGGCCACCAAAGACGTGACCTCTGACCTGGCTGGGGAAGTAAAATTTGCTGGCCTGGTTCAGGAAGAGAAAACCGACCGTCAGGGCAACACCACCCGCCTGGCCCAGCGGGGCGGTCTGCTGTGGGTGCTGGCTGGTGACGTTTACAACCTGCCCCCCAGCGCTGAACCCGTCGTGCGCAACGGCGACTACGTCAACGCCGACGATACGCTGGCCGAGACCAAGCTCACCACCGAGCGAGGTGGCCTGGTGCGCCTGCCCGAGGCCGATGACGAAAAGGGCACCCGCGAGGTCGAAATTATCACCGCCTCGGTGATGCTCGACCAGGCACATGTTCGCAAAGAGCACGGTCAGGGCCGCGAGCACTACTTTATTGAAACTGCCTACGGCCAGCGCTTCTCCCTGATTGCCACGCCCGGGGCGAAGGTGACCAGCGGCCAGGTGATCGCCGAACTCGAAGACGATCGCTACCACACCCAAACCGGCGGTATCGTCAAGTTCTCTGGCGTCGATGTGGCCAAAAAGGGTAAAGGCAAGCAGGGCTACGAAGTGGTGCAGGGTGGCACCCTGCTGTGGATCCCTGAAGAAGCCCACGAGGTCAACAAAGATATCTCGCTGCTGATGGTAGAAGACGGCCAGTACCTAGAAGCAGGCACCGAGGTCGTCAAAGACATCTTCTGCCAGAACAGCGGCGTGGTCGAAGTCACTCAGAAGAACGACATTCTGCGCGAGATCTTGGTCAAACCCGGCGAAATCCACATGGTGGATGCGCCCGAGGACGTCATGGATCGCGATGGCACCCTGGTTAACGCTGGTGAAGAGGTGATGCCGGGTCTGGTAGCCGACGCTCTGCGCTATGTGGAGTATGTCGAAACTCCCGACGGCCCTGCCCTGCTGCTGCGCCCGGTCGAGGAGTACGTGGTCCCTAACGAGCCCGCTGTACCCAGCCAGGACAGCGCCGCCGACGCCGCCGGGTCGATCAAACTGCGCGCCATTCAGCGGATTCCCTTCAAAGACGGAGAGCGGGTGAAGTCGGTGGATGGGGTTGAGCTACTGCGTACCCAGCTGGTGCTCGATATCGAAGACGAGTCACCCCACGTAGTGGCTGACATTGAGCTGGTGCCCGATGATCAAGATACCGACCTGATGCGTCTGCAAATGGTTGTGCTCGAAACCCAGGTAATTCGCCGCGACGTGGTGGCCGACCAGACCCAGGGTAAAACTGTGACCCGCCTGCTGGTGGAAGACGGCCAGCAAATTGAGCCTGGAGCGGTGGTAGCCCGCACCGAGATTCGCTGTAAAGAATCGGGCGAAGTGCGTGGTATTCGCGAAGGGCAGGAAGCCATTCGCCGGGTGCTGGTGGTGCGCGAGGCCGACCGCATGAAGGTCGACCTACAGGGCAAGGAGCCTACGGTGAAGTTGGGCGATCTGGTGGTGGCAAACACCGAGCTGGCCCCCGGCCTTGTTCACGAAGAATCGGGCGAAGTTACGGGCATCGAAGGTGGACAGATCGCCCTGCGTCTGGCTCGCCCCTACCGGGTGTCTACCGGGGCGGTTCTGCACATCGAAGATGGTGACTTGGTGCAGCGGGGTGACAATCTAGTGCTGCTGGTGTTTGAGCGGGCTAAGACCGGCGACATCATTCAGGGTTTGCCCCGAATTGAAGAGCTGCTGGAGGCCCGCAAGCCGAAGGAAGCCTGCGTATTGTCTGAGCGTCCAGGCAATGCCCAGGTGGTCTACAGCGATGATGAAACCGTAGAGGTCAAAATCGTTGAAGATGACGGCGTGGTGACGGAGTATCCCATTAGCCCTGGGCAAAACGTGCTGGTGTCCGATGGTCAGCGGGTCAGTACCGCTGAGCACCTGACCGACGGCCCGGCCAACCCGCACCAGATTCTAGAGGTGTTCTTCAAGTACAACCTCAGCCAGGGCATGGGCATTCACGACGCGGCCCTGGGCGCGCTGCAAAAGGTGCAGTCGTTCCTGGTCAATGAGGTGCAGTCGGTGTATCAGTCCCAGGGGATTGATATCTCTGACAAGCACACCGAGGTGATTGTGCGGCAGATGTCGTCGAAGTGCCGTATTGACGACGGTGGTGACACCACCATGCTGCCGGGCGAGCTGGTTGAGATCTACCAGGTTGAGCAGGTGAATGAAGCGATGGCGATTACCGGCGGTGCCCCGGCAGAATACACCCCGGTGCTGCTGGGTATTACCAAGGCCTCGCTGAACACCGACAGCTTCATCTCGGCGGCTAGCTTCCAGGAGACCACTCGGGTGCTGACCGAGGCGGCGATTGAGGGCAAATCTGACTGGCTGCGCGGCCTGAAGGAAAACGTCATCATCGGTCGCCTGATTCCGGCCGGTACCGGGTACAACGCCTATGAGGAAACCCCGTCTCCAGAGCTTGACCCGGCCTATGAGTCGGCCATTTTGGACGACGACATGGTGTTGCAAGACGTAGTGCTGGATGACTTCACCGCCCGCAGCTATGACCTGGAGGGCAATCTCAGCATGCTCAATGACGACGAGATGATCGGCGGCATGTCTCTGGACGAGGGCGGCTCCCGCGGCGGTGGAGCCAGCAATGGTGACTTTGCTGGCCTTGGCAACGGTGCTGGGATGGACGATGACGACCTGCTGATCGACGATCAAACCGAAGCTGACTAGGCTGTAAGCCAGCTAGTGTGAGATACCTGGTCGTGTCCTAAACTGGCTAGCCAGAGCGACATAGGGCGATCGCACCAATGTCTCGGCTGATCTAGATCAGCCGAGACATTGTGTTATTTGGGTTTACAGTGATGGGGTTGGCCATGAGGGAGCTATCTTCAATTTATTGCGCGATTGTGCCCTTCCTCTGCTCAAGCTATGTCTATCTCCATCTTTTTGAGCTTTCCTAAACCCTGCTTTAAGCAGCAGGAGTTATTCATTCAGCAGGTGCGCGACTACCTGAAAGGTCGCGACTTTGTGCCTCGTACCCTGGGCGTTACCGACTACGATATGGATGCTCCGCTGACCGCCATTCGACGGCTGATGCTAGAGTCCAATGGCTTGATTACCGTCGCCTTTCGGCGCACTTTTATCGAGAAAGGTACGGCTCGCCTCCGCACTGACGTTGATACCCTTAGCGAAGAAACGGTAGATGGCCAGTGGCTAACAACACCATGGGCCCACATCGAACCGGCTATGGCCTATCAATTGGGCCTGCCGATCTTGATTTTGCGGGAGAAAGGGGTGCTGGCCGACGGTATCTTAGAGCGAGGTATCGCCGGCTTTTACATGCCTGAGTTTGATCTAGAGCAGCCCATTAGCAGCTACTTTTCATCAGGGGAATGGAGCGGCATGATCGGTCGTTGGGAGGGCTATGTCAGAGCCGTGGTCGAGAAAAAAGGTCGGCCGCCGCTGCTGTTCTAACCGCTGCTTTATCTACCCTGGGGTTTAAACTAGACACTAGAGGGAGGTAGCGCAGGCGGTTGCGGACTGGTGTTAGCCAGTCTGAGGAAAGTCCGGGCTCCCGAAAGACCAGACCTGCTGGGTAACGCCCAGTGCGGGCGACCGTGAGGATAGTGCCACAGAAACATACCGCCGATGGCCCTCGGTCGATGACTTGAGGGCACAGGTAAGGGTGCAAGGGTGCGGTAAGAGCGCACCAGCAGCATCGAGAGGTGCTGGCTAGGTAAACCCCGGTTGGGTGCAAGGTCAAGGGGCAAGGTTGGTCTTTTTCCGGCCCCGTCGTTGAGTACCGCAAGAGGCGTCTGGCAACAGGCGTCCCAGATAGATAACCGCCCCCCCGGCAGCGGGGGAACAGAACCCGGCTTATGTCTACCTCCTTCCCCTCTACTCGTTTCCTGCGCCGTGACTGAATTACCGTTGTCCCGTCAGCGGCAGCTTGAGCGCTGGGTGCAAACGCTGGGACTACCTGCTAGCCTTGATTTGAACCGCCTAAACCAGGCGCTGACCCATAAGTCGGCGGATGCCCGCTACAACTACGAGCAGCTGGAGCTGCTGGGGGATGCGGTCCTGCGTTTGGCGGCTACGGAGTGCCTGCAGGAGAGCTTCCCTGAGGCCTCGGTGGGCGAACTTTCGGCGATTCGATCGGTGCTGATTAGCGATCGCAGCCTGGCCCAGCTGGCCCAAGAACTGGGGCTGCATCCCTACCTGATCGTCGGCCCCGGCATGAAAGCTGGCCCCACTCACCTGGCCGATGCCCTGGAAGCCGTAGTCGCCGTCCTGTATTTAGACACCCACAACCTGAAGCTGGTGCGAGCCTGGCTCGATGACTCGCTGCGCCAGGGGGCGATCGCGGTTCACCAAGACCCAGCCAGGCAGAACTACAAAGTCGCGCTGCAAGAACTTACCCAGGCCCATACTAAGGCTCTGCCTGAGTACCGCACTGCCGAACAGCGCCCTGTGGACGGCGACCTCCAGCGGTATCAATCGACCGTATGGTTTCGGGAAACCTGTTGGGGAAGCGGCCACGGCCCTACCAAAAAGCAGGCCGAGCAGGCTGCTGCCGCCGTCGCCTACGATCGCCTTCGCCAATCCCTTGTCCATGACCCACCCTCTGGATCCCCCTAATCGGGCCGCCTCTGCTCCCCTGAGTCTGGCTATTTTTGGCCTGGGCCGCTGGGGCACTCACCTGCTGCGCAACTTTCTCGCGCTGCCCGAGGCCAGGGTGGTGGCCCTGGTCGACCCCGATCGCCAGCGGCTGCACGATCTGTGCGATCGCTTTGGTTTAGCTGACACCATAGCCTGCTACGACACCTGGACTGAGGCCATGGCCCATCCGGGCTTAGACGCAGCGGTAATTGCCACCCCCGCCAGCACCCACTACCCCATCATTAAAGCCGCCCTGGAGCAGGGGCTGCATGTGCTGAGCGAAAAACCTCTCACTCTGGAGCACAGGACCAGCGCCGCCCTGGTTCAGCTTGCGGCAGCTCAGCAAAGGCAGCTAATGGTGGACCATACCTACCTGTTCCACCCGGCGGTGCAGCGCGGGCGAGAGCTCTGCCCAGACCTGGGTGCGCTGCGCTACGGCTACGCGGCCCGCACCAACCTTGGCCCCGTGCGCCCCGATGCCGACGTGTTTTGGGATCTGGCCATTCACGATGTTTCTATTCTCAACTACTGGCTGGGGATGCAGCCCACTGCCGTTGCTGCCTGGGGCCAAATGTGGCTACAGCCCCAGAAAAGTGCTGTTTCGGGGTTGAGGGATGCGGGCTGGCTGCGGTTGATCTATGACCGGGGCGATCGGCCTCACCCGCTGGAGGTCATAGTGCAGGTCAGCTGGGCCAACCCCGACAAGCAGCGGCGGCTAGGGCTGGTGGGCGATCGCGGCACCTTGGTACTCGACGAAAGTCTGCAGGCGAGTCCGCTAACCCTCCATCGGGGGCAGTTTCAGACCCAGACGTTCCCCTTTGTACCCAAAGGGCCCCAGACGGAGGCGATCGCGATCGCCTCCGTCGAACCTCTGCGCGAAATGTGCCGCCACTTTCTCCAGTGCGCTGTCGTCAATCAGTCTTCACCCATTTCCTCTGGGCAGCTGGCAGCCGATCTGGTTAAGACTATGGTCGCTATTGCCACGGCGGCTGAAACTGGCAAAACCATCTCCATCTAGGGACAGTTGCGGGGTAGCGCTTTGCCCACAGAGTCAACAAAAACTCTACTCAGATCTTGCACCTTGGCCTGGGGGATGAGAGAAAAGGGCGTGAAACGTATACATAGCAAGGACCATGAAGA
>PYER01000302.1 GCA_003017855.1 filamentous cyanobacterium CCT1
GTGGTCGCCATACCACCTAGCACTGCGTCAGACACCAGCTCGACCCGCTCGACCGATCGCTCTAGCGCCAGAGCCAAATCGGCATGGGCCTCTGCCCAGGCAGGGGTGTAGCAGGCGATCGCTAGGGGATAGTGGGTGGCGAGGGCTTCCTGAATTAGGTGGGTGCCTTCGAGCAAAAACTGGGCCTGCGATCGCCGCGCCTTGGCCTGGTGCAGCTTGCGAATGGATTTAACCAGAGGGTTTTGCAGGCTCGTAAGCATCGGCAGTACCCCCCGGCTATTTTCTCTGAGTCTTGTCTTTGAAGATGCGGAACCCGGGACTTGAACCCGGATGTTATTGCTAACACTAGGACCTGAACCTAGCGCGTCTACCAATTCCGCCAGTTCCGCTGGCCGGGCGTTATTAACGCCGCGATTTGTAATCATGCACCCATAACGCACCAGAGTCAAGCGTTTGAAAAAAGATTTCGTGATTCTGAACGAATCGGCTATCCTGATGTGGCCAAGTTTGGCAAAAAGATCTGGATTGCTATGGCGAAATTGATGGTTTCGGGTAGAATCTAGACGAAAATTTGGGAAAAAGTGGAGTTATCAGTTGTGGAGGACACCGCCATCGTTACATCCATTGGTTTGCCCAACCCTTTGACCGCTGCCGAAGCGGATGGTGCTGTGCTCGAGATCACTGGCGGTGCTCCCCTGGCGGGCCAGGTTACCATCAGCGGAGCCAAAAACTCTGCCCTCGTCGTGATGGCAGGCACGCTGCTCTGCTCTCAACCCTGCCGCATTCGCAATATCCCCAACCTCATGGATATCGCTCGTATGGGCGAGGTACTGACCGCCCTGGGGGTCACGCTCAAGCGCGAGGGCGATGCCCTCACCGTCGATGCCAGCACCATTGCCCACACCAAAGCTCCCTACGACGTCGTCAGTCGCCTGCGGGCTAGCTTTTTTGTCATTGGACCTCTGCTCGCCCGCATGGGGGTAGCGCGCATTCCCCTGCCCGGCGGCTGTGCCATTGGGGCGCGTCCGGTTGAGCTCCATGTCCGTGGCCTGCAGGCCATGGGAGCCGATGTGCACATTGAGCACGGCACGGTTCACGCCTACGTGCCCGGCAGTGGGGGACGGCTGAAGGGAGCCAAAATTTACCTCGACTACCCCAGCGTAGGGGCCACCGAAACCCTGATGATGGCCGCTACGCTGGCGGTCGGTGAAACCATTATTGAGAATGCGGCTCAGGAGCCCGAGGTGACTGACCTGGCCAATTTTTGCCGCGCCATGGGGGCGCGTATTCGCGGGGCGGGCACCAACACCATCACGATCGTCGGTGTGCCCAGTCTGCACAGCACCGACTACGGCATCATTCCAGACCGCATTGAGGCGGGCACATTTCTGGTGGCCGGGGCCATTACCCGCTCTGAAATCAGCCTGGCCCCCGTCATTCCTGAGCATTTGACCGCTGTGATCGCCAAACTCCACGAAATTGGCGGTCAGGTGGTGATCGATGGCCCGAGCCGGGTGCGCTACGTGCCCTCCGACTCGATCGCGCCGATCGATATTCAGACCGGTCCGTTTCCGGGCTTCCCGACTGATATGCAGGCCCAGTTTATGGCCCTGATGGCGATCTGCGAGGGCAGCAGCCTGATCACCGAAACGGTGTTTGAAAATCGCCTGCGCCACGTGGCCGAACTCAACCGTATGGGGGCCGACATTCGCCTCAACGGCAACTGCGCCATTATTAAGGGCGTGCATCAGCTCTCTGGGGCGCCAGTCCTGGCCACCGATCTGCGGGCCTCGGCGGCGCTGGTGCTGGCGGGTCTGGCGGCCAAGGGCACCACTACCATTCAGGGCCTGCACCACCTCGATCGCGGCTACGACGATCTGGAGGGCAAGCTGCGCCTGCTGGGGGCCAACCTGCGCCGCTACGCTGATGGGGCGACGGTGCCGGTATAGGTGATTATCGCCTCAAGCTAGGCCTCAGCCTATGGCCCAGCCTAAAGGTGAATGTGACCAGGGCGATCGCCCCGCCCTGGTTGTCAAAATCAGCGTTTCACACGAATAGACCCTGCTGTTGCGATCGCAGGGTCTATTCGTATTGGTTAAGAAAAACATCAAAACCGTCGAGCAGAATCCGCCCCTGGGAAGTCTGAGCGTAAGCCACAGGATGGTTGATACTCTCGCTTGCAGGAAAGGTTGCCATGACGTCTACAGACGAGTTTTCGATTAGAGAAATTACGGTGAGTCGGCAGTCTCCTGGGGAAGAACGCCAGGCGGCCCTACATCAGATTTATGCCCAGGTACTAGAGCGTCAGCCCTACGGGTTTGAGCGCAAACAGCTGGCCAAAATTGAGGCAGAATTTCTAAAGAATAAAATTGGTGTCAAGCGGTTCTTGCGCGAGCTGGGCCATTCTGAGGTATACCTCAACGAGTTTTACTACAACTCCTCAAATCCTAAATTTATTGAGCTGTGCTTTAAGCACTTTATTGGCCGTGCCCCCAGCGACCAAGCCGAAATGCGCCGCTACTGCGACGTTCTCATGCGCCAGGGGGTAAAGGCAATGATTACGGCCCTGCTCGATTCCGAAGACTATCTGCGGCACTTTGGCTGCTTTACGGTGCCCCACGCCTGGGCCGAAGCCAGCTACCCCTCACCCAAGACCTTTTGGGAGACCGATGTGCTACTCCGGGAGCTGCACGGACGGCGCGGCTGGATTGTACCGACCATGACCTGGCATGATCTGCGCCTCGACTGCGATGGCGGTAGCTGTAGCCTGCCTGAGCCCAGTTCTGCCCGCACGGCCTCAACGACGGCCCCAGGGCTCGATGCGCTACACCAGGTGCTCAGCACGATGGGACCTCAGGATCTAGAGAAGTTCGCCTCTACTCTCTCTACCGCCGAGCGCGACAAGCTGCGTCACCTGCTGATGCAGCCCGCCCGCTAAGGCCATTAACTTTAGGTCAGGGAACCAGGCGGGCAAACTTTTTTTTGCCCACCTGAACGACTTTGCCCACGAGCTCGTCGGCACTGGCAAATTCCTGGTTGGGGTCGGTCAGCTTTTCGCCTTCGAGCTTGACGGCCCCCCCCTGAATTTGGCGGCGGGCCTCGCTGCTGCTAGCGCACAGGCTGGTCGCCCCCACCAGGTAAAACAGCTTGGCCGGAAAGTTAACCCCGGCCAACGAAAATTCGGGCACGCCTGCCGCTGGCTCGCCTGTCCCCTGCACCAGGCTAATGGCGGCCTGCTGGGCCTGCTGAGCTGCCGCCTCGCCGTGGAACTGGCGGGTGACCTCCAGGGCCAGCAGCTTCTGGCGATCGCGCGGTTTGTCGGGCAGCGTAGCGAGGTCGAGAGGCGTCAGCAGCTCAAAGTAGTCGTCAATTACGGTATCGGGCACTTTTTCAAGCTTGGAGTACATGCTGAGTGGGTCTTCCCGCAGCCCCACGTAGTTGCCCAAGGACTTCGACATTTTTTGGCTGCCGTCGGTGCCCAGCAGCAGGGGCAGCAGCAGACCAAACTGGGGCCTGAGGCCAAAGTGCCGCTGCAGGTCGCGACCAACGGCAATGTTGAATTTTTGGTCGGTGCCGCCCAGCTCTACGTCAGACTCCACCGCCACCGAGTCGTAGCCCTGCATGAGCGGGTAGAGAAACTCGTGCAGAAAGACGGGATCGCCCTTGCCGTAGCGCTCGGAGAAGCCCTCTTTGGCCAGCATTTGCCCCACGGTCATGGTGCTGAGCAGTTCCAAAATTTTGCCCAGGTCGAGGCCAGACAGCCACTCCGAGTTGTAGCGCACCTCCAGCCGCCCAGGCGTATCAAAGTCGAGAATGGGGCGCACCTGCTCCAGGTAAGTTTCGGCATTGGCCTTGACGTCGGCCTCGGTGAGCTGGCGGCGCACCTCAGACTTGCCGGTGGGATCGCCAATGCGGGCGGTGAAGTCGCCGATGATGAGGACAGCGGTGTGGCCCGCATCTTGAAAGGCGCGCAGCTTGCGCACCGGAATGCTGTGGCCCAGGTGAATTTCGGCCCCGGTGGGGTCAATCCCCAGCTTCACCCGCAGGGGGCGATCGCTTTGTAGCAGCCGCTGCACCAGATTTTGCCCAGGGTCGCTGGAGTCGGGCTGGTCAGGAAAGACCTCGCTAATGCCCCGGTAAATACTCTCGAACTGAGCGGGGGGAACGTTGGGGTTGGCCTGGGGCATGGTGAATATGAACGCAGTTAGGGGTAGATAAGCAGGACAGTAGCGGTAGAGACTGGGCGATCGCGGCCAATTGGCATAGATTCTGGCAAAACTGGCCCTTAGCTTCTCCTTATAACCATCTGCAAGGCTAGGATATGCATGCCTGCGATCGCTCTACTGACCCAGTCTGCCATCGCCGCAGGACGGCCTGAACCAGCCACCCCTGCATCAGCACCTTAAATGGGTTTGATTAGACTGTAACTGTCAGGGGTAGGTTCACTTATCTAGAGGGTCATTATAATGGCCTAACCGTCACCTACTGACGCGCACCTGCCCTGAAAAGCAGCCCCGCTAGAACGCAACTAGAAAACGCAACCCACATCTATCGCAACTTAACACCGTCACCTTTAGCAGCCTTTAATAGCCAACGTGTCATCCAACACCCTTCGCCACAAAAGTCGATCTCAGCCTCAGCCCCTGCGCCGAGCGCCCAACGTACTCAAGTATGTGCAAGACGTGGGCCAGGTGACCGCAGCGGCGCTGCTGGGCACTACCATGATTGCCAGCTCTGTACTGGCGGGCGGGCTGGTGGGGCTGGCCATTAGCTTTCGCAACCTGCCCGATGTCCGGGTGCTGCGCAACTACGTGCCCAGCGAAACCAGCTACATCTACGACATCAACGGCACCCTGCTCCACAGTCTCCACGATGAGGCTAACCGCGAGGTCGTCGATCTCGATGACATGTCTCCCCACCTGAAGCGGGCCGTGCTGGCGGTCGAGGACAGCTATTTTTACTCCCATAACGGCATTAACCCCAGCAGTGTGGGTCGGGCTCTGCTGGCCAACGTGGCGGCTGGCTCTGCGGTAGAGGGCGGTTCAACCATCACCATGCAGCTGGTGAAGAACCTGTTTTTGACCCCCGAGCGGGCGATCAGCCGCAAAGTGGCCGAGGCGGTACTGGCCCTGCGCCTGGAGCAAATCTTCAGCAAAGACGAAATTCTGGAGATGTACCTCAACCAGGTGTACTGGGGGCACAACAACTATGGCGCTGAAACGGCATCCCAGAGCTACTTCAACAAATCGGCCAGAGATCTCACCCTGCCCGAGGCCGCGATGATCGCGGGGCTGATTCAGGCCCCCGAGAGCTACAGCCCCTTCCAAAACTACCAGGCCACCAAAGAGCGCCAGGCGATCGTGCTCAACCGGATGCGGCAGCTGGGCTGGATCAGCCCAGAAGAGGAGCTGGCCGCCCGCGATGCGCCCCTGCTGGTGGGTGAGGTGAAATCGTTCCGCAGCAGCATCTCTCCCTACGTGACTGAGGCGACGGTACAGGAGCTAAAGCAGCGCTTTGGCAATGAGGCCGTGGTCAAAGGCGGTATGCGAGTACAGACCACCATTGATCTGGGCATGCAGCAAATGGCCGAAACCACTGTACAGCGGCACAACGCCCGCATTCGCCACATTGCTGACCAGATGGCGCTGGTGGCCATCGACCCCCGCACCCACTTTGTCAAGGCAATGGTGGGCGGGGTTGATTACCAGCAAAGCCAGTTTAACCGGGCCGTGCAGGCCTACCGGCAGCCGGGATCGGCCTTTAAGCCGTTTGTGTACTACGTTGCGTTTGCCACTGGCCGCTATACCCCAGCTAGCTCCATTGCCGACACTCCAGTGAGCTATCCCGACGGCTACCGCTACTACAGCCCCAAAAACTACGATGGCAGTTTTATGGGCAATATTCCCATTCGCACAGCTCTGGAAATGTCGCGCAACGTGCCGGCGGTGAAGCTGGGCCAGGCGGTGGGGGTCAACCAGATTATCGAGCTGTGCCGCACCCTGGGCATTGAGAGCCCGATGCAGGCGGTGACCTCGCTGCCGCTGGGCGCAGTCGACCTGACCCCTATGGAAATGGCCGGCGCCTATGCCACCTTCGCCAGCAACGGCTGGTACTCTGAGCCAACCTTTATCGTGCAGGTGAGCGACAGCAGCGGCAATGTGCTGCTCGACAATACTCCCCAGCCCCAACTGGTGCTTGACCCCTGGGCCGCCGCGTCGCTCACGGATGTGCTGCAAGGGGTGATTGCCCGAGGCACGGGTACAGCCGCCCAGATTGGACGACCCGCCGCTGGCAAAACGGGGACCACCGACTCCCAGCGCGACGTATGGTTTGTGGGCTACGTGCCCCAGCTCTCGACGGCAGTCTGGATTGGCAACGACAACTATTCGCCCATGCGCTCTGGTACCACGGGGGGTACCTACGCCGCCCCGGTGTGGAAAGACTTTATGCAGCAGGCTCTGGTCAACGTGCCGGTCGAGAACTTCAAGCGGCCTTCGGAGTTTGTGCAGCCCTAGCGTCCCGGTACAACATTTGAAGACAGCTATTCTAGTGCCCTAGCTCCGCCTGGGCAGGCTAGTTTTGCGGCTCTGTCGCTCAGATATCCCGGCGGTGCATTGCGGCTAACCAAAGCGACTAGGACGCTCCCGGATGAACCTGTAGCCGCGAATGCACCCTACGGCGAGCCTTTTGGGAATCGGGGTTGTGCGACTCGGATTTGCTCTAAAAATAGCCTTCCCCTTCGACTTCGCTCAGGGAACGGCTAGGGCTGTTTTCATTGTTGGGGGTGCCGCGCCAGTGGCATGGATGATTGATATTTAGATCTCGGCTTCGTCAATCTGGGCCAGGACGCGATCGCGGAATTCCGGGTCACTATTGGCTAGCCCCAGCAGTTCCCAGTAGGCCGACAGGGTGAGCCCGTTGGCCTGAATCAAATCCAGTGCGGCCGCCTGAATTTCTTGCTGCATCTGGCGCGACTCGGTGTCGGTTTCGGCCCGCTGCAGGCTCAGCTCGCGCGACTCGATCAGCTTAACCACGGCCATGTAGGCCCTGACGAAGCGGCTGACGGTCTCGGAGGGAATGTCGCTGGC
>PYER01000303.1 GCA_003017855.1 filamentous cyanobacterium CCT1
GTGGGAGAGTGGATGAGTGGATGAGTGGGAGGGTAGATGAGTGGATGTGGCAGCAACAAAAAAAGCTCACCTACCTACCCGCCTACCCGCCTACCCACCTACCTCTTCCCCATGCAGACCTACTGTCTCCGCCTCACCCCTGGCCAGGATCTTAAACTAGAGCTGCAAGCGTTTGCCCAGGCTCAAGCGTTGGAAGCTGGGGTGATTCTCACGGGGTTGGGTAGCTTGACGCAGGCGGTGCTGCGGTTTGCGGCGGTTGAGGAGGCGAGTGCGATCGCTGGTCCCCTGGAGCTAATTTCTCTTAGCGGCACGCTGTCGCGGCACGGCATGCATCTGCACGGGACCGTGGCCGATGCCCAGGGCCGAGTCTATGGTGGCCATATTATGCCTGGGTGTGTGATTCACACGACGGCGGAAATTGCGATCGCCAGCCTACCCCACCTGCGCCTGCACCGCCAGCCCGACCCGGTTACAGGTTATTTAGAACTGGTTGTTGATGCTTTTCCCTAAACCAATGCTAATTCACCTGACTAGCCCTCAACGTTTAGATAGTTACGAGCTGCCTGGCGCTTACAAAATCTCTGTAGCTAGAAATCGTCGATAGAATAACAACATTGGGTCTATAGGTGCCAACCTAGCTTCATAAATTTCAGGACAGCTAAAAATTTTACAGCGACAGTATCTCCTATGCAAAGTATCGAAATTCAGCTGCCAGAAACAGTTTTCTCTGCTCTTCGCAAAGCGCCAGAGGAATTTGTCCAGGAAATGCGTGTGGCTGCAGCGGTCAAATGGTATGAGCTAGGTGAAATTTCTCAAGGCAAAGCGGCTGAAATTGCTGGGTTGTCTCGGGCGGGCTTTGTTAATGCCCTGTCGCGCTACAAGGTGTCAGTATTTCAATACACTGCTGATGAGCTGGCCCAGGAATTGAACGATGTCAGTTGACCGTGTAGTGGTGAACGCCTCGCCGCTAATTGTGCTGTTCAAAAGCGGGCAGGCTGACCTCTTGCCACAACTTTTCTCTGAGATCCTGATTCCTCAAGCGGTTTGGCAAGAGGTAACTCTTCCTCAAGGCGATGCAGCTAGTCAGCAGTTGCCTGACGCTGCTTGGGCTATCCCGGTTGAGGTTTTGGTTAACTCTGACATTGCCGCTTGGGATTTGGGCGCAGGAGAATCAGCTGTTCTTAGCTATGGGTTACAGAACCCTGGCTACCGAGCCATCATTGACGATGCCGCCGCTCGTCGCTGCGCCCGTACATTGGGAATCACCACTCTGGGAACCGGGGGCGTGCTCGTTTTAGCAAAACGGCGGGGGTTGATTGATTCAGTAGGCGATCGCTTAGAGTCCCTGCAAGAAGCCGGACTTTGGCTTTCTGAGAGCATTATCACCTTGCTCAAGCAACAGGCTGGGGAATAGCAATTACTCTTCCACTCGGTAGCCAAAGTCTTCGAGGCGGCTGCGGGACTGTCGCCACTTGGGCACGACTTTAACAAATAGCTCCAGGTAAACCTGGCCCATCACCAGCTTTTGAATTTGCTGGCGGGCATCGGAGCCGATCACCTTCAGCATGCTGCCCTTTTTGCCGATCAGAATACCTTTTTGCGACTCGCGCTCGACGTGGATGGTGGCGAGAATGCGGGTGATATTGGTGTCTTCTTCCACGCGGTCAACGGCGATCGCCACCGAGTGGGGCACTTCTTCGCGCGTATTTAGCAAAATCTGCTCGCGAATCAGCTCGCCCATGATGAACCGCTCGGGTTGATCGGTGACCAGATCGGGCGGGTAGTAGTAGGGGCCGGGGTCAAGCTGGTCGATCAGCGTCGCCAGCAGGGTGTCGAGGCTGGTTTCGTGCAGGGCCGAGAATTTGACCAGGGGCCAGCCGTGGTTGTCAGCGAGGGCTTGGTAGCTGGCGTCGAGGGGGGCGATCGCATCGTCCTCCTCCGGCTGCTGATCAACTTTGTTCATGCCCAGGATCACGGGGCCGCTGCTGTGGGCCAGCAGTTCGGCGACAAACTGGTCGCCGCGTCCGGCCTCGGCGCTGCCGTCGACCACAAACAGGGTGGCATCCACCGAGTCGATCGCCATTCGGGCGTTTTTAACTAAAATTTTGCCCAGCTCGTGGTGGGGCTTGTGGATGCCGGGGGTATCGACAAAAATAATTTGCGCCTGATCGTTGGTCAAAATACCGCGCAGGCGGTTGCGGGTGGTCTGAGCGGTGGGGGAGGTGATCGCCACCTTCTGGCCCACCAGGGCATTCATCAGCGTCGATTTGCCCACGTTGGGGCGGCCCACAATGCCCACAAACCCCGACTTAAACCCCTCCGGCGGGGTGGGGATAGCGCTGTAGCCGACCGGATCAAAGGTATCCACCATGCTAGTAGCCCGTGACGTGAACCACGACCTCGCGGGCTGACCCCCGCGCCCGGTGTTCCCACAGGTAAAGGCCCTGCCAGGTGCCCAGGGCCAGCCGCCCCTGCATGACGGGAATGGTTTCGCTGGTGTGGGTCAGCACGGTGCGAATGTGGGCGGGCATGTCGTCGGGGCCTTCGGTGCTGTGGATGTAGTGGTTGCCCTCGGGCACTAGCTGAGAGAGAAAGTTCTCCAGGTCAACCAGTACGTCGGGGTCAGCGTTTTCTTGAATGATTAGGCTGGCGGAGGTGTGACGCAAAAACACCGTGCACAGCCCGGTCTCAACGCCGGAGGCGCGCACCACCTCGTTGACCTCAGCGGTAAACCGCTGGAGCGACTTGCCCCGCGATCGCAGGGTGAGCACCTGCTGATGGTGGCGGGTGGTGGCGGTATTGGGTGTCATCGGTTAAATCACCAGAATAGACCGTTCTCTATTCTGTCAGAATTAATCACCGCTGTCAGACTTAATCCTCAGTCAAAACGACCGTTGCTCGAGAACGCGGGGATAGACGGGTGCTTCTGGAATTTGCTTAGAGCTGTTACGTCACACGGCTACTCAACGCTGAGGGGCACCAGGCGACCCTGGGTGGTCAGCCCCAGCCGCATGGGCGCATTGGCCAGAATGGGACTGCCGGTCAGGGCGCACACCTGCTCGCGCTCGGCCACCGCGCCAAAGCTGGCGCAAATATCGTCGGGCTGAACCTGGGCGGAGCATTCTGTCGGCCCTTGCTCCACGTACTGCCAAAGAATGTCGCGAATCAACGCCTGATACCCCCGATCGCCCGCCAGGGTTTTCAGTTTTTCCTTCAGCGATCGCTCCAGGCGAATGCTGGTAACTTCCATATCAGTGGTCGATACGCGAGTTAGGGTTGGCATCGTCGGGCACACCTCCAAAAAAGAACTAGAAATTGGGCTCGATAGCCTGTCACAAACAGGCGGGTGGCGACACTAAAGAGAGTCGCCCGGTCTGTGTCATGGCTACTTGTGTCCTGGGCTACAGGTCACTACTTAATAGTTTAGACAGACTAGACACGTTTGTATTACACGTGTAGTATTAACGTTATTCGAGCGTATCCGTCAAGCATCAGCCCCTGAAGCCAGGTGCCCCAGCTAGACGGTACTCTCACTGCCTTCCTAAGCCTTGTTGTTTCACGCTTGAGGAACTCCGCTATGTTACGAATCCTGTCTACTGGCAACGCATTTGATATCGCCGTCACCACGGGCGATGCTGGCCAGCTAGGCATGGCGGCGGAGTTCGATGGTTACTTTAGTGACCGCATGGGTGATTTGATTGGCGGCCTGATCGGCCGACTCGTGATCAGACTGATGCACCCCATTTGGGGGGCGACCCTGAGCGATGCTCACAGGATCGATCTATCTACAGGGTTTGCCCTTGGGGGCGATCGCCGCTGGGATGATCGGTTTCTAGGGTTCAAGCTATCCCCCCAATGGCGGTGGTATCTGACCCAGGGCGATCTCATTGGGTATTGCGTCAGTCGGCGATATCTCCGCCCTTTATCCCAGCATTCTGTGTCTCAGCATTAACCTGACCTTCAAACTGGGTTAGCGGCTTGGGGTTTAGCGCCAAGCTGCTCATCGCCTGGGAATGGCCGCCTGTGGCCAGTTCCGATTCGATCGGGCTCCAGAGTTGGGTTTGCAGCACCGTTGCCGCCGCCGTTGGCCAAGAGCGCCAGGGGTTCGCGTCGGTATTTACTCACGGCATGGCTTTTAGTCGCCAATTCCTTTGCCCGTGGGCCACCGCGCGATTACGGCGGGCCGCTGCCGCCTCGACACAGCAGAACTTAAGCGCCGAAACCAACTCACAAGTATTCAAGGCATGAGAGCTCATGTTGAAGTTGACCTATTCCGATGCCGATTTATTGGTTGAGCAGTTAGACCTCACCGTAGAAGCCGTCGTGGCCCAGCGCAGTATCGTCGCCCTGCGGGCTGGACAGCCCCTGGTGGTGCAGCCCGGCTACGGGGCCTTTGCTTTACCCGCCGACCTACCGGAGGTAGCGACGCTAAAAACAGTCGGTCAGGGTGCGATCGACATCGCCCCCTGCGATATCGACTGGCTTGAGGTTACCCTGCGGGGTACCTGGCTGGCCGACAGTGCCCTCAGCGCCGAGGGGATTTTGGTAGCAGAACTGGGGGTTGCCCTGGAGCGCCAGCTCGTTGCCCTTTGGCAGCGCAGCCTAAGCTGGGTAGCGGCCCCCTGCTCCCACGGGCGCTAAAGTTGGGCTAACCGTAATCCCATCGCTCAGGCTTTGCAGTACCGTAGAAAATGAGTGCCGGATGGGTTTTAGATATGGCGACGGCCATCGCGCTTAGGAGATTAGTCTCTTCCAGTGGCAAAAATCTGGGACAGCGCGATGGCTATAGTTCACCCATCCCAGCGCAGACCAAACAATGACGCAGACAAGGAGCGATTGACCATGGCCGACGATGCAACCTATATCACCCTGACCGCCGACAACTTTGAAGCCGAAGTGATGCAGAGCGATGTGCCGGTGCTAATCGACTTTTGGGCCGCCTGGTGTGGCCCCTGCCGCATCATGAACCCGATTGTCGAAGAGCTGGCCGAAACCTTTGCCGGGCGAGCCAAGGTCGCCAAGCTTAACGTCGACGAAGAAGATGCGCTGGCCCTGCAGTACCACGTGATGGCCATCCCCACCCTGATCTTCTTTCAGAACGGGGAGCGGGTAGACACCATCGAAGGTGTCGTCGCCAAGGATGACCTGGTGGCACGGCTAGAGGCTCTGGTAACGGCTAACTCAGCGGCGTAGGTTCGACTACTGTCCGTTTACCGGCGCTTACTGGGCTACACCCCGCAGCACCGCTTCGCCATTGACAAACTCCAGGCCGTCGAGGGTTAGCCCGGCCTGGGGTAGGGCGAGGTTGATGCGTTCGGTAATCTGGGCGGGGTCGAGGTCGGTCAGGCGAGCCACGTCGTCTATCGACAGGTTGACGCGGCCAATCTGCACGCGGGTGTCGTTCCCCAGTACCAGACGACCGTTGTCAATGCGGGGGCTGCCTTCGATGCCGATGTAGAGGGGGCGATCGCCCAGCATGGGCACGGTATTCAGCGCGGTGTCTAGAGCCTGCTGCGCCTGGGGCGGCAGCGATTGGGTGGGCAGGTCGGCGGGATTAACGACCATGCCACCAGCGACGCGATCGCCGCGAATGGTGGCGTTGATGCTATCGGCTGATGGCAAAAACTGGGCTACTTGAGGTGTCTGAGCAATGCCCTCGGCCAGCAGCTGAGTTAGCTCAGCCTCGCTTAGCGAAATTTCGACCCGGTTATCGGTGCCGTAGCGCACCCCCTGGCCGCTGGCCAGCTTGCTTTGCAGCAGGTTGCCGCTGCTGCCAACATCGGCTACGACCGTATCGGCACCGCTGGTGCTGTACCAGGTAGGCAGCGCCGTGGCCCGGTTCCAGTAAAAGGCGGTGGCGGCGGCGGCTCCTGCCGAAAGCCCGATCACTAGCGAGAGCGCGAGTATAACAGCCTGCTTTGTCCGCATCTCAGACCACTCTCCTATCACTGAATAAGTATTTTCGAGCCAGTGTAGCTCAGCTCTCATAGCTGCGCAAAAACCTGTGTGGCGATTGCTGTAAAGGCCCTAAAGTGGCCTATGGTAATAGGTGCAAAGACGGAGAGAACAGCAGCATGGGCACGATAAAGGGGTTCATCCGCAAGGTCGTGGAGCGGTGGCGGCGAATTGTGGTCCAGGCTGTTGCTCAGGTGGTGACGTTGGGGGCGATCGCGCTGCTCGTCTTCGCCACGACCAGCTGCGCCAAACCCGTTCAGCCCACCGAGCTAATTTCAGATTTTTCAGAACCGACGCCCCAGCCCAACCGCCTCACCGGGCAAATTGCAGAGGTCTCGCCTCCCGAAACCCTAGAGTCTTTAAAGCAAATTATCGACGCCTACACGCCTCAGGTGCGCATTCTCAGCCCCCGCCCCGGTGAAGTCCTCGACGATACCAGCGCTACCGTTCGGCTCCAGGTGCGCGGCCTGCCGCTATTTAAAGATGATACCTACGAGCTAGGGCCTCACCTGCATCTGTTCTTAGACAACGAACCCTACAAGGCGGTCTACGACCTGGCTGAACCGATTACCTTCGAGAACCTTTCCCCTGGTACTCATACCCTGCGCGTGTTCGCATCGCGGCCCTGGCACGAGAGCTTCAAAAACCAGGGTGCCTTCGACCAGCGCACCTTTCACGTGGTTGCCCCTACGCCCCAAAACCAGCTCAACGCCAGCGCGCCCCTGCTGACCTACAGCCGCCCCCAGGGCACCTACGGGGCCGAGCCCATCATGCTCGACTTTTACCTCACTAACGCGCCCCTGCACATGAGCGCCCAGGCCGAAGCCAACGACGACCTGCACGACTGGCGCATTCGCTGCACCGTCAACGACCAGAGCTTTGTGTTCGACCAGTGGCAGCCGATCTGGCTGAAGGGCTTTAAGCCCGGACGCAACTGGGTGCAGCTTGAGCTAATTGATGAAAGCGGCAACCCCATCGACAATCGCTTCAACAACACCGTCCGCATCATCGACTACCAGCCCGGCGGCGACGATGCGCTATCTCGCCTGGTGCGCGGCGAACTGAGCCTGAAGGAGG
>PYER01000304.1 GCA_003017855.1 filamentous cyanobacterium CCT1
ACCATGGGGGCAGGCTGGGGGTAACGTCCAGGGTTATCCTACCAGAGCGGGCTGCCGAACAGGGGTGACGATCGGGTTGCCCTCATCGTCGAGGTCTAGCTGGGCGCGATCGCCCTCCTCCAATGTACCGACCAGAATGGCCTCAGCCAGGGTATCTTCGACCAGTCGGGCAATGGCGCGGCGCATGGGACGAGCCCCGTAGCGCTGATCGTAGCCCTCGCTAGCGAGCCTGGCCCGGAAGGCGTCGGATAGGGTCACCATCATCTGGCGATCGGCCAGGCGGCGGTTGACCTGATCCAGCATCAGGTCGGCGATCTGGTTCACCTCATCGCGGGTGAGCTGACGGAAGACGATGATCTCATCGATGCGGTTCAGCAGCTCGGGGCGGAAGTACTGCTTCATCTCCTCGTTGACCAGGTTACGGATGTTGAGGTACTGGCTGGTCGCCGCGTCAGTTGTGGCCAGATCAAAGCCCAGTCCGGCACCGCCCTTCTCAATCACCTGGGAGCCAATGTTGGAGGTCATGATGATCAGCGTGTTCTTAAAGCTCACCGATCGCCCTTTGGAGTCGGTCAACAATCCGTCATCGAGCACCTGCAGCAGCAGGTTAAAGACCTCGGGGTGAGCCTTCTCAATTTCATCCATCAGGATGACGCTGTAGGGCTTCCGCCGCACCGCTTCGGTCAGCTGACCGCCCTCGTCATAGCCAACGAATCCGGGCGGCGAGCCAATCAGCTTCGACACCGTATGGCTCTCCATGAATTCCGACATATCAAGGCGGATCATGGCGTCTTCGGAGCCAAACAGCGCCATGGCTAGGGCCTTAGATAGCTCGGTTTTACCAACCCCAGTGGGGCCAGAAAACACCAGGCTAGCGATCGGGCGATCGGCGCTAGCCAAACCCGATCGCGCCCGCCGAATCGCTTTAGCTGCCGCCACTACGGCTTCGTTTTGACCAATTACCCGCTCGTGCAGCACATCTTCAAGGTGCAGCAGGCGCACCGCTTCGGTTTCGGTCATCCGGTTGACCGGAATCCCGGTCCAGGCGGCAACGATATCGGCGATGTTGTCGTCATTGACGATCGGCTGCACGGGCAGCGTACCTGCCGCCGCTTCGCCGTACTCAGGAATGTCGGCCTGGAGCTGCTGAAGCAGGTCTTGCCGCTGCTCCCGCAGGGTCTTAGCCTTCGCAAAGTCTTGCAGCTCAATGGCTTCGTCAAGTTCCTTGTTGACCTGACGCAGCTGCTGCTTTAGCTCTTTGGAGGGGTACTTGGGCATAAACCGCAGCTTCACCTGGGAACCCGCTTCGTCGATCAGGTCGATGGCCTTGTCGGGTAGGTGGCGATCGCTGATGTAGCGGTCAGACAGCTTAGCGGCAGCCTCCAGCGCCTCATCGCTGAAGCTGACCTGGTGAAACTGCTCGTAGCGGCTGCGCACTCCGTGCAGAATTTCAATGGTCTCATCCACCGAAGGCGGCTCAACCATGACCGGCTGGAAGCGGCGCTCCAGAGCGGCATCGCGCTCGATGTGCTTGCGAAACTCATCCAGGGTGGTAGCTCCGATGCACTGCATCTCGCCCCTGGCCAGGGCAGGCTTGAGCATATTGGCCGCATCCAGGCCGCCCTCCAGGGAACCGGCCCCAATCAGGGTGTGAATTTCGTCAATCACCAGAACCACGTCGGGATCTTCGCGCACCTCTTGCACCAGCTGGGTGAGGCGCTCTTCAAAGTCGCCCCGGAAGCGAGTGCCTGAGACCAGAGAGCCCATATCCAGGCTGATCACGCGCTTGGTGAGCAGCGCTTCGGGCACGTCCTGGTTGGCAATGCGCTGGGCCAAACCTTCGGCGATCGCGGTTTTACCGACGCCTGGCTCGCCCACCAGGATGGGGTTGTTTTTGGTGCGGCGGCCTAAAATTTGCACCACCCGCTCAATTTCTTTGGCGCGGCCGACCACGGGGTCAATTTTGCCCGCTGCGGCCACCGCCGTCAGGTCAGTGCCAAACTCAGATAAAATTTTGCCCGATTTGCGGGCGCTGTCGCGATCGCTGCCGCGGCGGCCCACTGGCATGGCGGCCACCTCACCTAGCTCTTGAATGATGCGGGTGCGCACCTTGGCCGGGTCGACCCCAAGGTTTGTTAACACCCGGTAGGCGACGCTCTCGGTATTTTGGCACAGGCTCAACAGCAGGTGAGCCGGCTCAATGTAGGGTGAATCGACTTTGCGGGCCTCCTGAAAGGCCTGCTCAAACACCTGCTTGACCTTTGGCGTGAAGGGAATTTCGGGTGGCACGCTACCACTGCCCCGGCCGATAATGGCTTCGACCTCAGCCCGGGCATCGTTCAGGTTGACCCCAAACTCCCCCAGCACCTTGGCCGACAGGGTAGCTTCCTCCTTGATCAGGCCCAACAGCAGCTGCTCGGTGCCCACGAAGTTGTGGCGCAGCCGACGAGCCTCTTCCTGGGCCTTCATAATGACGGCGATAGCGGTGTTGGTGAAGTGTTCAAACATGGTGGTTAGTCGGTACCAGTTTTGTGAGGAGCAATGGAAAGACCAGAACTAACTAAAGTAAGCTCTAGCTTTTTACCGGCTGGGGCTGTAGATAAGGCCGCAACCAGGGCCAAACCCGGGATGTAGAGATACGACAGGGGTTTGTACTTAGTAATACTTTACGTACATGCACGAGCACTCCGCAGTGGGGAGAACCGTAGGCACTAGGTGGGGTTTTAGTTAGAGCAATCCTCCCAATTTGTGAACCCAGAACCCGAAAAATAAGGTCAATAGTTTTTCCTTAAAAAATATTTACAATACTTAACCTATTCTATAGCCTCAATGACGGCATCGGCAAATGAATGGCACAAAAATCGGCAAAATTAGCGAAGCCGGTTAAAAGAATCGCTCTATCATTTCAGAACGACTGAGGGGTTGATGGGTTCACCTAAACTCAATGCCATCGATAGAGTCAATATCAGATAAAATCAGTACATACAAACTACACTATAGTTTTAGCCGACCGTGACTGTTGCCATAGAGTTTGCCAGTTCAGAGGATCTACGAACCGCGCTTGAGCGCTGGCTCGAAGACTATGGCTACAGCGTCCATCGGCAGGTGCCCTGCCCCGATGGCGGCGTAGTGGATCTGCTGACCTCTGTCTACGCTATTTTTTGCCCCCCGACCCTGGCCCCCTCTGATCTATGGGCGGCGGTTGACGCCATTCAGGCGCGCCAACCCAACTTTCCTGACCAGCGCCCGGTCATTGCTGGCCTCACCCCGGTCGCCGATCCAGAGGCAACCTACGAGGTTGTGGAGCAGATTAAGGAGAAGAACATAGAGGTTTGGCTACTCGATCAGATGCCTCCCTTTGTGGAGTATTACACGGGGCTAAACGCCGAACCAGAGCTGCCGCCGCCGGAGGGGTTTAACCGGCGCAATCCTCTGGCTGGGTGTTTGATTTCGCTGGGGATGGCGGCTATTCTCAGCGCCAGTTTCTGGCTGGCCTATCGCATTCTCGATCGCCACCAGATGCAGGTGGCCACCAACAGCCAGGAAAACCGCCTCTGGGAGCAGCTTTACACCGCTGTTGATGTCTGGGATATGGATACGGCGCTGGCGAGCCTGGAGCGCATGGGCAACAGCCGCAACCCCTGTGTATCTAAATTTGCCGATCGCTTTGAAACCAGCCTCAGACAGCGTGGATCTGAGGGATTCAGGGATATTAACCCGATCAAGCGCGCGCTCAACCTGGAAGAGGGCTGCCGTCTGGAGATTCGTGAGTACGACTTTTCCCAGTAGCTAAGGCCGCTAGCGATGTCACGGGCTGCGATCGCTCCTGGGTGCTGGCCTAGGGGCGATCGCAGCTGTTCGGCCTGTTGCGACTACACGTCAATAGAACACTTCCCTATCCATCGCTCGAAATCCATCCTCGAACCTTCCTTGGGTGGGGAGAACGGTGTCAGGTCTGATCAGAAAAATGAGACCTTCTGAGTTCAGCTGCCCTGCCTAACTCAACAAAACTTAATTTTTAACCTGTTGAGAATGATTCCGATCTGTGGTCAAATCTCCTTATTGAGTTTTTTTCTCAATAATGCTGTGTTGATATGACCTTAGTAAGGACTCGTTAGCTATGCAAACCTATGGCAATTCCGACGTGAGCTATGACTGGTGGACCGGCAACGCCCGCTTTGCCAATCTGTCGGGATATTTTATTGCCGCCCACGTGGGTCAGGCGGCGTTGATCACTCTATGGGCTGGTGCATTTACCCTGTTTGAGCTGTCCTGGTTTGACCCAACTTTGCCGATGGGCGAGCAGGGCCTCATTTTGCTGCCCCACCTGGCCACTCTGGGCTTTGGGGTTGGCGAAGGTGGCCAGGTTGTTGATACGTACCCCTACTTTGTCATCGGGGCTATTCACCTGATCTCCTCGGCGGTGCTGGGCGCCGGGGCTCTGTTTCACGCCTTTAAGGCTCCTGCCAATCTAAAAGACGCCCAAGGCCAGGCCCGCAAGTTTCACTTCGAGTGGGATAGCCCGGCTCAGCTCGGACTGATTTTGGGCCACCACCTGCTGTTTTTGGGGGCTGGAGCGCTGCTGCTGGTAGCCAAAGCGACCACCTGGGGCGGCCTCTACGACGCCACAACACAGTCTGTACGACTGGTACAGCCCACCCTCGATCCGCTGGTGATCTACGGCTACCAGACTCACTTCGCCAGCGTGAACAACCTCGAAGACCTGGTCGGCGGCCACGTATTTGTTGGCGTACTGCTAATTGCTGGAGGCATCTGGCACATTCTGGTACCGCCCTTGAAATGGGCTAGAAACGTGCTGCTGTTTTCGGGTGAAGCGATTTTGTCCTACTCGTTAGGCGGTATTGCGCTGGCGGGGTTCGTGGCCGCCTACTTCTGCGCCGTCAATACCCTGGCCTACCCCGTGGAATTTTACGGCCCGCCGCTGGCCATCAAGCTTGGTGTCATGCCCTATTTTGTTGACACCGTTGTGCTGCCGCTAAATGCCCACACCTCTCGCTGCTGGTTGGCCAACGCGCACTTTATTCTGGCGTTCTTGTTCTTGCAGGGCCATCTGTGGCACGCTCTGCGCGCGATTGGGTTCGACTTCCGCCGGGTAGAAAAGGCCCTGAGCACGGTCGAATCGTAACCAAGTGTTGGGTTAACTTCTCCTCTCTTGGGGGGCATATAGGGCTCCAACATCCTGCCCCCCTTTTCTCTTCACCTCAATTTGGAAGTACAGCTGTAATGACTAAAATTGGCCTGTTTTTTGGCACCCAGACCGGCAATACCGAAGCGATCGCAGAGGCAATTCAAGCAGAGTTTGGGGGCGACATCGTTACGCTCCACGACATAGCCAGCGCCAGCCCTGACGACTTTGCTGAATACAGTCACCTGATTGTCGGCTGCCCCACCTGGAACATCGGCGAACTACAGGCCGACTGGGAAGGGTTTTACGACGAGCTAGACACCATCGACTTTAGCGGTAAGCAGGTGGCTTACTTCGGGGCAGGCGATCAAGTGGGCTATGCCGACAACTTTCAAGATGCCATGGGCATTTTGGCCGAAAAAATGACTGGTTTGGGGGCCACCACCGTAGGGCAATGGCCAACCGAGGGCTACGACTTTAACGACTCTAAGGCCGTACAAAACGGTACGTTTGTGGGCTTGGCCATTGATGAAGATAACCAGCCCGAGCTGACTGAGAGCCGCATCAAAGCCTGGGTGGCCAAGCTGAAATCGGCCTTCGGGGTCTAACCACCTCACTAGGCGCAGAAATTTTCCCACTCCCATTTAGACATGTCTAGACGCTCGTAGGGCGGGCATTATCCGCTGAGCCTTTAGTCGCGCCACCCTCAAACAGCCCGCCTCTTTGTACCTGCCTCTTTGCAACAGCCCAACATTCTTGATCCCATGACTCTATCGACGTTTCCCGATGCTGTGTGGCTCAACGTTAGCCCCAGCTTTGAGCGGTTTGACCACAAGCTGCTGGGCAGCCTGGCCCGCCATGTAGAGGTGGCCCACTGGGCCTACCGCCAAACCCCAGAGGAACCCAGCTCACTCGACATTGCCGTTACCCTGCTGCACGACTATCTGAAAGGCCATAACCGTCCGGTACATTTGCTGGGCCACGGTACCGGCGGGCTAGTGGGGTTGCTCTACGCGCGCCAAAATCCTCACCGCGTCAAGTCGTTAACCCTGCTGGCGGTGGGCGTAAACCCCATGGTTGACTGGCAGGCCCACTACTATGCCCAACTCGAACGGCTGCCCTGTAGTCGGCAGCGGGTGCTAACCCAAATGGTCTATAGCCTTTTAGGGCACCAGGCGCGGCCCCTGGTGCCCGGTTGGGTCAATGTACTAGAGCAAGATTTGCTTCATTCGGTGTCGCCTCACTCTCTGCTAAAGCGGGTCAGCCTCTGCCCCGGTAGCGTGGCGGTGCCCCTGCTGGTGTGCGGCGGCGAGGACGATTTTGTAGTTGACCCGACCCAGATTCAGGGTTGGCAGCCGTGGCTGAAGGCGGGCGATCGCATTGCCCTCTGCCCCGGTCGCCACTTCTTCCATTCCGTTCATCCCCATCAAGTGGCCAGCCAAATTTTGAGTTTTTGGGGAACTACCGAATCGGTGCTGGTGTCCCCCCAGGGCCTGACAATTTCCTGAGCTCGCCTGCCGTCGCTCTTTTCCCATGAGGTTTGATTAACGAGGTTCTATGCCTGCTGCCAACCTGCTGCTTGCTGTCCTGGTGCCCCTCGGCATTTGGGCTATGGTGCTGGCCTTTGTGCTGGCGGTATTGCTGGCGATCAATGACGGTCTCCAGCGGCTGCGGCGACTGCACCAGGTGCCCTGTTTTCGCTGTCGCTACTACACGGGCAGTCCCTATCTCAAGTGCCCGGTACGCCCCCTAGATGCTGCCTCCGAGGCCGCTATTCACTGCACCGACTACGAAACCGCTGACCTGGGGCCGCTTCATTC
>PYER01000305.1 GCA_003017855.1 filamentous cyanobacterium CCT1
GGGAGCGGCCCGCCATAGGCAGACTGCTGGAGAGCCTGGTGGGTTTGGTCGAGCAGCGATCGCGTGCCCAGGAGGGTAATATCTGCGATCGCAGCCCAATCTTTTGCGCCCAGGGCCTTCAGCACCACCTCTGGCCCGATGCCCGCCGGGTCACCCAGGGTAATGGCCAGCCGGGGGCGCACAGGAGTCTGGGGCAAAATCGAAGCTGTGGGGGTGGTCATAGGCGCAGGGGGTGATACCAAACTGGTCTAAAATGAGGGCGGCCAGAGGTTACGTCAACCGCTGGCGGGCTGGGCAACTGGCCCAATTACTATAGTGCTGTGGAAGGAGAGCGTATGGGCGGCGAAATTTTTAGTACGGCGGTCACTCCGGTGAAGCCATCTGATATTCTTAGAGGAAGTTAAACTTTTGTATCATTTCCCTCATGAAAGTATTGGTCGTTGGCGCTACTGGCACTCTTGGCAGGCAAATTGCCCGCCGTGCCTTGGATGAGGGGCACGAGGTTCGTTGCCTGGTCAGAAGCGCTCAACGAGCTGCTTTTCTGCGAGAGTGGGGGGTAGAACTGGTGCGGGGCAACCTCTGCCGACCAGAAAGCCTGCCTCCCGCTCTGGAGGGCGTTGACGCCATCATCGATGCCTCTACGGCCCGGCCATCGGAGTCGGTGATGGAGGTTGACTGGCACGGCAAGGTCAATTTAATCAAGGCCGCCCGCGACGCTGGCATTAAGCGATTCATCTTTTTTTCAATTCTTAACTCTGAAAAGTTTCCCCATGTGCCGCTGATGAACGTCAAGCGCTGCACTGAGAAGTTTTTGGCCGAGTCGGGGCTCAACTACACCATTCTGCAGCCCTGCGGCTTTTTGCAGGGCCTGATTGGGCAATACGCCATCCCCGTTCTCGAAAAGCAGCCGATCTGGGTAATGGGTGAAGCCGCCCCGATCGCCTATATGGATACCCAGGACATCGCCCGGTTCGCCGTCAAAGCGCTGTCGGTGCCCGAAACCGAGAACCGCAGCTTTCCGCTGGCGGGCACTCGCGCCTGGGGAGCCTACGAAATTATGCGCCTGTGCGAACGCAAGTGTGGTCAGGAGGCCCGGGTTTCTCGCATTTCGCTGGACCTGCTGCGGGCCATTCGCAAGGTAGCGCAGTTCTTTCAGTGGGGCTGGAACTTTGCCGATCGCCTCGCCTTTGTCGAGGTCATTGCCGGTAGCCAACCCCTCGATGCCCCCATGGACGAGGTTTACGAGGTGTTCGGCATTCCTAAAGACGAGATCACAACCCTCGAAGACTACATGCAGGAGTACTTCAGCCGCATTATGAAAAAGCTGAAGGAGCTGGACTACGACAGCAACAAAGCCAACAAGAAAAAGCTGCCGTTCTAGTCTGCGCCGTTCTGGTTTGCGTCTGAGGTTGAGTAGTCTGCAAGCAGGTTCAGCAAACTGTGGTAGGCGGGTTTGGCCCGGTAATCTTGATCAAATATTAGAGCTTCGCCCCAGCCCTCAAAGTAGCCAGGCACCCAGGAATAGCGATCGCTGAAGCCCCAGGTGACAAACGTGTTGCAGTTTTCGGCTTCTAGGCAGGTTTGCAGCATGGCCCGGTAGATGTCAGCCTGCTGGTCAGCATCGCCGGGGGTAGAGGGCTGCCGAATTCGCACGTCCATTTCAGTAATCTGCGCCTGAAGCCCCAGATCGGCCAGTCGCGCCATATTGGCGGCGACCTCCTGAGAACTGGGGGCAGCGTTGGCCTGCACGTGCATTTGAAGCCCCACCCCGTGAATGGGTACGTCTCTAGACCGCAGCGACTGCACCAGTTCATAGATGGCGTCAGACTTGGCGTTCAGCCCCTCACCGCCGTAGTCGTTATACATCAGCAGGGCATCGGGGTCGGCCTCGTGGGCCCAGCGAAAGGCCATTTCAATGTAGTCAGGGCCAATGCCGCGCAGCCAGAAGGTGTCGCGCAGGGTGCTGTCGTCGGCGATCGCCTCGTTCACCACATCCCAGGCCGCTATTTGACCGCGATAGCGCCCGACAACGGTTTTAATGTGGTTTTCCAGTATCGCCATCAGCTCAGCGCGGCTCCAGTCTTGCTGCTCTAGCCAGTCGGGCACCGCCCGATGCCACAGCAGGGTATGGCCCCTCACCGCCATCTGGTGGTCGGCGGCAAAGGCCAACAGGCGATCGGCCTGGCTAAAGTCAAACTGGTTGCGGCGGGGCTGCAGCCGCTCCAGCTTCATGTCATTTTCGGCGGTGACCAGGTTAAACTCCTGGGCCAGTCGGCGGCGATACTGGCGATCGCGCTCCAGTGCTTTGAGATTTACGGCGGTGCCCACGTACAGGTCTTGCCCTCGCGCCAGGGAGGCCAGGGTTGGCCCGCCACCTAGCCGGAGCCAGCGAACCAGGGCACAGTGGTGGGCGGGGGGAATGGTCCCCTGGTCTTCCAGGCTGTGAGCTGCGATCGCCATACCCCAACTTAGCCACAGCCCAACGCAAACCAAAACCGCGAGAACTATTAACTTGGGACGTAACATGGGGCAGATCTTCCCACGGTTTGACAGCAATTGTCGGTATACCGCCAGGCAGGAGCAGGCGATCAAACGTTAGGGTTATCTGTATTTTGGTGAGGTTCCAGCAGCCCAGCTTCGCGCATGAGGCGCGGCCAGAGCAGCAGAAAGAAGCTCATCCACACCACGATAGGAACTGCGACCAGGGCCGTAAGCCAGAGCAGATGCAGCAAAAACCAGCTGCCGCCCACGATCGCGCACCCCGTCAGCATAATTGACCAGGGCTGACACCACCAGGGTTTGAGCTGCCAGGGGCTGGTGATGGGGGCGGGATCAGGCATCTTTTTGGCAGCGATCGCACAGGCCCCGCACCGTCACCTCATAGCCCTCGATTTGCCAGCGCGGGCTGAGGGTTTGCAGGTTGAGGCTAGACAGGGTTTCCCAGGGAATATCTGCGATCGCGCCGCAGCTCTGGCAGCGAAAGTGGTGGTGAGGGCCAACATTGGCGTCGTAGCGGCAGACCCCTTCTTCGAGCAGCACCTCGCGCACTAGATTGACCTCGCGCAGCGCCTGCAGCGAGCTATACACCGTCGCCTGCGACGATGTGGGTGCATCCTGGTTGAGGTCATGCAAAATATCGTCGGCAGTGGGGTGGTCGCAGCGGCTCAGCAGGTTGGCATAGACAGCAAAGCGCTGCGGGGTAACCCGCAACCCCCGAGACTTGAGCATAGTAACGATTTGGTCGGCTTGGGACGACATTGCTGCCCGGCTCCGGCACTTGACACGACTGCAATTCCAGCGGGAGCGAATCGCGGCTGGACATATCACAATAACCTACTGCTACCAGATTAGCATTCTCATTTAGGAATAAACCAAATTTGACAAAAGGTATGACCTTTAAGCTATTATGCTTATTGAACATTTCTTAACTTAGAATTATTCTGAGTTGAGCAGCGAAGGCTGGAAACGCAGTTAACTGTTGTAGAACTACGAAAGAGGTAATTTATGGTTGCTATGGTTGCTACTGGACGCGTACCTGACGTCGTCTTTAAGACCCGTGTGCGCGACGAGTCTGTGGGTGGGCCCAACCCCTACCGCTGGCAAGACACGACCACCAGCGATCTGTTTGCTGGTAAGAAAGTGGTAGTGTTCTCCCTGCCCGGCGCGTTTACCCCCACCTGCTCCTCCAACCACCTGCCCCGCTACGAAGAGCTTTACGAAGAGTTCAAGGCCCACGGCGTTGACGCCATTATCTGCGTCTCTGTCAACGATGCGTTCGTGATGTTCCAGTGGGGCCAAAAGGTGGGTGCGAAGAACGTCTACCTGCTGCCCGATGGCAACGGCGAATTTACCCGCAAAATGGGCATGCTGGTTGACAAATCTAACCTGGGCTTTGGCATGCGCTCCTGGCGCTACTCCATGCTCGTTGATGACGGCAACATCGAAAAAATCTTCGTTGAGCCCGACTTCGGCGACAACTGCCCCATCGACCCCTTCGAAGTGTCTGACGCCGACACCATGATGGCTTACCTGAAAGGTACCGAGTCTGCTGGTGTTTCTGAGCCTCGTCTGGCCTTCGTGGGCTAATTGCCCTCTGGCTCACCCTGGGTGAGAGTAAGGCAAAGGGGGTTAGACACAATCCCCTTTGCCTTTTTAGATCGAGGGTCAAATCGGCAGGATCTGCTGATATCGCGACGTCTTCAACAATTCTCATCTCGATTTTTCTAAATCCTTTAGCCTAGAGATAGGGCCTAGTTCATCCATAGGGCTTGGGCCGATCGCAGTCTTCTCCATCCATCACCGCCATGAAACTATCCCGCCAAAATCTTCATGAACGCACCGATCAGATTTATGACGCCATTGTTGTCGGCGGTGGCATGGGGGGGTTGTCGGCGGCTATTTATCTGGCTCGCTACGGGCTTAAGTGCCTGGTGATCGAAAAGGGCAAGGGGCGATCGCTGTGGATGCAGGAGGTGCGCAATGTCGTTGGCGTAGACCCCGATACCCCTGGCCGCAACATGCTCATCCATGGAGCAAAGCAGGCGGTGGAGTGGGGGGCCGACTACCTGCGCGGCTTCGTCGAAGACGTGGTTGACGAGGGCGACCATCTGGCGGTGCAGGTCAAAGTGGGTAAAGTCGACAGCATTTACCCCGTGTTTCGCGCCAAGTACCTGATTGCCGCCTCCGGTGTGATCGACGTGCTGCCCCAACTCGACGACATGCAGAACGTCTACGACTACGCGGGCTACACCCTGCACGTCTGCATGATCTGCGACGGCTTCGACATGTGGGACCAAAAAGCCGTTCTGATCGCGGGCAAAGAGTCGCAGATCAATGCCGCCTTTGTGCTCGACTGGTTTACCCCCTACATTACGGTGCTCACCCACGGTCTCTGCACCGTCGGCGACGAGATGAAAGCCAAGCTGGCCGACTACGGCTACCCCCTCTACGAAGCGCCAATCGCTAAGTTCCTCGGTGAAAACCACAAGATGAGCGGCGTAGAGCTGACCGACGGCACCGTCATTGAAGCGACCACCGGCCTGATCAACATGGGCTCGATTTACCACAACCAGTACCTCAAGGGCATCCCCAGCCTGGAGTGGGATGGCGAGAATTTGGTCACCAACAACATGTGCCAAACCACCCACGATCGCATTTTTGCGATCGGCGACCTGAAGCAGGGCGTTAATCAGGTAACGGTGGCCGTGGCAGACGGTACCCTGGCCGCTACCCAGATTTGGCGCAATATCCGCCGCGCCAGCCCTCCCCGCAAGTGGGAAGAAAACCGAGCTAAGGAACTGGTGTCTTAGCCTACTGGTCATGACGCTAGCTTCAGCCCCTTTCCTGATAGGAGAGGGGCTGTTGATTTAGCCGCTAAAACCTATACAGCTCAGTAGATTGGGTGCAATGTTACAGAACCTTAACGAGCTAGTGCTATAGATTCCTTTATACGGGTTAAGGAACAAGCACATGGAAGCAGTAAACGGCTACTTGAGAGCCCTGGTGACGCCACATTTAGCCAGCCGTGCTGTACGAGTAGCCTTTGTGATCGGCACGCTACTTTTTGCTATTAACCATGGGGCGGCTTTGCGATCGGGCACCATGACCCAGGCCCGATGGATTTCAGCCGGGCTCACCTACCTGGTGCCCTACGCTGTCAGCATTCACGGGCAGTTTATGGGTCGAGGCGGCAGCCTAGGCGCAGGGAAATAGAGCAAAACCTCAGGGTAATCGCCAGCCTGTAGATTTTGAAACCAGTCCCGCTAGGAGCCAAGACGCTCCGTTTAGGAATCCTTTTTGGCCGAGCTAGTCGGTAAGCTATGGGCTGGGTTCTTAACGAGGCAGGCCTGCTATGGGGGAAGCGACACCAGGGTATCAAACCGTTTTGGCGACGTATTTGAAACCGCAGCAGAGGCGGTTTTTGGGGCTGGCGGTTACTCTGCTGGGGGGAATTGGCCTGCAGCTGCTGAATCCTCAGATCTTGCGCTACTTCATCGATACGGCGATCGCAGGTGGGCGGCAGCAGTTGTTGCTGCTGGCGGCGGGAGCCTTTATGGCGATCGCGCTGCTGCAGCAGGGGCTGGCGATCGCTACCAGCTACTTCAGCGAAACGATTGCCTGGCGGGCCACAAACACCCTGCGCCTTGACCTGGCCCGCCACGTTCTGGGCCTTGACCTAGCTTTTCACAAAGCCCACACCCCCGGTGAGCTAGTGGAGCGGGTCGATGGCGATGTCGACGCCCTGTCGCGGTTTTTTTCGCAGTTTGTGCTGCAGGTGGTGGGCAACGGCCTGCTGGTGCTGGGGGTTCTGATCATTCTGTGGTTTGAGGACTGGCGCGCCGGGCTAAGCCTGAGCCTGTTTGCTCTGGTGGCCCTTGGGGTGCTGGGCAGCCTGCAAAGCTTAGCTATTGGCCCCTGGCGCACCTATCGCCAGATCAGCGCCGAGTTTTACGGCTTTGTGGCCGAGCACCTCAGCGGCCTGGAGGATATCCGCGCCAACGGAGCCGTCGGCTACGTCATGGATCGGTTCTACAAAATTCTGCGGCGGTGGCTGGCAGCTTTTCACCAGGCCCGCTTTACCAGCACCCTGCTGTGGGGCAGCACCGTAGGGCTATTTACGGTGGGCAATGCGATCGCCCTCGCCGTCGGCGCTTACCTCTGGAGCCAGGCCGCCATCACCATCGGCACCGTCTACCTGCTCTTTTACTACGCCACCCTACTGCAAGACCCCATCGAGCGCATCCGCGAAGAGCTAGAGCAGCTTCAGCAGGCCCAGGCTAGCCTCCAGCGCATTCAAGATTTGTTGAAGCATCAGCCCCAAGTCACCCCCGGTGGCCAGGCGGTTTTGCCCTCGGGAGCGCTGTCGGTAGAGTTTGACGACGTGTGGTTTAGGTATGAGGAGGAG
>PYER01000306.1 GCA_003017855.1 filamentous cyanobacterium CCT1
GGGAGTGAGGGGTAGGGAGGTGAGGGAGACGGGGAGGATGAGGAAAGGGGGGAGGTGAGGAAGACAGAGGACGGGGAGGTTCAAAATTCAAAATTGAGAATTCAAAATTTTGAACTTTGAATTTGTCCCTGCCCTTATGGGCCATCCCCTCACCCTTCAGAGGTGAGGCTAAGCTCTACGGTCTGCCCCGACTCCAGGGGCTGGCTGCTGCGCACGACGTACTGCTCGCCGGGGGTGAGGCCAGAGAGAATGGTGACTTGGCCATCGGCGCGATCGCCCACCTGCACCGTTCTGGCTTCGACGGCTGGACTGCCGTTAGTTTCGCTGACCACAAAAATTTGACTGTCGCTGGCCTCAGCGGTTTCGAGGGCGCTTTCCGGTACGATCACCGCGCTGGATTGACTACCGACGCTGGTGACGCGGGCCAGCAGGCCGCTGCCGATGCGACCGCCGGGGTTGGCCACGGTAATTTCTATGGGTAGCAGACGCGAGGTGCTGTCGGCTACGGGCGAAATGCGGGACACCTGGCCCGTGAAGGTTTCGTCAGGGAAGGCATCGATCGCCAGCTCGACCGATTGCCCCAGGCTAAATTCGCTGAGGTTGCTGTCGGCCACCTCGATTACCACCAGCACCCGCGACAGGTCGCCCAGGGTTAAGACTGCTTCGCCGGGCAGCACCAAATCGCCGGGTTCGGCGACGCGCTCTAGCACCACCCCAGAAAGGGAGGCGGTGAGGTTGGCAAAGGAGAGCCGCTGCTGGGTTTCGCGCAAAATAGAGCGCTGTGCTTCGACCCGCTGCTGGGCCGCCGCCACGGCCTGCTGCCGGGTACGCACCTGCTCCTGAGACGATTGCAGGGCCTGTTCGGCGGCGACCAGGGTTGTCTGGGCCTGTTCGGCCTCCTGGGTGGAAACGGCCCCCTGACCGGCCAGAGTCTGGAGTCGCTGGGCGTCGTTGCTGGCCTGCTGAAACCGGACCCGAGACTCTTCAATAGAAGTGCGAATGTCGGCCAGTTCGGCCTGGGCCTGGGTGACTTCAAACTGGCGGGCAGCGAGTTCGGCCTGGGCCTCACCCACGGCGGTTTGCAGCAGCACGCTGTCGAGGTTGCCGACTACCTGGCCCTGCTGCACCCGATCGCCCACGTCAGCATTCAGGCCTAGCAGTCGCCCTTCGGCCTGCGATCGCAGCGACACCTGCCGCACTGGGCGGGTTGTGCCGGGGTAAACGCGGCTCGAATCTTCAGCGGCCTGGGCTGCGGCCACATCGACTACGGCGGGTCCGACCGACCCGCCACAGGCAACGGTTGCGATCGCAATGCCCCCGACCAACAAAAACCCTGCTACCCCTATCGGGGCACGCCTTGCCCCTCGAAGTCGTCTAAACGCCATGTTTTAACCCCCTAAACCGCTGCGTTTACTTTACTTTACATTTTTTGTTCTGGGCTTCTACCTTTTAGTAGAAGACACCCCTACAGGCTGCATCGTCGACCTTTCTCTAAGTGCCTATCGGTGTTTACAAATGACCAGTTACTTCTGACTTAAGACCTCTGTACCTTCTAACCTTTGAAAAGGCACAGGGCTAAACCGCTATTAAGCAGCCGAGCTGCGAATGGTTGACCTGCCTAAACTGATGAGCGGTGCCTGTAGGTTGACAACCGCTTTGTGGTCTATACTGCTTTGAAAAAAAAATTGGTGATTCTGACTACCAAAATCGGCCTGTCTGAGAGCGTTTTGGCAGTGTTTGATGTCATTTAGAATGCCATAGAAAATGGCTACTATGACCTTTTATGAGAATACTCTTACTTTTGTAAACGGCTCTTACTCGGCGTAAAGTAGGGTGGCCTGCAGCCCCGCAGTCACGCCACGGGGGCAGTACCCCAGGGCAAAGGCGCGATCGCTATTAGAAGACACATCCGGTGGGCGAGCGGCGGGCATGGCGACATCGGCCTGTTTGCTCGGCAAAATCAGGTCTTGCTCCAGGCCAAAGACTTCAGTCATCCGCAGGCCAAACTCGTAGCGGCTGAGGCGATCGGGGCCGCCTAAGTGCAGCAGGCCGGTGGCTTTTTCGAGGGCGAGCAGCAGGCCAGCGGCGACATCTTCAACATAGGCGGGGGTGCGAAACTCGTCGGTAAACAGGTGCAGGGGCTGCCCTGCCTTCAGGGTGCGGACAAAACCCTGCAAAAAGCACTCTGCCGTTGGGCTGGGAGAACCGAAGAGCAGCGGCAGTCGGCAGATCACGGCGGTCGGGTGCAAGGCTTGAATCAGCGCTTCGGCCTCGACCTTGTGGTGACCGTAAATGTTGATGGGGCTGGGAGTAGAGGCTTCGCTATAGGGGGGTGTTTGGCCATCAAAGACCTGGTCAGTGGAGGTAAAGGCCAGGGGAATGGAGCGAGCGCCGCAGAACTGGGCCAGTACCCGAGTTACCTCCACATTTAGCCGGTAGGAAAGCTCTGGGACCTGCTCGCAGCGGTTGGGCTGCGACAGAGCGGCGGTGTGGATGACAGCGTCGGGGGCCAGGGCCTCCAGCCAGGAGGAAAGATTTTCCAGATCGCTGAGGTCGATAGGGTGCAGCGTCACCCCCGGCACGGGAGGCCTGTGGCGGTGGTAGGTGCCAACCACCTGCCAGGTTTCCTGGGCAGCGCGGCACAGGTGCCAGCCCAAAAAGCCGCTCGCGCCAGTCACTAAAAGCCGTCGGCTGGCGGGGCTGGTAGAACGAGACGCATGAGGGGATTGGTTTTCCATGGGGCCAGATTATGGGATTGAATGGAAACGGTCTAGCTGGCTGGTGGGTATGGCTCAGGATCGACGGTGGTTGGAGGAGAGACGGCCCCGACAATGGGCGCTTTGCGACAAGATCTACTCAAAACGAGCATTCCTTTCGCATGGGCGATGGGGACAGCTGGTTTTGGCCTTTGGGTTGGGGCTAGTTTTGGTGCTCATGGGCGGGCTCTCTCTCCAATATGGCAGCGGGGCTATCCAATATGGCAACGCGGCGATCGCTCAGACGACCGCCCCATCCGAGGAGGTCTTTTTTGCCGATGTGGTAGTGCGGGGGCAGCCGGTGTTTCAGGTGGGGGGGCTGCCCGATACCAGCGCCAGCGATCGGGCCGGGCAGATTAACCGCCGCATTGCCGCTCTGCTCAGCCAGGATATCGACACAGGGCGCGTCACGGTCAATGTCGATAGCGATCGCAATCTGGCCACCCTCCAGGTCAATGAGCGGCTGATTATGACGGTCACGGCTCAGGATGCCCTCGACTTTAACACCGACATAGCCACCCTGGCCCAGCGCTGGGCCGCCCTGCTCAACCAGGCGATGGACCGCACCAACCTGGCCGCCGCGGTGACCTACCGAATTCGGCGCACGACCCAGGAGCTGGCCCGCAGCACTATCGATAATCTGCCTGCCCTACTGGGGGCGCTGGTGATTTTGGTGCTGACTTGGCTGCTGGCGGCGGCGGTGCGCCACGCCGTGCTGGTGTGGGCCAAGAAAACAGAGGGCGATCGCACCACCGAAGAGCTGATCAGCCGCCTCTGCTACGGTGGCGTGTGGACTCTAGGTGCGGTCGTGGCCCTGGGGGTGATGGGGCTCAACTTTGCCGCCCTGCTCGGCACCCTGGGTCTGACCAGCGTAGCGATCGGCTTTAGCTTGCGCGACGTGCTGAGCAACTACATTTCGGGGGTTATTTTGCTGGCCACGCGGCCCTTTTGCATTGGCGACCAGGTGGTGATCAACAGCTACGAGGGCACCGTCACCCAAATTCAGCTGCGGGCCACCACGGTGCAAACCTACGACGGTCGCCTGGTGTTTATTCCCAACCAAGAGGTGTTTCAGAGCAGCATCACCAACAACACCGCCTCGCCGATTCGCCTCAGCAGCGTCACCGTAGGTATTGACCACAACGCCGACCTGCCGGACCTGTTCCACCGCATTCAGCAGCAGATGCGCCAGATCGAGGGGGTCGAGCAAGACCCTGAACCGATTGTGTTGGTGCGCGAGCTAACCCCCACCACCGTGAACCTGGAGGCGCAGTTTTGGGTCAACTCCCGAAAACAATCCTTTTTACAGGTCACCTCCCAGGTGCTGGCGGCGATTAAGCTCACCCTGCAAGCAGCTCAGTTTGCCGAAACCAACGCTCCTGAAGACATGGCGATCGAACCCATCCCCAACGAACCGAGTCCGAATGCCCCTGCTTTCGATGGTGAGATAAATATAGACGCAGGATAATGTGCAATCATGACCATCTCCCCTGCTTGTCTACAAAGCATCAGCCGTCTACGTTTGGCACAATCAAGATAAATCTATTCGCAAAATTGCTGAAGGTATTGGCACTGTAGCAAGAAAGGGAAGAAACGGAAGGGCTAGGGAGAAAAGAGGTCGATAAATGAATCTTGAGGAACGTCTAAAGGTAGAGCGGGCAAGTATTTTAAACTTGGCCAACAAGTATGGGGCTTACAATGTTCGTATTTTTGGCTCGGTTGCCCGCGGCGAAGCAGATTCAAACAGCGATGTAGATTTCTTGGTCGCAATGGAGTCTGGGCGCAGCTTGCTAGATCTTGGTGGTCTGCTGATGGAACTGCAAGAGTTGCTCGACTGCTCGGTTGATATCGTCACTGATAAAGGACTGCGTACCAAAATCCGGGAACGAGTTCTCGCTGAAGCCGTACCCCTATGAGAGGCGATCGCGAAAAACTGCACGATATGCTAGAAGCGATTGACCGTATCGAACGCTAAGCATCTCAGGGTAGAGCAGCCTTCGAGCAAAGCGAGTTGATTCAGACCTGGTTTACGCAAAATCTCCAAGTTATTGGTGAAGCAGCCCGATCCCTATATTCAGAAATCAGAGAGCAACATCCAGAAGTGCCCTGGCCAAACATCATCGGGATGCGGAATATCTTGGCTCACAACTATTTTGAGATTGACTTCGATATCGTCTGGGTCGTTGTAGAACAAGAACTGACTCCCCTAAAGCAAAATATAGCAAGCATTGTGCAATCTTTAGATGATTCGACATGAAGTGCTGCGCGAAATTGCCGCAAATACTTGAGCCGTGACGATGAAATTGAGACAGGCAAAGGGCAATAAGGAGATACTTTGTACTGAATCCACCTGGCAGTAACAACGGTATTCTTAAGGGCACATCTAACCCTTCTCAGCGGCGGCTATGGAACGAAACCAGTTTCGCATTGGCACGTTTAACCTCAACAACTTAATGCTGCCCGATCGCGAGTTTTACCCTGGCGAGGCCCATTCCCAGGCCGACTACCTCAAAAAGCTGGCCTGGATTGGGGCCCAGCTCGATCGCATGACGGTAGATATCTGCGGCTTTCAAGAGGTGTTTCACCGGGGGGCGCTGAAAGAAGCCCTGCACCGCAGTGAATACCACCAGCAGCACGAGATCGTGATGGCCGAGGGGTTTGGGCGGGGGCCGGGGGTGGCGCTAGCGACGCGGTTTCCGGTTTTGGGACAGCGGGTGTACGACGAGTTTCCGGCCGAGAGCATTTTAGAGTTAGACGGCGCTGAGATTCCGGTACGACGGTTTTCGCATCCGGTGCTGGCGGTCGATCTGGCCCTGACCGAGACCATTCAGTGCACGGTGTTTGTGGTACACCTGAAGTCAAAGCGGCCCATGATGAGCAACGGCGTCGATCGCAGCGACCCGATTGAAATTGCCAAGGGCCACGCCCGCTCGCTGATTCGCCGCACTGCCGAGGCCACCGCCCTGCGGTTTTTGCTGATGGAGGGCTTGCGCGATCGCAACTATCCGGTAATTGTGATGGGCGATGTCAACGACAACCACACCGCTGTAACAACGCAGATTGTGTCGGGTCAGCCCCCCTGGGAATGCTGGCCCTACCGCAAAAAAGCCCCCGTTTGGGACGTGCTGCTGTACCAGGTGAAAGACATTCAGGCCCGGCTTGGCTACGGCGACCACTACTATACCCACATCCACAACGGTCACTACGACAGCCTCGACCACATCATGGTGAGCGAAGAATTTTCGGCCCAAAACCGCGATCGCATTGGCCGCGTCACCTACGTCTCGGTCTTCAACGACCACATCTTTGATCAAACCCTGCTCGAAGATAGCATCGAACCCTGGCAGTCTGACCACGGCCAGGTGGTGGCTACCATCGAACTCAACCCGCCCCAGTCGAGTCGCCCCCAACTGGTTGAGCGCCCCGGGCCATGACCACTCCCGCTAACCTCCTGACCCTGGTGCAGGGGCTGGTGCTGGCGATCAGCTACCTGAGTTTGGCCCTGGGCTACGTGCCGGGGCTGCGCATGAACCGCGCTACCATTGCCCTGGTCAGCGCGGCGGTGTTGGTGGCCCTGGGCACGCTGTCTCTAGATGCAGCCTGGGCCGCCATCGATGCCAACACCATCGTATTTCTGCTCAGCATGATGGTGGTCAACGCCTACCTTTCCTACGCCGGGTTCTTTCAGCTGGCCCTGGTGCAGCTGCTGCGCCTGACCCGCAGCCCCCTGGGTCTGCTGGTGCTGCTCACCGTGGGCACGGGGGCGCTGTCGGCGGTGTTTCTCAACGATACCCTGGCCCTGGTGAGCACGCCGCTGACCCTGCAATTGACCCGAGCCCTCAAGCTCAACCCGGTGCCCTACCTGCTGGCGATCGCGGGGGCGACTAATCTGGGCTCCCTCGCCACCCTCAGCGGCAATCCCCAAAACATTTTGGTGGGGTCGTTTTCGGGGATTGGCTACCTAGCTTTTGCTCAGGCGCTGCTGCCGGTAGCGCTGTTGGGACTAGTGCTTCAGGTGGGGCTGCTGTGGTGGCTGTACCCAGAGCTGCGATCGCTGGCCCCCTGCCCGTCCCC
>PYER01000307.1 GCA_003017855.1 filamentous cyanobacterium CCT1
ACAACGTTCCCCAGGTGCTGGCCCATCGGTGTGCTTATCTCAATGGAGCCATTGGGTTACAAAGGTGACATGCTCCCTGCAATTTTCCTCGACATAAACCTATTACGATACGTATTCAACACAAATTTAATGCTTACTTGGCAAAGTTGTAGGCATAAAGGTGTATCCAATTCTATGCTCTTTGCTTTCATTAATCCATCACGATTGATTAAAACATATGCAGCTTTTGGTCCAGGGCTAGCGATGACCATAATTCCGCTAGCCCTAGACCAAAGACCTGTAACGTGAGCAATACATCCGATCTAATTGATTCTCGCCTGTAGTTGTCTGAAGCAATATATCTAAGGTCTGCCTCCGTAGCTTTATCTAAGCTTCATGTAGCATCTGGAACAATGCGGATCAAACACGCAGTCTATTAACTCGGCTTACTTGTTAATGGATTGAACATAATGAAACAGCGACATGGAGCGTTTAGTCTATTAGGAGCAGCGGCTATTAGCACGCTGGCGCTACCTGTTTTTGCCAACACTGCCACTCAGCAAACTGGCACACAGTCGGCAACTATTAATGGCAGCAACAACCAAGTCATTCAGGTTATTAATCAAGTTAATATTAGCCATCCTGGCCTGGGCCGAGGCCTGGGTAACAACAATCGCCGCACCACCACCGTACAGGGTACCGTTCAGGACAGCTATCAGGGTGCCACCATTGACGGCAATGGTAATAGCGTCTACCAAGAGACCAATCAAATCAATCAGCAGCGACAGTCACCAGGGCGGGGCAATAGCGTCCGCAATCGCGATGATGATGATGATGACAAGCGGAGCAATCGAGGTCAGCGACGGGGACACGACCGCGATCACGACGATGACGACGATGATGATTAATCCAGTTCCAACGAGTGTTCTATCAAGACTAAAGTTGTAGTGCTGACGCTGCACTGAGTAGATCTGGTAATACCAGAAACTGGGTGCGTCTATCTATCATGCCGAGGCTACGTCAGCCTTGCTTAAACAGCTTCCTTTAGCTGCTGATAAACAGCTTTTTGAGCGAGGCAGAGATTATTTTAATAGCTTAATTCTTCTGATGGAATTACTTTTAATTCCCGAAGGTCTTTGCGCCTTTGGGAATTTTTATTGAGTAAAAAACACAAAAATTTATTTTTTATTTTCCGGAACCTTTGCGTGATTCTACGGGTCTTAGGGATTGTGAATCGATGAAAATAGATGCTGCTTAAGAAGCGCAAAAAACTGCTCTTAAAGTTAGTCTCTAATAGTTGAATTCACAAGTTCACTCATTTGCACACTTAATATTGTTGAGGACGTTTCAATGCTGAAGCACATCTCTACTCTGGGTCTACTGGGTTTTGCTGCTCTGGGTTTTGTCGCCATGCCCGCCAGCGCCGATACCGCTGTGGTACAGCAGGGCACCCAAGACATTTATATTCAGGGGGATGGTAACGCTACGGTTCAGCGCAGCCAGCAGATCAACCGGGTTGAAACCCGTGGCCGCACGGGTCGCCAGGTAGAAAGCACGGGTATTGTGCAGGACATCTACCAGACTGGCACCGTAGTGGGTGACGACAACGCCGCCTACCAGGAAAGCAGCCAGGTCAACATCATTCGCGAAAGCCGTCCCGAGAACCACGGTCGGGGCCATGGCCGTAGCGGTGCCCGCATCGACATCCGCAAGTAACCCCTAAGGGGAATCTCCTGGGGGCCGTCGCCGGGCCTAGCGCTGGGCTGGGTGGCGGCCCCACCTTCACCCCATCTTGCTATTGCAAGGAGACAACCATGATGATTTCAACCCTGAAGGTAGGGTTGGTGGGGGCGATCGCCCTGGCCAACCTTGCCCCTGCCGCGATCGCTAGCTCGGTGTCGATCAATACTGACCGGGTGCAGCTCCAGGTGGGCAACGGTGGCCAGGTCTACATTCGCACCCTGGCCGACCAGCCCCTAGATCTGCTGCGTCCGGCGATCGCACCCCAGGCCGACTCAACCCGACCGCTGCCCCGAGCCAGCTTTACCCCAGGCTGCGCGGCGCGATCGCACAGTTCCCACGCCACCCGCTCGACCCCGAGCGGCAATGTGGTCTACAGCGAAAACCGCAGCACCACTCGGGTTTGCCAGTAGCCTGGGCCCCGTTCCAGACCTTTACACTGCTGTAACTATGATCAAACCTCAGTACCTTGGTCTGGGGCTCCTCCAGACCAGCGCTTTAGTGGCTGGAGCCCTGGTATCGTTTGCGCCTGGCGCCTCGGCCCAGTGCGTGGTGGCCGATGTGGCCATTCAAGCCGCAATTCACGGCGGTGAGCAGCCTGCCGAACAGATTAACGACGTGGCCATTGATGCCAAAGGCCCCTGCACGGGCAACACCAGCGTCAGCACCAGCCGCCAAATTCAGGTGGGGGGCACTGGCGAGGTGCGCCAGACGCGCCAGAGCCGCCACCAGCTGGGCAGTTCGGAGCGAGCCTCTGGCTCTTCTGGACCTACTGTCGCGGTTCCTGTCAATGTGCAGGTCGATGTCTACAACCCCGCCGAGCGGCTGCGGCGGTAGCGTCTTCTTGGGGAGGGAACCTACTGGCCTGTGGCGGTGTCCTGTAGCCTGGTTTGGTCAGGTTATCAGTCTCTGACCGGCCTGGCGTATGCCCTGGTTCTGGCCGTGCTAACCTGGCCGAGCGTTTGCAGTTCTGGCTGGCCTCGGTGCGGCCTTCCCCTTTTCCTGGAGATGTCAATGTGATGAAACATCCGTCGACCCTTGGGGTCGCTCTCTTGATTTTGGTGGCGGTGACTGCCGTTGTGGGGCCTTCCTCGGCCAACGGCAATCAGCCCTTTGGGGGCAACTATCAGTCCCTCAGCGCCATCTTGTCTAAGGCCAGCGCCAAGGATGTTATGGATTCGTACCAGCGCCAGACCAATACGATTACGCTCGATCGCGCCAATCTAGATGAGCCCCATCTGCTGTCGGTGAGCGTGCCGGGCGGAGCCTCTCTCCAGGGCTACATCGAAATCGATGGCCACACCCGCGTGCCCCTGGGCACCAGTTCAGAATTTGTCGATGTCAGCCCCTACCTGAGCGAGTCGATCACCCGCGTCACCATTGTGGGCAGCTACTCGCCCGCCTCAGCTTCGGTGGCGATCGCCTTCAACGGCCCCAATACCGTGGTGCAGCAGCAGACCGGCGGCACCGGGCGCATCAACTACCAGCTCAACCTGTTGGTGCAGTAGGGGTTGGTGCAGTAGGGGTTGGTGCAGTAGGGGTTGGTGCAGTAGGGCTAGTCAAACCCCGCCGTCGGTCGCTGTCGCGCGGTCAGGTAGGCCCGGTAGCCCTGGCGGCGGGTCCAGGTAATGGCGCCGTCGCGCTCGGTGCAGAATACCTCAATTCCCTGCTGCTGAAGGCGAGCTTCGGTATCAGGATCAATTGTGGGGCCAGAGGCGATCGCTACCTTTGGCGCCAGGGCCGCGATCGCCGCCTCGCTCAGCGCTTCGCCGTGCCACCACAGCACCTCGCTTTGCAGACCAGGGTGAGCCTGAATCCAGGGCATCTGGCGATCGGCGGAGAGCCTGGGCAGCAGTAGCCAGGTGTGGTTGCCCAGCAGCGTCAGCCGCAGCCCCGCCTCAGCGTCCTGCAAATACTGCACCCGCTGGCGATCGACGGGCTGCACCTGGTCGGGGTTGAGCACGTGGACCTGTCCTCCAGCCGGAACAGCGGTCAGGGCCGAACTGGGGCCATAGAGGTTGCGAATGGGGGTTTTGGCGGCAATGGTGCGCCAGTTTTCGCTGTCGCTATCGTCGCCGTAAATGGCGCTGGCGAGTCGGTTAATGCCCGCCTGGCGCAGAAAGGGCACCACGGTGTAGAAGGCTGTTCTGTCAGTGCCGCTGTTGACCACCAGCGACGTGCGCCCTTCCTGCACGACCATCACCGCATCCTGACTCGCCGCCAGCACCGTAACTTGCGATCGCGTTGCTCCCTGATACAGCAGCGGCCCCAGCGCCACCAGTCCTATCAGCAGCGCCACAATGCCTCGCCGCCCCGCCGGTTTCCAGATTTGCTGACCCCAGCCCCACAGACAGTAGAGCCCGTAGAGCACATACATCTGCCCTAAAGAAATGTGGCCCGTAGCCAGGGCGCTGCCGGGCAGACTCACCTCCCACCGCACCAGGGCAATCAGCAGGTGAGTGGGCAACCACAGCGGCCAGGCTATCAGGCTACCCAGCGCTGGCCACACCGCCGCTGCCAGTCCGCTAGCCATACCGCCCAGGCTGAGCACCATCACCAGGGGCGTGGTTACGATATTGAGCAGAATGCTGTAGGTGGTGAGGGTGTTGAAGTAATACAGCGACAGGGGAATTGTCCACAGGTAAGCCGCCAGGGGCACTGCCGCCACCGCCGCCAGCATAGTTGGCAGCCACTCCAGCTTTTCTGTAATCGGCGTCACCGCCACCATCAGCCCCAGGGTGGCCATCACGCTGAGCTGAAAGCCAATGTCGTCAATCCAGGTTGGGTTAAACAGCAGCAGCAAGGTGACCGCCAGCAGCAGACAGCCCAGGGGTTTGATGCTGCGCTCCAGGGCAATACCGACCAGCACGGCGGCTCCCATGACTGCGGCCCGCATGACGCTGGGCTGTACCCCCGTCAGCAGCACAAAGACCACCAGTGCTGTGCCGCCTACAGCCACCTTAGTCGTCACAGGATAGGGCAGTTGGGATGCGATCGCACGGTGCCCCATGATCGCCAGCACCATACCCAGCACCAGCGACACTTGAAACCCGCTGGCCGCTAGGGTGTGGGCCATACCTGCATGCATGAAAGCATCTTGAATGTCGTAGGGCACTGTAACCGCCTGACGACCCAGGGCCATAGCGCTGACCAGCGGACCAGCGGGGATACCCAACCGCGCCTCGTGGGCGCGGGCAATGCGCTGGCGCAACCGCCATAGCGCCCACCGGGGCGGCGACTGGCCCTTTTCGGGAATGATAGTCTCGCCGATAAACCCTGCAAAGCAGCGCTGGCTGGCCAAATACCGGCGAAAGTCGAAGGCGTTGGGGTTTTTGGCCGGGGATGGAGCGTAGAGCTTGCCCTGCAGCTGCACCCGCTGCCCTGGGAAAAGTTCCTCAATCTGGTCGGCGGGCAGGGTGACGTAGAGCCTGCCCTGGCGCAGGCTGGGGGCACTGAGGGGATTGTTTTGAGCATCTAGCCAGCGCACCTGGTCAACCTTGAGCCAGAACTGTCCGCGACCGCTGCGCGCGAGGCGCGGCATCTCCTGCACCTGCCCCCAGACTATCTGTTGGGCTCCAGCGGCATTCCCCTGGGTGAGCAGATGGCTGATGTCGAGTACCCCTGGGGTAGGGTAGCGCAGGCCATAGTTGAGAATGGCCAATAGGGCGATCGCCCCCGCTACCCCCCACTGGGCCGCCGTTGGCCCCTTGTACCAGCGAACCGGCAGCACCAGGGCGGCCAGCGCTGCTGCTCCCATCACCCCCAGCGCGGCAACCCCGACCCCAACCCAGAGGCTTAGCCCCAGGTGACGCACCCAAAGGCTGACCCAGAGCAGCCCCGCGCAGTACGCGCTAGCCCCTAGCAAACCCGCCAGATTACCCATAATTCTTCTGCACCCCGGATGGCTTTGGCCCGGTAGCTAAGACATTGGCGATCGCTAAAAAGCTGACGATGCTTGCGCTACCAGATGCTCAGGCGTCCCTGTAAAACCGACGCCCACAGCTTTAGAAAGCCCGAATGGTGGATCAGAATCACCGCGATCGCGGCATTATCTCGGACCAGATCGCCCAGTTTCTTTGGGGATAGCAAGGGTTACTAACGGAGTTTCGCAATTTTTAGTTGCCAACTTTTGAGAAATCAGTAGTATTAGTCATTGCCAAATCCAGGAGATGATGACTATGACGCCATTGCCCTCCGGTCTATCCACCAGACCTGAGAGTTTTGCCCCCTCAGGTGAGTCGACCTTGCGCCTGCAGCGGGCGATCGAGAGCCTCTCCCTCAACCTGGATGACGAGCTGCAACGCTATCGCCAAAATCGATCTGGCCAGGGAGCGGCAATTCCTACACCAGCCCGGCTGCAGCTGCGCCCCAACCGCAAACCGATCGATTTGATTGCCCTCAAAACCGCTGCTGCGGCCCCGACAACTCCGCCACCGCCACCGCCCAACGCTCGCCTGCAAGCGCTGCTCGGACAGGCGTCGGAGCCCAGTAGCCAGGCCTACCCGCCCAAAACCACCGTCAACCAGGTGCGGCTTAGCCACGGCGGCACCCTGACCACCTACCGCCCCTCCCCCGAGGAGTATTTAGAAAGCACCGAAGCGTTGCTGGGCAGCCGCCCCTGCCGCCCCCCAGCGGAAATGGACGGTGACGAAAATCCCCCCTCTCTCATTCGTCAGCTAACCACGCCGCTGGGCATGGGTGCTCTTCTGCTGCTGCTGGTCGGTAGCGCCAGCGTTGGCTACTTGGTCACCTCACCGGAGGCCATCAGCCACCTGAGCAACAGCCCGATTGCCCGCCGACTCAAGGGCGCTCCCACCGACGGTAGCCCCAGCGATGCCCAGGCAGACTCAGCCAGCCAGGGCGAGGCCGCCTTTAAGCCCCTCGGCCCCGACCTGTCAGAGCAAGAATTCACCTCCATTGACCTGGACGACATCAGCACCCTACCCTCGGCCAACTCGCCCACCCCGGTGCAGAACGTGCCGGTGCAAACCCAGCTTGGCGAAACCCCTGGCGCGGTACCTGGGGCTGAAGACAGCCGCGTTGCTGGAGCAGCGCCGTCAGCTCCTCGACCCGGCGTACTGACCCCCGCTGGCGGCAGAACCAATTCGGCTGTAG
>PYER01000033.1 GCA_003017855.1 filamentous cyanobacterium CCT1
TAGTCCTAACCCCAGAAGAATTTTTCGAAGGCGAATGGGACTTTTTGCGCCAGCCCCTACACCCGCCCCGCCGAACAGCGGCGATCGCCAAACACGGCAACGAGCAAATCGCCACCGCGATCGTCAATTACCTAGCCAACGTGCTTTAAACATCCTTTCACCCACCCACCTACCCACCTACTCACCCACCCATCTACTAATCCGCTCGCCCCTGACCCACCGGCAGCGCTGGCGGATTCTGGTAAGGCATGGGAATGTACTGCACCGTCGGTCGCCCCATCATCGGCTGCGGATAGAGATCCATCAGGCTGTAGATCTCCAGCGGCAGGCCCACCGTCACCGGTAGGCCCATGTCGGTCGCCTCTTCCACGGCGATCGGGTAGTCGTGGGTGACCTGCCCGGTGGTGAGGCGATCGATAATTTTATCAATGTTGGCGGGGTCAACCTTTTGCTGAGGAATTGCATCTTCTAGCAGGGCGCGCACAAACCGCTGCACCTGGGCGATCGCTTTACGGGCTAAATCGGCCGTAACCAGGGTTTGGTCGTCAATCTTTTCGGGCGGTTTAGCCTCCAGCACCGCCAAAATGCTGGCCGCCGCCACATTCCCCAGCTGTGGGTCCACTGGCCCCAAAACGGCGTTTTCGTCCATCACAATTTCGTCGGCCGCCATCGCCAGCATGGTGCCGCCGCTCATGGCGTAGTGGGGTACAAACACCGTCACCTTGGCGCTGTGACGCAGCAGTGCGCGGGCAATTTGCTCGGTCGCTAGCACCAGGCCGCCAGGGGTGTGCAAAATTAAATCGATCGGCACGTTCGACGGCGTGAGGCGAATGGCCCGCAGGATCTGCTCCGAATCTTCGATGTTGATAAATCGCGAAATGGGAATGCCCAGCAGACTAATCGACTCCTGACGATGAATCAGCAAAATCACCCGACTGCCCCGCTGCTGCTCCAGATTGCGAATGGCGCTGAGGCGTCGCGACTCTACCAGACGGCGCTGAATAGCCGGCTGAACGAAGGAAAAAATCAGGAAGATAAAAAACAAGCTGATCATGGTCATGATCTGAAGAATAGATACAGCACCGATGCCAACGCCCTGACCACCGTGCTTGTCGCGATCGCAGGCCAGCTAAAATCAGCGGCAACTTGTCGGTTAGTAAAGCGTCGTGCTTCTAGCATCTCAGAAACTGAACGACACAGCTGTTTGGGACACCCAAACTCATGGCGCAAATCGATCAGCGTAGCGGCAGTCGTAGCTATGATCACACATGGAATGCTCAAGGACGTGGAACTGTGATTAAACCCTCTGTGGCGGTGCTTACCACTGGGCTAATGGCCTTTACCGTGGCAGCGGGCCATGCTGCCGATCTATCGTTTGCCACTCCAGAGGGGTTATTTCGCCTGGAGACGGGGGGCGGCGATCGCCAGTCTCTGATGCCGGGGGGCGATCGCGCCTTTAATGCCCTGACCTGGTCTAATGATGGACAGCGGCTGGCGGTGGTTCAAAATTACGGTGAGGTCTACCGGCTTGAACCGGGGGGCGACGGGTCAGAGCTAGTATTTACCAGCGACTGCCAGCGTCCTCCTACCCTCGACCTCGCCTGGCAGAGCGACGGCGACCTGGTCATTTTGCAGCGCTGCCCTGCCTCGATTGCGGGTGGGCCAGGTCAGGTCAGGCTTTTTCTCAGTACCCCCGCCGGAGCGCTAACTCCCCTAGACATCTCGCCTGAAACCCTGGAGTCTGACCTGTTTCTAGCTCCCAGTGGGAATCAAGTAGCCTACGTAACCGGTCAGCACATCTTCGTCGCGGCCCTAGACGGCAGCTCCCCACGTCGGGTCACCCAAACCCCCGGCACCTATGGCGCCGCCGGTAGCCCCCTGGCCTGGTCCCCAGACGGCACACGCCTGGCCTTTTACGAAGGCAGCTACCCCTTCCAGCGGCTGAATGTAGTGGGGACCGACGGGGGCGATCGCCGCGTGCTCACCCCCGAGGCCAACTTCCAGATTTACCGCAGTCGCGTGCTGTGGTCGCCCGACAGTCGATATATCGCCTACTATCGCCCCCACAACCCCCCGTTCAGCAATCAGGAAGTCGTGGCTCTAGTCAACGTCAACACCGGGGAAACCCAGGCGCTCACCCGGCCTGGGTTCTACGACGCCCTGAGCTGGGCCCCCAACAGCCAGCAAATCGCCCTTGCTGTGGGGGCTCAGGCCGACCAGCAGACTCTATTTCGACTAGATTTAGTCAGTCAGGCATTCACAGCTCTGACCAATCAGCCCCTGCAAAACATCCTGGACAGTCAGTGGTCACCCACAGGTGACTGGATTGCGTTTACCGCTACTCCGCCCGACGACCCCATGGGTACCCAGGTGCTGCATCAGGTGCGCCCCGATGGCACCGAGCTAACCTCTCTGACCAATACCGATGAATACGTTTACCCGTTTGTCTGGGTTCCTGCGTCCCTAACCACAGAAACCCAGGGGGCGACTGAGACTCCCTAGTTGAGCTTGAATGTCGCTCTGACGCTGTACCGCAGTCATGGCCTGCTGCACAACTCCGACACCGGCCCCTGGCTTACACGACTCCTCGGTTAAAATTTGCTTCCACAGGCGGCTACCGGGCTGTCCGGCAAACAGCATCAGCATATGGCGGGTAATTTTGTTCAGCTTTAGCCCCTGGCTAGCCCAGTGGTCAATATAGGGCAGCAGCGCCTCAACCACCTGCTGACGACTGAGGGCAGGCTCGTCAGCGGCAAAAAACCGTCGATCAACTGTTGAGAACAGGTAGGGCTGGTCGTAGGCGGCTCGCCCAACCATCACGCCATCCACCTGATCGAGCTGTTCGCTTATCTGATCGAGCTGGGTAAAGCCGCCGTTGATTTCAATCCACAGTTGCGGGAAGTCCTGCTTGAGGCGGTGCACATCGCCGTATCGCAGGGGCGGAATAGTGCGGTTGTCTTTGGGGCTCAACCCCTGCAGCCAGGCCTTGCGAGCGTGAATGGTAAAGTGGCGGCAGCCGGTTTGAGCCACGGTACCGACAAAATTCACCATGTCCTCGTAGCGATCGCGATCGTCTACCCCAATCCGGTGCTTAACGCTGACCGGCAGCGAGCTAGCCGCCATCATCGCCGCCACGCCCTCGGCTACCCGCTCGGGCTGCGCCATCAGGCAGGCGCCAAAGTTGCCGCTGCTGACGCGATCGCTAGGGCAGCCCACATTTAAATTAATAGCGTTGTAGCCAAAGTCGGCGGCGATACGGGCGCAGGTTGCCAGCATTTGAGGGTCGTCACCGCCCACCTGTAGCACTAAGGGCGCTTCGCTGGGGGTAAAGCCCAGCAGGTGGTCGCGATCGCCGTGCACAATCGCCTGGGCCGTCACCATCTCGGTATAGAGCAGGGTATGCCGGGTAATTTGCCGCATGAAGTAGCGGTAGTGGCGATCGGTGCGATCCATCATCGGTGCAATGCTGATCGGCACCTCAATGGCTCTCGCTGCCCCGGATTGGCGGCGAGCAGATGTTGTCGATACGGCCATAGAACCGTGAAGTTTTGTCATCTTTGCCTACGCAGTCTAGCATTTTGGCTTTGGGCAGCTGGCGGCTTTAGACTGGCTGCGGCAGGCCGGGTCTTGCGATAGATTGAAAGCGAATCTCAACCAAACTCAAGTCCAGAAGTGGAGTTGTACCTGCGGGAAACCTACAGATCCCGAGCTGGACTTGGTATATACCGTTCTACCCTGTTTTCAAAGGACTTCCCCATGACCACTGCCACCAACGTCCTGGGCACCGCCCTCGCCCCCTGCTGCACCTCGCCGATGACCGGCTTTTACCGCGATGGCTGCTGCAATACGGGGGCAGGCGATATGGGAGTTCACGTCGTGTGCGCCCAGATGACGCCTGAGTTTTTGGACTTTACCAAAGCCCAGGGCAACGATCTGTCTACTCCTGTGCCCGCCTTTCAGTTTCCAGGGCTGAAGCCGGGCGATCGCTGGTGTCTGTGTGCCGCCCGCTGGCAAGAAGCTCTGGAGGCCGGGGTTGCGCCTCCGGTCATGCTCGAAGCCACCCACGCCGCCGCCGTTGAGCACGTGGCGCTCAGCGATCTGAAGGATCACGCCATCGCTAGCTAACTCAGGCACCCGGTTCCTAAACTAAATTCCTGAAATCAACCTAGAGCGTAGCTAGGGACCGGGCGCCTAGGCGAAAGACCGCTTACGCCAACCGCACTGCGGTACCACTGGCGGCCACCATCAGCATGTTGCCGCCGTTGTTGATCTCCAGCGATTCGTAGTCGATATCGACGGCAATAATGGCGTCTGCCCCCAGTTCTTGAGCAGCCTGCATCATCTCTTTGATGGCCGTGTTGCGAGCCTGCCGCAGGGAATGTTCGTAGGCCCCCGATCGCCCGCCGACCACATCGCGAATGCCCGCAAAAAAGTCCTTAAAAATATTGGCCCCTAAAATGGCTTCGCCATTGACCAGGCCGCAGTATTCGATGACCTGGCGACCGTCAACATTTGGGCCTGTCGTTAAGATCATGGGTTGCCTCGGGTTAAACCGCTTTAGAACTCACCTGCATACTAATATCTAGCCACGGAGCGCGGGTAATGGGGGCGCTACTAGAAATAAAATCTACCCCCGTCGCCGCAATTAGCCCCAGGGTCTCCAGGGTGACGTTGCCAGACGCTTCGATCTTGACCGTCGGCTTTTGCGATCGAATTCGCTCAACTGCTGTCTTCATCATTGCAGGGGGCATGTTGTCGAGCATGATGATGTCTACCGGGCAGGCGATCGCCTCATCGACCTGTTCGAGGCTGCTGGTTTCGACCTCCACGGTCATAGGGTAAGGAATGGCCGGGCGAATCTGATCTACTGCCGCCCGAATGCCCCCAGCGGCAGCAATGTGATTGTCTTTAATCATCACCGCATCATCCAGGCCGAGTCGGTGGTTGATAGCCCCACCGACTCGGCTGGCATACTTCTCCAGCTGGCGCAGTCCAGGGGTTGTCTTGCGCGTATCGACGAGCTGGGTTGGGCTGTCGGCCAGCCGTTCGACGTATTGGCGGGTAGCGGTGGCAATGCCGCTCAGGCGCATGACCAGGTTTAGCGCTACCCGCTCGCCCGTCAGCAAGGCCGCCAGATTGCCGCTGATTTTGGCAATGGTGGTGTCTGTGGCACAGGCCTCACCTTCGTCAACTAAAGGCTCAAAGCTGAGGTTGCTATCAAGCTGCTGAAACAGGCGGCGAGCAAAGGGCAGCCCCGCAATCACGCCGGGGGCACGGGTCACCCACAGGGCCAACCCCGGCTGCTGCGCCAGGTCTCCCAGCCCAACTGTGGTCCAGTCGCCACGGCCAACGTCTTCGCGCAGCCAGGCTTGTAGGTACTCATCCAGGCTGCTCTCGACGATCGCTACAGAGGTATTTGGGGGCATCAGTCAGGTAGTTAGGGGACTTGAAATAACGCTGTGGACTGGCGATCGCAGATTTATCCGCTTAATGAGGCCGCAATTTCTGCCATAGCCAGAAATATTGTGCTAACTTACGAGTAATGCCGCTGTTACGGCAGCTAGCTCTACAGATTTTACCGTTTAGCACTCAGGAGGTGATGCCCATGCAAGAGAGTAGTAAACGTATGGGTCTTCAGGTTGAGATCAGCCGGCTGTGCGCCGGGGCTGTGCTCTAGCTTCAGTGTTGGTTGTCTCGACAACTAGCTAAGCTCTCGAAGCTGGCTGAACAGGGTTCCTCCCGGCAGTCAGGTTCAACCTAAGATCCCACTAGACCGCCCCTGCTTCGGAAGCTTGTCTTCCCCTGGCAGGGGCGGATAGCTTTTAAAGGCAAATAAAATCCAAAAACTCGGGTTGAGGCTTGCTGCCGCCGCTTCTACCATAGAGCAGTAGCCCACCCTTAGAGAAACTATGGCCGCTCTGCTCAGCGATCGCGATATTCAAGTCCAGCTCAGCCAGCTTCCCGACTGGAGCCTGGACGGCAAGACTATCACCTGCACGCGCACCTTCAAAGACTTTGTTGCCGCCGTTGAGTTTGTTAACCAGCTAGTCGAGCCCGCCGAAGCCGCCGGGCACCACCCCGACTTGCAGATTTCCTACAACCGCGTAACCATTAGCCTCTCCACCCACGATGCGGGGGGGCTAACCGAGAAGGACTTTGCCCTGGCAAAAACCATTTCTACCCTGTGATAGATGTGGCGCTCAAACTGCCGTAGCAAAAGAATTACGGTTGCTTAATGTTACCTTAACTAAGTTAATTGAAGCTTTGTCAGAATACTTCTGGCCCTTAAGTCAGCCCTCATTTTGAGTCGATCGGTATCCTCTATTCTCCTGATTAGGCAGGATTTCGTGACTTTTGTCGCTGAAATGCCCTGCCCCTATAACTGGTGTGAGGAGAAAATACCGAATGGCTAAGTTATTTTGGCAATCTTTGCTGGCTGTACCCGCAGCTCTGGGCGCAGCTGTTGCTGTCTCTGGCACTGCGATCGCGGCTGAAACCGCTGCCACTACTCAGGTCAGCAGCTTCGATCAAGACTCTGTTCAGCTGGCTCAAATCACCAGCGTTTCCGAACTGACCGACGTTCAGCCCTCTGACTGGGCTTTTCAGGCGCTCCAGAGCCTGGTTGAGAACTACGGTTGTATTCAGGGCTACCCCGACCGCACCTTCCGTGGTCAGCGCAGCCTAACTCGCTTCGAGTTCGCCGCTGGTCTCAACTCCTGCTTGGATGTCATTGCGACCCTGATTGCTCAGTCGGGCATCAACCCCGACGATCTGGCCACCATCCGTCGTCTGCAAGAAGAGTTTCAGGCTGAGCTGGCTACCCTGCGCGGTCGCGTTGATGCCCTCGAAGCTGAGACCGCTACCCTGCGCGCTCAGCAGTTCTCTACCACCACCAAGCTGCGTGGTCAGGTTGACTTCCACCTGATCACCCCCTTTGATACGCTGTCTGGCCGTGGAGCAGCTACCGAGGCCAACACCAGCGTTGCAAACCGCGTTCGTCTCAACTTCGACTCTAGCTTCACCGGCAGCGATCGCCTCCGGGTTCGTCTACAGGCAGGTGACGGCAACGCCCTGAACGCTTTTAATGGGCTGCAAAATGCCCGTGGCGCTGCTTATGATGTCACTATTGACGACTTTTTCTATCGGTTTCCCGTCGGTAGCCGCATCAATGTCACGGTTTCTGCCCGCGGTCTGGCTGGAGACGACTGGGTAACGAGCACCATCGTGCCCTTTGATGGGGTGTCGGTAGCCCAAGCTGGTGAGCCTGCGTTCTACAACCTGGCTGGCAGCAGCAGCAATGGCGCTGGCGTTGGCGTCAATATCAACCTGACCGATACCATTGTCCTGGATGCTGGCTACACCGCCGGTAACCCTGGGGCCACCCAGCCAAACGTAGGTATTTTCGCTGCGGCTAACCAGAGCTACATTGCTCAGCTCAGCTACCTCGGCGAAGGCTTTTTGCAGGCGGGTGCAGTCTACCTGCATAGCGATCGCTCCAATACCTTTGCTCGCAACGGCACGGGTTTGGCTGCTGCCGCTGGTGCCATCGATACCTTTGCTGGGCTACTCAACCTAGATTTTGGGAATTTCTTTATCGCTGGGCACGGCGCTTACAGCACCTTCAACGGCGGTAACGACTTTAGCTGGAATGCTGGGGTTGGTTTTAATGACTTCTTAATCGAAGGATCTCAGCTAGCTGTTTATGGTGGTCAGCTGCCTCAGCTCACTGGACGCAGCAATAACCCCTTCCTGGTTGAGGGCTACTACAACATTCCCTTCAACAGATTCTTGACCATCACCCCTGCCCTGATCTACGGCCAGGCCAACCAGGTCGGCTTTGCAGATAACACGGCATTCTGGGGTGCTCTGCGGGCTACCTTCCGGTTCTAATGATCTAGAAAGTGATGACAGGTGCTGGCAACATCGGTTGCCAGCAACCTCTAAGTTCTTCGTGGAGTTTGATGGTCAGTCTGAATGCTTAGCACAAGCGGTTTTAGCGCCACACAGGCCTATTTACCAAAAACTGTCCAAAATCCCTGTTCACATTGAGCTGTAGTCGGGGAACCTTACACCAGTAGAGTACGTCCGGATTGGGTAGATATCGGTCTGTCCCCGTTGGTCAAACCGATCTAGCCGATACAGAGTATATCTGCTACTATCGGTTTTGGATGTACGTGAGGCCAGTACCTCTATCCCCTTGGGATCGAGCCTGCGCCTGTTAAATGAGGAATGGTTTAGGCCAAACCTGCTTTGAAGTACACGATAAGCCTTGTATAAGGTGTGAGGAGAAAATACGAATGGCTAAGTTATTCTGGCAATCTTTGCTGGCTGTACCCGCAGCTCTGGGCGCAGCTGTTGCTGTCTCTGGCACTGCGATCGCGGCTGAAACCGCTGTCACCACTCAGGTCAGCAGCTTCGATCAAGACTCTGTTCAGCTGGCTCAAATCACCAGCGTTTCCGAACTGACCGACGTTCAGCCCTCTGACTGGGCTTTTCAGGCACTCCAGAGCCTGGTTGAGAATTACGGTTGTATTCAGGGCTACCCCGACCGCACCTTCCGTGGTCAGCGCAGCCTGACTCGCTTCGAGTTCGCCGCTGGTCTCAACTCCTGCTTGGATGTCATTGCGACCCTGATCGCTCAGTCGGGCATCAACCCCGACGACCTGGCCACCATCCGTCGTCTGCAAGAAGAGTTCCAGGCTGAACTGGCCACCCTGCGTGGCCGCGTCGATGCCCTGGAAGCTGAGACCGCTACCCTGCGCGCTCAGCAGTTCTCCACCACCACCAAGCTACGTGGTCAGGTTGATTTCAACCTGGTTACCCCTATCGATATCGTTACTGGTGAAGCCAGCACAAGCTTTGCTGGCCGGGCTCGTCTAAACTTTGACAGCAGCTTCACTGGCAACGACCGTTTGCGTGTTCGCCTTCAGGGTGGCGATGGTAACGCCATTAACGGTTTGGGTGGTCTGGCCAATGCTGGTGGTTCTAACTATGACGTCACCATTGATGACTTCTACTACAGCTTCCCCGTTGGTAGCCGCCTGACTGCAACGGTTGCTGCTCGTGGTCTGCAAGGCGATGACTGGGTTACCAGCACCATCGTGCCTTTCGACGGTCCTTCTGTGGCTGATGCTGGTGGTCCTCAGTTCTACGATTTTGGTGGTAGCACCTCCAACGGTGCTGGTGTTGGTTTGAGCTTTGCTCTGACCGACAACATTGTGCTTGATGCTGGCTACACTGCCTCCAACCCCGGTGGTGCTACTAATCCTGGCGTTGGTATCTTCGCAGCCAACAGTCAGAGCTATATTGCTCAGCTCAGCTTCCTGAGCGATGGCTTCCTGGATGCCGGTATTGCCTACCTGCACAACGACCAATCTACTAACTTCCAGGGTGGTCTGCCTGGCGCTACCGATACCTTTGCCGGTCTTCTGAACCTTGACTTCGGCGGCTTCTTTGTCGCTGGTCACGGTGCTTACAGTACCTTCAACGGTGGCAACGACTTCAGCTGGACTGCTGGTGTTGGCTTCAACAACTTCCTGGCTGAGGGTGCTCAGCTCGGCGTTTACGGTGGTCAACTACCTCAGTATGCTGGTACTACTAACAACCCCTTCATCGTTGAGGGTTACTACGAGATTCCCTTCAACCAGTTCCTGACCATTACCCCTGCTGTTATCTACGGTGACATCAACACTGGTCTCGCTGGCAACGATGATACTGGCCTGTGGGCTGCTCTGCGTGCCACCTTCCGCTTCTAGGTTGGTTTAGTCAACGGTTTAGTTGGCTAGGTTGTTCTAGCACTTTAAGGCTCTGTCAGTTTTGGCAGAGCCTTTTTTTGTTGAGTTCAGGGAACTGTGGTTTCGCTCCAGTGGCCCTGGGGCAGCCATCGCCCGCCTAATGCAGTGACGCGATCGCGGGTCATGGTATAAATCCAGGCTGTACTTAGGGGCTGGCGCTGGAGATTGAAGACCGGGTGGCGATCGCGTTGATATTCGCTGCTCTCGGAGCGATCGGGGTAGTACTCTTCAAAGGCGTCAATGGCGTGCAAGCAGTCAGGGCTAGAGAATATGAGCAAGATTCCCTGCACCCAGCCTGGTTCCAGCGTCATGGCAGGGTAGCCCAGCGGTAAATGGTAGAGCCGACCCATCGCCAAGGCAGGTAGACTGGTCACTAGGTAAGGGGCACAAAACTCGACAAAGGCTCGTTCTCCCGGCTTTAAGGTGCCGTAGACGAAGAGTGGGCATGGGTAATCCATCAGGTTGTGGGAGCCAAACGAACATCCGAACAACGGCTTCTAGGCTATGAAAAAAACTTCACAAAGAATTGATAAACTCATCAAAACTAAAGCGACAGGAGTTTGATCTCCGGACACTTTACCCTGGGAAAAGTAAGTTTAAGAGAAAGCTGTGCTTCGTCGTCCGTAAATAATCCCCCCTGGTTGAATTGCCCATGAGAATTTTAGTTACTGGTGGAGCCGGGTTTATTGGCTCCCACTTAATTGATCGGCTGATGACCGCCGGTAATGAAGTTATCTGTCTGGATAATTTTTACACAGGCCATCGCCATAATCTGCTGCACTGGCTCGATCACCCTTATTTTGAAGTCATTCGCCATGACGTAACAGAGCCCATTCGGCTTGAGGTTGACCAAATCTATCATCTGGCTTGCCCTGCTTCGCCTGTGCATTACCAGTACAACCCAGTAAAAACCATCAAAACCAACGTGATGGGCACCCTCAACATGCTGGGCTTAGCGAAACGAGTAAAGGCCCGGTTTTTGTTGGCCTCTACCTCCGAGGTCTATGGCGATCCCGAGGTCCATCCCCAGACCGAAGAGTATCGCGGCAACGTCAACCCCATTGGTATTCGCAGCTGCTACGACGAGGGCAAACGCGTTGCCGAAACCCTGGCTTTCGATTATCACCGCCAAAACAACGTCGATATTCGAGTGGCCCGCATCTTTAACACCTACGGTCCCCGTATGCTCGAAAACGATGGCCGAGTGGTAAGCAATTTTGTGGTGCAGGCGCTGCAGGGCAATCCCCTAACCATTTATGGCACTGGGGCGCAGACCCGCAGTTTTTGCTACGTATCTGACCTGGTAGAAGGGTTGATGCGGCTGATGAACGGTGACTATATTGGCCCGGTTAACCTGGGCAACCCCGATGAGTACACCATTTTAGAGCTGGCCCAGGCGGTACAGTCGATGGTCAACCCCGATGCTGAACTGATCTATAAGCCGCTCCCTCAGGATGACCCCCAGCGGCGTAAGCCCGATATTACCCGCGCCAAAACCTTCCTTGACTGGAGCCCAACGGTACCTCTGCAGGAGGGCCTGAAGCTTACTATTGACGATTTTCGCGATCGCTTCAATCGGCAAGGAACAACCACGGAGCTGCCGTCGACCCTACACTCTGTAGTAGGTTAACCAAAAGCTGCCCGCAGCTGTGCTGCTCGGTTGTGGGCACATCGCTAGCCCGATAACGGCTATCTAGCCTGCTAGGGAACTATCAAGAGTACATAAAGTTAAGGAGTATTTTCTATGCGTGTATGTGTAATTGGTACCGGTTATGTGGGCTTAGTAACTGGTGTGTGCCTGGCCCACGTGGGTCACGATGTGGTCTGCATTGATGTGAATGAGGAAAAAGTTAAGCTCATGCAGTCCGGGCAGTCGCCTATTTTTGAGCCTGGTCTATCTGAACTGATGAAGTCGTCAATGGCGGCGGGTCACCTCCAGTTTTCCACTGACCTGAAGGCGGGAGGTGAGCACGGTGAAGTTCTCTTTATTGCGGTGGGTACGCCGGCACTGCCCACTGGCGAGAGCGATACGCGCTACGTTGAGGCCGTAGCCAAGGGCATTGGCACTCACCTCAACGGTGGCTATAAGGTGATTGTGAATAAGTCTACGGTGCCGATTGGCTCGGGCGACTGGGTGCGCATGATTGTGCTGGATGGGGTAGCAGAGCGTCAACTTGCTCCTGTGCCCGCTGGCGGTATTCCTGAAACCACTCATCCCGAGGTGGTCGCTGACTTTGATGTGGTCAGCAACCCTGAGTTTTTGCGGGAGGGCTCGGCGGTGTACGACACCTTTAACCCCGATCGCATTGTGCTGGGCAGCAACAGCCCCCGCGCCATTGCCATGATGAAGGAACTCTACACCCCCATCGTCGAGCGGCGCTTTGCCGAAGACACCAGCGCTGAACCCGTGCCGGTGCTGGTGACTGACCTAAGCTCAGCAGAGATGGTGAAGTACGCGTCCAACGCCTTTTTGGCGACCAAGATCAGCTTTATCAATGAGGTCGCTAACATCTGCGATCGCGTCGGAGCCGATGTCACCCAGGTGGCCCAGGGCATCGGTTTGGATTCTCGCATTGGCAAGAAGTTTTTGCAGGCGGGCATTGGCTGGGGTGGTTCATGCTTTCCCAAGGACGTGTCGGCCCTGATTCACACCGCCGACGACTACGGCTACGAAGCTCAGCTGCTCAAGGCTGCGGTAGATGTGAACAATCGTCAGCGCCAGATTACGCTAGAGAAGCTGCAGCAGGTGCTCAAGATTCTCAAAGGCAAAACTGTGGGCCTGTTGGGTCTTACCTTTAAGCCCGACACCGATGACATGCGCGATGCACCCTCGCTGATCTTAATTGAGCAGCTCAATCGTCTGGGCGCCAAGGTGAAGGCCTACGATCCGATTGTTTCTCAGAGCGGGCTGCGCCACGGGCTGACGGGCGTCATTGTGGAGACCGATGCTACCCACTTGGCCGACCACTGCGATGCGCTGGTGCTGGTTACCGACTGGCAGCAGTTTCAGGACCTCGACTACGCCGATATGGCTCAGCGCATGAACAGCCCCATCCTAATTGATGGCCGCAACGTTCTCGACCGGGAGATGCTGGTGAGAGCTGGGTTCCAGTACCACGGTATTGGTCGCTAGGTCTCTTTGGCTAGTATCGACTGATTAATTCAGCCCTGGGGAGCCCTAGCGCTTTTCCCAGGGCTGTACACTATGAATAGCTGGTTGAACTACAGTCCACCACCCTCTGGCATCCGTTTGCTATGACCTCTTATCAGGCTTCCCCTAGCCCTGCCTACGCCCTTGAAGACGAAGCCTGGTGGGTGCAGCGCTGGGTTGAGCTGCTCAATACCTATCGGTTCAAGAAGCGTCTGGAGCGCGGTCGCATTTACGCCCGCGAAGGCCATATTCTAAGCCTGGAATACAAGGGGTCTAGGGTGACAGCCCTGGTGCAGGGTACGGCCGAAGAACCCTACAAGCTCTCCATCTGGCTCGACGCCTTTAGCGACGAAGACTGGAACTATGTCATTGACTCTCTTTCAGAGCAGGCCATTTATTCAGCGCAGCTGCTGGCTGGCGAAATGCCCGCTGAAATCGAGGCGGTTTTTACCGCTAACGGGCTGAGCCTGTATCCGTTTAACCTGTCGGAGGTGCATTCCAAGTGCAGCTGCCCTGACCCCAAAAACCCCTGTAAGCACATTGCGGCGGTGTATTACCAGCTGGGCGATTTCTTTCGAGAAGACCCCTTTGTGCTGTTTCAGCTGCGGGGGCGCAGCCGTGACAGCATTCTAGATGCTCTGCGGCAGCGGCGACAGAGCAGCGCTGGGCCGTCAGAAACACCCCTGATGGGCGAGGAGGCTGGCACCCCAGCTGCACCAGCGATCTCTATCCGCCTTGATGTGCAGCAGTTCTGGGCCTATGGCGAATCCTTAGATCCAGTTCTCGTGGTGATTACTCCGGCTGAGACCACGGTGCTCGATGTGCTGGGCCGCATACCGCTGCCCCCAGAGGACGCACCCGTGGTGATGGGGTACCTGAAGGAGATTTATCAGGCAGCGGCTCAGCGGGCGATGATGCAGGCCCTAGGCTGACCGGGTGAGCGAGAGCAGTCGTCGCAGGCCAAGCCAGCCGATAATGGAGAAGCCCGCTGCTAGTAGCAGGCTAATGACCGAGATGCGAATGGCCGATCGCCAGGCTTCTGTTCTGACTCGGCGCTCGGCTTCTGCCCGACGGGTGCCAATTTCAGATTCAATCTGCTGCTGGGCCTGGTCGGCCCGCTGCTGCAAAAACTGAGTCAGGCCGTCGGGGTCGTCGCGATACTGCTCAATGTCGGGTGGTAGCTGACCACTCTGAATCGCCTGGTTCAGAAGCTCTTCGTTTTCTAAAATGGCCCCCAGCTGGCTTTGCTGCTGGCTGAGCTCCGTGGAGAGTCGCTGCTGAAGTTCGGTGGCGGCCTGACTGGCCTCGGTGCCCACCTGAGCCAGGGCGGTTTGGCTGGAGAGTCGTACAGCGTTGAGGTGCAGCAGGGTGAGCAGCAAATAGACCAGCCCTAGTAGACTTGCTAACGCACAGGCCCAAAACCGCAGGTCGGCGGTTAAGCTCTTGCGCTGGGTTATGCGACCAACGGAGCTGTCTACCCATAGACCAACCAGCAGCAGAGCGATGCCGATGAGGGGCACAATGCCGCGATCGACCAGCTGGGTGGTCGTGGCTAGCTGCCACTGCACATTGGTGAGGTTGGGGGGAATGAGCAGAATCAGAAAATCTAGCAGGGCTGACAGAATGGCGATCGCGCCAGCTACCTTGAGGGCGATCGCGGCTAGGGGAGACGCCACCGGACTGGTAACAGCGGGTTCTGAAGTCATAGAGTTGGTCACTTGCTACAAGTAACCATTCTGCCCTGGCTGGTCCAGAAAACCACAAAATCGCTACAAAAGATTGAGGGCTGGTCCAGCGTGTGCTCTGTGGCCTGAGGCAGGGCCAGCGACTAATTTAAGAATCGCTAGGGGCGGGTTGCCAGTCTTTGATCGCCCAGGTGCTGGCATCCCAGGGGGTGAACTCGACCTCGCTGAGGCGATCGCTAACCGCATTGGTCATGGCCCGGTGCACTACCGGAATGACCGCTACATCCTCAGCCAGCAGTTCGTTCATCTGCTGAAACAGCTCGGCCCGGCGATCGGGGGCGAGCTCTTGTTTGGCAGCCTGCCAGAGGCGATCGTACTCGGGGTTGCAGTAGCGGGCGTTGTTGGGCTGCTGCCACTGGTTGGCCTGGGAGGCAATTTTGGCGCAGGTCCACCAGCCCATGTAGGTGGTGGGGTCAGGGTTTTCGTTGCCAATCGAGTACACCTGCATGTCGGCAAAGAAGTGGTTGATGCTCTGGGTGTCTTTGGGGTCGGCGGAGAAAAACTCGTCCAGACGCACCCGCGAAATTTGCACATCCACGCCCAGCTCGGTGAGGCTGTCGCTGACGATGGTTTGGGTTTTTTGGCGCACCGGGTTCACCGCTGCCTGGAACAGCACCTCGAGGGCAACCCCATCTTTTTCGCGCAGACCGTCGCCGTTGGTGTCGACCCAACCCGCTTCATTCAGCAGGGCTTTGGCCCGCTCCAGGTCGTAGGTATAGGCTATCGACTCAGACTGATAGTCGAGGGGGGCCACGAGCAGCTGGGCGGTGGGCTTGCCGGCGCTACCGTAGAGTTCTTTGGCAATGGTATCGCGATCGACCGCCAGATTAATTGCCTGGCGCACCCGCAAATCACTGAAGTAGGGGTGCGGAAGATCGGGGCTGGAGCGTTCGCCATCCTCGGTGCGGGCAAAGGGGTTGGCAAAATTGAGCATAATGCGCTCGACCTGAGCCCCAAACAGGTGAGTCACATGGCCGCTGGCATCGGTTTCTAGCTCGCGGAGCGCTTCGGCTTCGACTTGGAGGTTGTGGGCAAAGTCGGCCTCGTTGGTTTGCAGCACCTCGCGGGCGGCGGCATAGGGGGCCAGGCCGCCGACGAGTTCTACGCGCTCAAAGGCGGGCCGCCCGCCCCAGTAGCTGGGGTTGGGCTCATAAACGACGGTGCCGCTTTCAAACCCCACCGCCTGGTACGGACCAGTCCCCACGGGCTGGAGGTTAGCCAGGGCGTCGCGGGCGCTGGGGCCGTTGTGCTCTTCAAAGATGTGTCGAGGCAAAATCAGCCCGGTTTGCCCCGTAAAGGGCACTGACCAGGCTGGGGTAGGGTCGGTGAAGGTAATTTTGACGGTGTAGTCGTCGATCGCCTCGACGCTCTTAACCCCCTCGTAGTACTGGGCTGTAGCCGCCGCCACCACCGGGTTGCGAATGAACTCAAAGGTAAATACCACGTCGTCGGCGGTAAACGGTTCGCCATCGGACCAGGTGACATCGGGCCGCAGGGTCCAGGTGACGGTGGTGCCGTCGGCGGCTATCCCGCCATTTTCTGCGGTCGGGATTTCATCGGCCAAAAAGGGCACGAGTTCTCCCGCCTGGTTATAGCTGGCCAGGGGTTCGTAGACAATGCGGGCGGCTTCAAAATCTTGGTAGCCGGTAGCCAGGTGAGGGTTGAGAGTAAGGGCAGAGCGGCTGTAGAGCAACCGCAGGGTTTGCGGATCTCGCTCGGGAGCGACAACCTCGGCTGCAGGGGTGGGCGCGGTGGCCAGGTCGGTAGATTGGCTACAGCTGACGGTGGTGGCTAGGGCCATGCCAGCGGCAGCCACCAGGAGTGCGGTGCGAAACCCTGATCTGATCATTACTTAACGCTATTTAACTCAAAACGACAGTGCTGCCAGCTTCACCCCCGCAATTAATAGTAGACAATTTAGGCGTCTCTGCGGTCGGGGGCGATCGCGAAAGCGGCGGGCAGTCTTTTCATCTATCCCTATGTCTATCAAGGGCGGTGGCCGGGTTCCCGGAAACTTTGAAACTGAACTGGAACTGACTTTCTGGATCGCGCTCTATGCCCCGCCAGGAGACGCCCTAACCCCCGTGGCGCTAACCCTGGGCAGAGACTTGAGCCTGATAGCGCTGCAGGTAGGGGTGATAGCGGCTGGCGTCAATGCCCGCCTTGGCCGATAGCATGACGGCAATATGGCTGGGTTGAACGGCGGCAAAAAACTCGTCCATCTGCTGGTCACTCAGGGGCTGGGTTTTCCAGTACTCGTGGCACAGCGGCGAGCAGTCGTAGAAATGACTGGCCGCTGTGCCCAGCACCTGGTCTACAAACACCCCGTAGAGAATATATTCCGAAAGGGTTTTAGAGCGGGCCAGGGTTTCTAGCCAGGGGCGGTCCCAGATCTGCTCCAGGCGATCGCGCAGGGCCCGGACATGGCTCTGCCGCCAGCTAATCAGGTTGCCGATGTAGTTAGGGCGCGCTACTCCATTGCAAAAGCTATCCAGCCCCAGCAGTCTGTAGGCTGTCGCGTAGAGAGGGTCAAAGGTGGGGGTGTAGAACTCGGGCACGCGAAATAGCCGCGTTTGTCCCTGGTGGCTAAAGGTGGTCAGGTCGAAGGGGCGAATAAAGGCGACGTCCGAATCGACAAAAATAGTGGTCGGCTCAGGGGCACTGGCGGCAAAGGAGAGTTTGACCAGCTGCTGTAAGACCCAGTTGCGAATGGGTCGAGTTTTTAAGCTCAACCAAGTTTTACGCACCAGGGGGATACGGTGAATCCAGGCGGGCAGCAGCGACTCGACGGAGATAATTTCAGTACTACTATTGGCCAGTGACTTAAATTGTGAACAATCGCGCTGGTCAACAATGATGTAATGCCGCACGGGAGTCTGGCTAAAATGGCCCACGCTTTCTACCAGGAGCCTGCAGCGCTCGTAGTCGGGCCTGTAGCTGGGAGTAACCAGGGCAAATGACGGCACAGAAGAGGGCATGGTGGCGGCTCAAAGAAGCGTCAAGGGGCGCGATCGCGGTGCCGATACGGCTGGCCAAACAGGGCAAATCAGCATTTTCATGGCCTGCCTATGACCTTAGAGAGAAAATAAAAAGAAGCGGTGAAAGATAGACTAAAAGCATAAAGCAGACATGTTGTAATCAAACAATCAATAAAAAAGTGAATAAGTTGGCAAAATTAGCTACTCTTGGGGGCAGCAGCTCCCTTAGTGGTTGAGTGTTGAGTGTGAGACTACGCGACCAGGACCAGGCACCATTATGACTGACACGACGGCTTCAAGTGCTTCCCCAGAGCCCCAAGGCAACCGTTCGACCAGCAGCGGAGAGGAGGTCATAATCTATCCCCCTACCCAGTCAGGGGATGGTTGGGAAACGGTGACGATGCCTGGCCAGTTGCCCCTGGCCGACAACTCGGGGTTTGCCGCCGAAGCCGACGATATTTCGGCAGTGCTGCGGCATGAGCTGGTACCAGCGGTTGCCCAAGACGATACCGAGGCTGCGGTCGAGCCCCTTGCCCCCGAACCCGTTGAACCTGCTCCAGAAAACCTGGTACAGCTGATTCAAGACCTCAACCAGTGCAATGATGCGCTGCTGCTGCGCGTGACCGAGCTAGAAGACGATCTGGAGCGATCGCAGGTGGCCCTTCAGGCTGAAATTGAGCGCAACCAGGCCCAGACCCATTCCGGTGCGCTGCCTGTCGCTGCCACCCCCGGTCCCGTACAGCAGCAGATTGCCCAGCTGCTCAGCGAACTTGACGTTGCCAACGACGGCCTCAGGCGCACCACCATCCACAACGAAACTCTACAGGCCGAGCTAGAGGTGAGTCAGCAGCGAGTGGCCCAGCTCGAGCGCGAGTGCACCCTGCTTCAGCAGCGCTTTAGCGAGAAAAACACGGCGCTGCACCAGGCTGAAGAAACCTGCCGCGACCTCAAGGCGCGACTGCACCGTCAGCAGCGCTATACCCTGCAGTTTAAGGCCGCCTTAGAAAAGTGTTTGAATATGACGCCTGGGGCAGCGACAACCAGCCCTACCGCCGTGCAGGGGCAGCTCTTGAGCCCTGTGGAAGAGCCAGGCCAGCCGGTCGCCATGCCGCGGTCGCAGCAAATTCAGCCCTGGTCGGCTGGGCCAGAAGCCTCTACCAGTAACCCCAGCCTGACCCACCTGCTGCGCGGTCTGCGCGGGGCAGTGCTGAGCCCAGCGCCCCAGCGCGATTTACCTGAGGCGCCAGCCCAGAAAGATATCCTTGAACCGTTAGAGCCTGCCGTCGTTCAGTCGTCGTCCCATCCGGAGCCTGAAGTTGAGCCAGCTCCTGCGGCTCCTGCTGCCTCGATCGCGCCCGACCCATGGCTAGAGCCACCGTCGAGGTCGCCTGAACCGTCGAGCTCGACGGCCGAGTCACCGTCTCTTTTTACCGAACCATCGCCCTGGGGTGAGCCTATTGCCCCGGTGGCACCGTCTGCCCCAGTAGCGGCCAAAACCACATCGGTAGATCCCCTACCCCCGATCGAGTGGTCTCCTGCTGCAGCCCCTGCAACCGAGGCCCCAGCGGCAATGACTCCGGCAGTAGCATCTCCGGCGGCAGCGGCTCCGGTGGCAGCGACCGCTGCGGGGCCTGCTCTACCGGCCTACCTCAGCAGCAGTAGCGGTAAGGCGTCGCCCTCGCCCCTGGTCTACCCGCTGCGATCGCAGAAAAAGATCAAGACAATTGCGGCAGTAGAGCTACCCAGCTTTGGCCGTACCGTGCGCCGTCGGTAAATTTCAAGACCACCAATTAAGGCGGGTTCGGTGTGGGGGCATTGCATGCAATGCCCCGCGAACGGGTCACCGCTCTAGAGTAGCGGCACAGTATCTAGACAACAGCGCCGCGCTGGTGCCCTAGCTCCGCTTGGGCACCCTGGTTTTGCGGCTCCGCCGCTCTTTTTAAGAGGCAGAGCCTCCGATGAGCATTCCACTGCTACAGAGCATTGGAACGAGGGAGCAACAAACGGGCCACCGCTATAGTGCTATTTCAGGTGGTGGCCAATGACCATTTGCAGTAGGGTCGGCTCACCGCCGGGCTGGTGATATTTATCGGCCCAGGTGCGGATCACCTCGTCTAGCTCCTGCAGGGCCGCCTCTCGATTGGCGGTGGGGATATCTAATTCTTCTAGCACCCGCATGGTGCCCGCAATCCCGTTGGCCCACTCGCGCATCATGCGAAAGTACTGGGCCGTATCGTCGACCATGGCGTACATGCGCTCCTGATCATCGACCGGCGCGTAGGAGGCGCGGGCCAGCCCGTAGTAGGAGGCGCCCCAGGAGGCATCGATACGAGCTACGGTGCCCGAGTAAATCAGCCGCCGCCGAATGTGTTCGGCCAGCGCTTCGCTCAGCGGCACGCGATGGTCTTCCGGCAGGTCATCCTGCGACTTTTCGTGCAGAATTTCGATCAGCTCTAAGAACTGAAACGAATTGATAATGCGGGCATCGGGGCAGGGCGTCGGTAGCTTGCTCTCTAAAATAGTTTTTTCTTCGCTGGTCAGCGAGGTACCCGCCACCCGCGACTGCCCTGGCTGCCAGGGGTAGCGCCGTAGCCACATGTAGGGAAACTGAATCAGATAGCGGGGCTCCTGGGAGCCCAGCATTTTGAGCAGTTTGCCCTCGGTCAGGGCTTGGCGCATTTCTTCAACAATGGCCTTGACCCGCTTGGGCTCGATGTGGTGCAGGTGACCCGTCATGCGCAGGTTTTCGCCCTGCTCCAGGTAGGTCATATAGATGGCGCATTTGGCTGCGGTGGCCGCCGCGTCTAAAAAGGCACCGTGGCGGTGTCCGCCCGTGCGCATGGCGCTGAAGGCGATATACAGCAAGATCTGGTCAATGGCGCTGGGGCTGAGGCGGCGAATGAGCGCATCGTCTTCTACCGCCAGAGAAGACAAAGGCATAGAAACAAGAGGTTCAGCCATCGGACTTGGGAAAACTCAAAACAACAGGCGGTAGCGCAACCCACGCTGCTAAGGGTGCGAAACCGTTGAAAATCGCCAGAAACACGCAAATACAGCTTAGTCTAAAAGGCTGAAAAGAATATGTAAGCTTATGAACTTGAGGTAAATACTTTGAATTTATAAAGCTTTGGGCCTGCTCTGCTAGCTTAGCGCTGGGCCAGCCATGCCTATGGCACTGATTGACCCTGGCTATTACCCCTGATTGATTCTAAGTGTGACGCAAAATCCAACCATTTCAACCAACACCAAAGGCTAATTTGTTGAGTCAGGTAAATCGGCCGGAGAGTAGACGGCCTATGGCCTTTTCTACTGCTTCTGGGGGGAGCCTTCTAGGCGCTGGTGGTGCCTGGCTCAACAATTCTGCCGCTGCCTCGGTAGGCCAGCTGGACAGGGTGAGTGGTCGCAGATGTGGGGGGAGTTGGGTCAACCCGGCCACTGCCGCGAAAGCTGAGTTGATTGGCGATCGCGGGTACCCGGCTGAGCCGACCGCTGCCGCGATCATCCTCGACGCGAGTGGTGGCGCTGAGGCTAGCTTCAGCGTAGGATTGGATTGCGGCAGATAACCCGAGGGGGGCGACCGGCATCAGCAGGCCCAGGCTAACGGCGCAGGCCAAATGAGTCATCAGGGAACAGTTGGAGGAAGGGTGCATAGGACGTGGCCTTGTTAGCGCTTCTAGTCCTAGTTACAAACCTGTGCACCGTCAGTCAGGAAAGTCTTTATCCGTAAATCCGCGGATTTTGAAAATTTAGTAGTCCCCGGCACGGATTTTCCCCACTGTGAGGACTGCACTCAAACGACCAGGTTCCGCGGTTTGAGCGGGTTGAGGATGGCTCTGGGTTGGGCTGAGGCTACGGAAGAAGGCTAAAAAAACGCCGAGGCGAGGGCAAAATATTTACTCAAACTTCATCAATTGGGTCTGCGATCGCAGCGGAAACCTTGGCGGCGGTCATCAATTAATAGCTGATAGCCCAACAGTTAATGTTGCCGGCCTTTCGTCCTTTGAGGGGTCGGGCATGGTAGCGCTGATCGATTGAGGATTGGGGTCAGCCTTGATGGCGCGGCCTGGGCGCAACTGAAGCAAATGGCTGCAATCGCAGAAAAACCCCAGTCTGCAATAGTCAGAACCGACTAAACGATCTAATCTATGGGGAATATGTTTGTGTAATTGAGTTCAGACCTGCTTGCAGGCCTGAGTTTAGACTAAAGGCGAGGTCTCCTGACGAGCCGTTTGGGGTCAGCCTGTAGCCAATGTTCGTTGAGGTGTGGTCGTGCCCCCATTAGCCCTGGCAAACCGGATAACCTGCGTAAGCCCTTCCATGACTCTGGCAATTTCGGCCCGGGCCAAGGCGATGAAGGCAGAGGGTTTGCCGGTGTGCAGCTTTAGCGCTGGAGAACCTGACTTCGATACCCCCGACCATATTAAGGCGGCGGCCAAAGCGGCCCTCGACGCCGGCAAAACGCGCTACGGCCCGGCGGCAGGTGAACCGGCGCTAAAGCAGGCGATCGCCCACAAGCTACAGCAGGACAACGGCCTCTGCTACGGCCCCGAGAATGTCATTGTCACCAACGGCGGCAAGCACTCGCTCTACGGCCTGATGATGGCCCTGATTGAACCCGGCGATGAGGTGATTATTCCGGCCCCCTACTGGCTGAGCTACCCCGAAATGGTCAAGCTGGCTGGGGGAACGCCGGTTCTAGTGCCCACGACGGCCGAGCAAAACTACCGCATTACCCCAGCGCAGCTGCGCCAGGCGATTACCCCCAAAACCAAGCTGTTTATTCTCAACAGCCCCTCAAACCCGACGGGGATGGTCTACGCTCCAGACGAAATCGCGGCCCTGGCGGCGGTAGTCGTCGAAGCCGACATTTGGGTGGTGTCGGACGAAATCTACGAGAAAATTCTTTACGACGGGGCTACCCATCTGAGCATTGGGGCGGTGTCGCCCGAGGCCTTTGAACACACCATTATTAGCAACGGCTTCGCCAAGGCCTACTCAATGACCGGCTGGCGGGTGGGCTATCTGGCCGGGCCAGTGGAGTTGATCAAAGCGGTGAGTACCCTGCAGAGCCACAGCACCTCCAATGTGTGCACCTTTGCGCAGTACGGCGCGATCGCGGCCCTCGAAGGCCCCCAGGACTGCGTCGCCACCATGGGCCTGGCCTTTGCTGAGCGACGACAGGCGATCATCGATCGCTGCCGCGCCATTAGCGGTCTTAGCTGCGGTGAACCCGAAGGTGCGTTCTATCTCTACATCGATATCAGCGCTCTGGGTATACCCTCCCTCGACTTTTGTACCCAGCTGCTTGACGAAAAATACGTAGCCGCTATTCCCGGCATTGCCTTTGGGTCTGAGGGCACTATTCGCCTTTCCTACGCTACGGGTATGGAGACCATTTTAGAGGGCATGGATCGGCTGGACGCATTTGTATCAGCGCGTCTGGGCTAACGTTAGGGGGACGGGCTATTGCCTAGGGCTTCCTATTTCATTACATGTGATGTCGGTGGCTTAGTTTGAGCCCCAGGTAGGAATACTAATAGAGTTGTTGGTATTACCGGCTACATGGGGCATCGTTTTCCTGCCGTGCCAAACCGAGGTACGTTGAGTCATATTCCGCTGCGGCTGCTGATTGTGGTGCCCTTTGTGCTGCAGGTGTCGGTGGCGGTAGGGCTAACAGGGTGGCTATCGATGCGCCAGGGGCAGCGGGCGGTGAATCAGGTGGCAGGCCAGTTGCGCGACGCGGTCTCACACCACATTGATTACGAGCTGGAAGCATTTTTGGCCACCTCTCACCTAATCAACCAGCTCAATTACGATGCCATTGCCCTAGGCCAGGTTGACCCAACCAATCAAGATGAGCTGTTGCGCCACTTTCTCCAGCAGTCGCAGCAGTTTGGCCACATCGACTCAGTTTTTTGGGGACAGACTAATGGCGAGTTTGTGGGCTACGCTGTTTTGGGCCAGCAGTCTCATCAGAGCATGCGCGGTGGCCCATCCTTAAACGACCACATTCAGTTTTGGGAGGTGAATACCACAACGGGAAAACCAGCGGAATTGGTACGGTCAACACCCGACTGGGATACGTTAACGCGGCCTTGGTACCGGGCAGCGGTGCAGGCTAAAGGCCCAGTGTGGGGCGAAATTTTCCCTTACCACGCTTTGCCCGTACTGGCGATTTCGGCATCCAGGCCGGTGTATGACGACAGCGGTAAACTGCTTGGCGTGCTGGGCAATAACTTCTTTCTTTCTCACATCAGCCACTTTTTGCAGGAAATGCACATTAGTGAGCACGGGCAAGCATTCATTATGGAGCGATCGGGCCTGCTGGTGGCCACCTCAACGGTCGCCCCCTACGAGGTCGTTGACGGTCGCCCGCAGCGCTCCTACGCGGTGACCAGCCCAGACCCGCTGATTCGAGCCAGTGCCCAACTGTTGCTCAACCAGTCGGGGGGCGATGGTCGCCGTATTCAGCCTCAGCAGACTGAGTTTACGCTCGATCGCAAGCGCCAATTTATGCAAGTAGCTACCGTTAGCGACGACTACGGACTTGACTGGCTGATTGTGGTGCTCATGCCTGAGGACGACTTTATGGCTGAAATTCAGGCCAGTCGACGCAATACGATCGCCCTGTGTGCCCTGGCGCTGGTGGGTGCGATCGCCTCTGGCCTCTACACCAGCCGCTGGATTACCCGACCCCTGAGCGCCTTTAGCTCAGCCTCGCAGGCCATTGCCGACGGCGACCTCAACCAGGAAATTGGCCCGACGGGCATGCAGGAGTTGGAAGGGCTGGCCCAGGCCTTTAACAGCATGGCTGCGCGGCTAGAGTCGTCGTTTAGCGACCTGCAGCGCTCTAAGGCCGATGTTGAGCGCGCCAACGCCGAAATTCAGCAGCAGGCTGCCCTTTTTCGCCTGATGGCTGAAAACATGAGTGACTTGGTTTGCCTGCACAGCCTCGATGGTACCTATCTCTACGTTAGCCCCTCAGTGCAGTGGCTGCTGGGCTACACCCCTGAATCGCTGATCGGTCTACATCCCTGTACCCTGGTGCACCCCGATGACCTTTCGGAATGTCAGCAATACCTGCATTCGTCTGCCGCAGACCAGCCCCCGACCTTACGGCCCGTGGTTTGCCGCATGCGCCACCAGCAGGGCTACTACATCTGGCTGGAGACGTTTACGCGGCCCATTATCGATGCCACGGGTGCGGTGGTGCAGCTTCAAACCGCCTCTCGTGATGTCACCGACCAGGTGAGAATGCGTCGCCAGCTTGAGCACGACGCCTTTCACGACAGCCTAACCGGGCTACCCAACCGCAAGCAGCTCCAAGAGCGATTAGAAACCGCCCTGCGGCAGACCCAACTCGATCGCAGCTACCGCTTTGCCCTGCTGTTCCTAGATATTGACCACTTCAAGGTGGTCAACGATAGCTTGGGCCACCTGATTGGCGATGAGCTGCTGATGGAAGTGGCCAGTCGGTTGATGGCCGTGCTGCGATCGACGGACCTGGCGGTGCGACTGGGGGGCGATGAATTTATGGTGCTCCTGGAGACTGTCGAAAGTTTCGCTCAGGCCCAGGCGATGGCCGAGGAAATTTTGGCCATGCTGCGCCAGCCCTTTCAGCTCAGCAGCCACCAGATGTTTGCTACGGTCAGCCTGGGGCTGGTGATGGGCAGTGCCCACTACCAGTCGGCCTCTGACCTGATTCGCGATGCCGATACGGCTATGTACCAGGCGAAAGCCGGTGGGCGCGACGGCTACCAGGTCTTTGACAGCGGCATGCACGATCGCGCGATCGCCCGGCTCACCCTCGAAACCGAACTGCGCTTCGCCCTGCTGAACCACCCCGAAGAGTTTGTGCTCTACTACCAGCCCATTATTGACCTGCAAACGGCTGAGGTGAGGGGGTTTGAGGCGCTGGTGCGGTGGCAGCACCCCCAGCGGGGCCTGGTTATGCCCGGTGACTTTATCTCGGTGGCCGAAGAGACTGGGTTGATTGTGCCCCTCAGCTACTGGCTGCTGGAGCTAGCCTGCAGCCAGATGGCCACCTGGCAGCGCACTTACCCCCAGGCGCAAAGGCTGACGGTCAGTGTCAACCTGTCGGCGCTGCAGCTGCACAGCAACGGTCTGTTGGAGCGGGTCGATGCGGTGCTGGGCCAGGCCGGGCTATCGCCGCACAGTCTGGTGCTAGAGCTGACCGAAAGTATGCTGATCGACAACATCGACGACACGATCGCAGTACTCAATAGCCTGCGCCAGCGGGGAATTGCCCTTAGCATTGACGACTTTGGCACCGGCTACTCATCGCTGAGCTACCTGTACCGCTTCCCCATCACCAGCCTCAAGATCGATCGCTCCTTTGTCAGCCAGATGGAGACCAGCCTCAGCCACGAAAAAATTGTGCACACCATTATTAACCTAGGGCGGCAGCTGGGCTTTAGAGCGATCGCCGAAGGAATTGAAACCTCTGAGCAGGTCAGCGCCCTCAAGCGGCTCGGCTGTGACTACGGCCAGGGCTACTGGTTTGGCCGACCCCAGCCTGCTGCCGAAGTCGATAGCTGGCTGGCCCAAGCTACCGCCTACTACCGGCCTCACCCGGTGGCTTAAGTCGGCGGTCGACCCAGCGCTTGGCCTTGTAGATAGCCTCGGTGCGGCTGACGACACCGGGTACTGCCACGGCACAGCCGCGATCGTGGGTAGCCCAAACGGCGTACAGCGGCAGCCCGTCTTCGGTGCTCTGGTCCAGTTCCAGGAAAAACCCTCGGTAGGTAAACGACAGCACGACGTGGGGATAGTCTGGGTCGGCAAACAGCATAGGGAGAGGGAGTAAGGTTCAAGGCTTGAGGTTCAGGGGGCCTCATCTAAACCAAGAAAGAGGCGAGCCGGAGCTCGCCCCTAGAAGTCGCGGAGCACGACTGCTGACTGTCGCCAGACTAAGCAGCGGCGAGGTTGCTGGCGGCAAAATCCCAGTTCACAACATTTTTCAGGAAGGTATCGATGTAGTCAGGGCGCTTGTTCTGGTAGTCGAGGTAGTAGGCGTGCTCCCAGACATCCATCGTGAGCAGAGGTACCTGATTGGCGGGGAGGGGGTTGTCGGCATTGGCAGTCTTGGTCACCTTGAGGGTGCCGTTGTCGAGCACCAGCCAGGCCCAGCCGCTGCCAAACTGAGTGGCCCCGGCCGTCTTAAACTCCTCGGCAAATTTGTCAAAGCTGCCAAAGTCGGCGTCGATTTTGGTGGCTAGGTCGCCAGAGGGAGTGCCGCCACCGCCGGGCTTCATCGAATTCCAGTAAAAGGTATGGTTCCAGGCCTGGGCACCGTTGTTGAACAGAGCCTGCTTGGAGCTGTCACCGGCGATCGCTTTGATCACCTCTTCAATGGGCTTGCTGTCGTAGTCGGTACCTTTGACGCCATCGTTGTACTTGCTGACGTAGGCGGCGTGGTGCTTATCGTGGTGAAATTCCAGCGTGCTCTTAGAGATATAGGGGTCCAGAGCATCGTAGGCGTAGGGTAGGGGGGGCAATTCGTAGGCCATAGGGCTCCTTGGGGGTAAAGGCCGAGGGCATCATAAATCGCTTGGCGTACGAAAAACTATCCCCCTGGGGTGGAGGGGGATAGGGTAAATAGCCAATTTTAGTAGGCCTTTGGGTGTGATTTTGGCCGGTGTTCAGCCCTGAATCGACACCAGTTCGATATCGAAAATTAGGGTTTCTCCCGCTAGGGGGTGATTGGCGTCAAGGGTGACGTCGGCCTCCGAGAGATCGGTCACCATCACGGGCACAATCTGACCCTGAGGCCCCTGAATTTGCAGCTGCTGACCGACATCGAGCGGAATATCGTCGGGAATGTGGTGGCGTTCGACGACCATAACCATTTCCTCCCGGTGGGGACCGTAGGCCTTTTCAGCCGGAATTACCTCGGTTTTGGCGTCACCGGGGGTCATGCCCACCACCGCCGCCTCGAAGCCTGGAATCACCTCGCCATTGCCGATCGAAAATTCTAGGGGATCGCGATCGCGTGAGGAGTCAAATACGGTGCCGTCTTCGAGCTTGCCAGTGTAGTGAATGGCAACGCTGTCGCCTGATTTAGCCTGGGTCATAAAGTTGTCCTCGTAATGCACTAGGGTTATCGCGTAGTCATAAAAGCTGTCCTGTTCACGCTAACGGGCATTTTGGCGCACCCCGGCAATACTAGAGATTTTCCTAAGGTTTCGGTCCTGGGATGCGGGGCAAAAGGGGCTGGGGGTGAAGCTGCGCGATGCTAAACCCCTAGGTATGCTGTAAATAGAGCATTGTCCCCAGCCCTAGAGCCAAGATCTCCGCGATGGCTACCTCCATCGACAAACCCATTCCCCACCCCGAGGCCAATGTCTGGCTGAGCGAGTTTCAGGCCATTTTACAAGGAGCGGTGGGCGGCTTTTTGTTTGGCATTCCCCTGCTGTACACCGTGGAGGTGTGGTCGATTGGGGCTGCCACCGACCCGCGCTGGCTGCTGGCGGTGCTGGCGGCCACCCTGATTGGTGTAGGGCTGCTCACCCAAGTCGAAGGCTTTCGCCAGACCCTCAGCCTGCACCCTCTGGAGACTTTGCTTGAAAGCATTGAAGCGGTTGCCATTGGGGTGGTGTGCGCGACGCTGGCCCTGGTACTGCTGCGCCGCATTACCCTCGCTACGCCCCTGGCGGAGGTGCTGGGCAAAGTGGTGTTTGAGGCCGTGCCCTTTGCCCTGGGGGTGGCCCTGGCGCGATCGACGCTGCAGGGCAAGCGGGGGCGTGTCAGGGCAGAAAACAGCCCTGAATCGGAGGCTGAACCCACCGCGAATCGCCGCACGACGGCTCCTCTGTCGCGGTGGTTGTCCTCCCCCACCGGAGGTAATCTGGGCGATACTCTGGTCGACCTTGACGCCGCCCTGATCGGCGCAGTCTTGATTGCCTTCAGCATTGCCCCCACCGAGGAAGTGCCTATACTGGCGGCTTCTCTACCGCCGCTTTGGCTGCTGCTGATTATGGCGGCTTCCCTGGGCCTTTCCTATGCAGTTGTGTTTGCCTCCGGCTTCGCCGATCGCGCTGAACGGCGGCAGCGGGGTCTGCTGTTTAGCCCTATCACTGAAACCTTAGTGGCCTACCTGGTGGCGCTGCTAGCCTCGCTGGCCATGCTGGTGCTGTTTCAGCAGCTGAACCCCAGCGACCCCTGGTCAGAGTGGCTGAGCAATATTTTAGTCTTAGGTTTACCGGCCTCCATTGGCGGGGCCGCAGGGCGTATCCTGATCTAATGGACTTGCCCAACCCCCCCGGCCCAACTTCAACTGATGCCTCTAAACGCTTCACCCAGCGCTCTGCTGCTGAGTGGGTGACATTTATCGTAGCCTCGCTCATTTTGCTAGGGCTGGTGGGGCTGATTCTTTTCGACTGGCAAACCAACCAGACCCAGCCCCCCGCCTTTGCGGTAACGGTGTCTGAAGCGGTGCGCGTCACGGATGGCCGCTACTATGTGCCCTTTGCCATTACCAATACCGGCGGCCGCATTGCCCGCATGGTGCAGGTGACGGGTGAACTCAACATTGAAGGGGCCGACAACGAGACGGGCGAGCAGCAGATTGACTTTCTCTCGGGCCACGAGACCAAGGCGGGCAGCTTTGTCTTTACCCACGATCCCCAGGAAGGGGATTTAGTCGTGCGGGTGGCCAGCTACCGTCTGCCGTAGAATGCTTTGCAGTGGGGCGCGAGACAACAGGCATCCCTGGACAGACAGAAGGGGGAATGCATGCTGGGCTACGTCTTAATTTTGCTGGCGACGGTTTTCTTCGGGGCACAAAACCTGATTACGCGGGTGCTGTTTACGCCCTCTAATCTGCTGGGTCTGGTGGAAACCGGCGGCTTCGTAGCGCCAACCCTACCCAACTCGTTTTTGCTGCTGTTTATGCGCATGCTGGTGGGGGTGCCGCTGATGGCGTTGCTGCTGCCGCCGGTATACCCGGCTATGTGGGCTGACCTGCGCCGGTTAGGCTCGGCCAGCTACCGCCGCGAACTCTACCTGGCGCTGGCGGGCGGCGGGCTGATGTTTTCGTACCTGGCGCTGCTGTATGTGTCGGTGGGTCGCATTGCCGCCGGTATCGCGCTCACGCTATTTTTCACCTTTCCGGTCTATCCGGCGCTGCTGGACTGGTACTGGTTTGGCCACCGCCCCAGCAACGGTCGCTGGGCCATTTTGGTGCTGATTTTGGTTGGTAGCGCGCTGACGATTCCCATGACGGGGGCGGCGATTGAGAGCTGGCTGGGGGTGGTCTTTGGGCTGGCCTCGGGCGTGGTCTATGCCTTCTACACCGTCGCGGCCCAAAAAGCCTTTGAAACCTTTCACCCGGTGCCGTTTACAGGCATTAGTTTTGCGGTGACGCTGGTGCTGTCGGCCGCCTGCCTGCTGCTGTGGCCGGGGGAACTGGCGGGGCTGCTGTGGCCGGCGCTGTGGATGGGGGGGCTGCTGTCTGCGATCGCCACTCTGACCGGCCATGTGCTCAACAACCTGGGCATTCGCGTGGTGGGGGCCACCGCTGCCTCCATGCTGGGGGCTGCTAACCCTGCCCTGACGGCGGTGCTGGCCTGGGGCGTGCTCCAAGAGCAGCTTTCCCTGGTGCAGGGGCTGGGGGTGCTGCTGGTGACCGTCAGCGTCGGCCTGCTCAGTTTTACCAAGTCAGCTTAAACAGCTGACAGGGGCTGAGCCGGATAGGCTAGCTGGATAAATAGGGCGCACTGAAGTCAAATTCGACCAGCGTCTCATTCCCATCTAAGGCCAGAAAATCGTCTAGAGCGATGTAGTACCAGCGGATCGATGAAGCTGGATCCGCTTTCAACGGTTTAAAGCCCAGCGCCATAGCAAAGGCCTCTAAATTGGGGTGAATTGTGATGGTGTAGATATCAGACAGATTGGGAAACTCCTGCTGCATTGCCCTCAGGGTGGCCTGGGAATCGGCTAGAAATTCGCACACATTGGCGTAGCACCAAAACTCGGGCCTAAACTGCCAGGCTCGCACGAACACGACATAGCATTCTGGATCGCCGGATGGTGCCAGCTGAATCGGATCGGTCTCATCCAGGGTAACCAGATGGAGACTGGCACTGGGCGGACTGTGGAACATGGCCTCAGAATCGGGATGGGCGGGGTAAAACGCGGCAACCGCCACCGGCGACTGGTCCGTAACCTGCCTCAGCACTCTCAAGCCCTGGGGATATTGGGTTGCCCACCGCCTCAGGACTCGGGTAATTTTGAATGACGCATTCTCGGTGCGCTGACTTACCCAGCTGTAGCTTTCATCCATAAATGACGCTACCAGGGGAGCATCCCGACGGGGATCAAAGGCATTGGCCTCCACCTGAACCAGGCCTTCAGAGGCTGTCTGGGGCAAAAAACTAGGGGGAATCTGCAGGCTCAGCTGAGAGGGATACCCTTCACAGGTCGTCCGCTTCACCAGGTGCTTTTTCACCAGCTGATTGATCATTAGACCGGCCGCCCGTTCGCTACCGCGCGGCTGGTCTGAATAGAATAAATCGGCGGCGGTGCTGTGGGGGCAGATGAGTTGATGATGCTCAGGACTCAGCTCTCGCAGGGGGGTGGGGGCCTGTTGATAGCAGGCATAGGCCCACAGCCTGACAAAGCAAATCGCCTGCCGCCGGGTCAAACCAGACTGACCCGCCACCTGATCTACGTAGCGACGCTCGACCTCCGGCGGGAACCACTGATTGATCTTGCTGGCGGCAGGGACGGTAGGCATCAACATCTCCCAATTAAGGCTGCAAAGGGCTCTGCTAAAGGAGTGCTGTTATGAAGTAAATTGTGACGCTACTGGGGCGATCGCGTGAAAAAACTTCACCCCACTTCACTCTGCTTCGACCCTATTCAGAACCCTGTAACCCCTATACCGTCTGCTTTAGACCCCTGCTTACCAGTCCTGGGCAGGGTCAAGGTTTGACGGCATTGTGGTATTTAGATTGAGTTGCAGCCCCCAAATTCATCGTCCCTGTAGATTCCCTTTCCTGCAATTCACTGCTGATGCTTCTTCACTGTGAGGTCAGAAGGGTGTTTAGTACTACCAACCAAAGTCAAATTCAGGCTACATTACCTCAGCTTTCCCCCAGCCCAGCGTCCTCCTTTGGGCCGGTCCGTCCGGTGGGTCAGGTGGCTTCCATTGATTTTTTGTCGATGCTATTTGAGACAATCCTGGATCAGCTGTTCCCGTCGCAAGGGTTACTGCTGGTCAGTCGGCTGGGCCACGTGATTCAGAGTAGCCCTAAAGCCAGGGAGCTCTGTCAGGTTCTACAAGCTGGTGCTGGCTTTGCGTCACCGGCAGACCGAGTGGAATGGCGTGATCTCTGGTCACTGCCGACCCAAATTCGGACGCTTTGCAAGTCCATGATTGAAAGCCGGGAGGACTTTCCCAATCAGCGCGTACAGCTCCATGACGAAATCGATATCGAGGGTCAATGCTGTGTTCACTTAACCGGTGACTGGGTTGATTGGGGCGAGGTTGAGCCCACTTATCTACTGATTTCCATAGAAAATCGGCAGGAAGTATCGGCCCAGCGCGCCGCCTTCGACACCTACCGCTATCAGCTAACGGCACGAGAAAGTGACGTTTGGCGGCTAGCCATGCAGGGCTGCTCCTACAGCGAGATCGCGGCACAACTCTTCATCAGTGTGAACACCGTCAAGCGTCACATGAAGAGTATTCACGAAAAAAGACGGCAGTAGACGTTGAGTTAATGCGATCGCCGGCAGCCAGACATTATGCCTGGCTGTCGGTTTCTTGTGACGGTGCCACGATAGCAGCCATTGGTGGTGCTGTTGAATCCCAGCTTCAGTTAGCTATTGATAACGATGGGACGGGGCGATCGCCCCTCAAACTACCTCAGCTGTCTCGCTAGAGGTGGGAACTTTAGTCAATGCCTGCATAACTGGAACCACCTTGGCCGAGGGACAGAGATCTGCCAAATCGCAGCGATCGCACTTAGGGCTGCGGGCATTGCACACGGCCCGCCCATGGTACACCAGGCGAATGGACCAGTTTTCCCAGTCGGGCTGGGGCAGCAGCAGCATCAGGTCGCGCTCGATTTTGACCGGGTCGGCGTGTTTGGTCAACCCCAGCAGGTTGGTAATGCGCTTAACGTGGGTGTCGACGGTAACCCCGCCGTTGATACCAAAACCGTGGGCCAGCACCACATTGGCGGTTTTGCGGGCGACTCCTGGCAGGCTGACCAGATCTTCCATACGGGAGGGGACTTGGCCGTTGAAGTCAGTGATAATTTTTTGGCAGGCGGCGCGAATATTCTTCGCTTTGTTGCGGTAAAACCCGGTGGATTTGACCAGACGCTCCAGGTCTTCCACGTCGGCCTCGGCGAAGGCGTAGACATCGGGGTAGGCGGCAAACAGGGCTGGGGTGACCATATTCACCCGCTCATCGGTGCACTGGGCCGCCAGCATAGTGGCAATCATCAGCTGGAGCGGATTCTTAAAATCTAAGGAGCAGGGGGCTTCAGGGTAGAGCCGCTTGAGGCGAATCAGAATCTCAAGCGCCCGCTGCTTTTTAGAGGCTCGCCGCTGGTTGGGCATGGAGTGGCTGAGTGGCTAAGGAAATTTGAAAGACTGGGAAAATGAATGGATTAGCGTACCCTGAGCGGAGTCGAAGGGGAGCGGAGTCAAAGGGTACGCCTGGGTTAAATAAACTACCGCAGGTTCTGGAAGAATTCGAGCTGGGTGGTATCGCGCACAATTAAGAATACGCCGAGGCCGAGCAGCAGCACCAGCCCGGTCTGCATTACGTTCTCTTGAATGCGATCGGGCAGGGGCTTGCCGCCGCGCAGGGCTTCGATCGCAAGAAACGCCAGCTGACCGCCATCCAGCGCGGGCAAGGGGAGAATGTTGATAATCGCCAGGTTAATGCTGATGATGGCGGTAAACGGGAACAGCATCGCGGCGCTTGATTTGGCCAGCCCTGCCCCCTGCTCCACGATTTTGACTGGTCCGGCCACCTGGCTGGCCATTTCGCCAAAGTTGGTAATTAGCATGACAAAGCCCCGCACGGTGCGCACCAGGGTGTCTTGAAACTGCTGAGCGGCCAGGGTAAAGACTTCAATGGGGTTTTTGGGGCGGCGGTAGCCAAAGTCGCCGTTAGGCTGTAGCTGCACGCCAATTACCGCTGAACCGTCGCTGCCAATTTCGGGCGTGACCGACACCTCTAGCTCGCGATCGCCGCGCTGCACAGTTAGGTCTACGGGCTGGTTAGCGCTCTCTTTGATCAGCTTAATAAAGGCGGGAATGCTCTCTTCCCCAGCTCCCAACGGTTCGCCGTTGGCGGCTACCAGAATGTCGCCGGAGCGAATGCCCGCCTGGCCCGCCGGAGAACTTTCAGAGATCACCTGGGGCACCAGAATGCCGGGCTGGGGGTTGAAGGTTTCGGGAATGCCGACGGCGGTGAACTGGGCCACAAACACCAGGTAGGCAAACACCAGGTTGGCAATTACCCCGGCGCTGATCACGATCGCGCGATCGAGAATCGGGCGATTCTTGAGCAGGTCAGGATCGTTGGTGGGAATGTCGCTGTCGGGGTCGTCGTCGGGGAAGCCCACAAAGCCGCCCAGGGGAATGGCTCGCAGGGAGTATTCGGTTTCGGCTCCCTGAAACTTCCAGAGGATGGGACCAAACCCAATGGCAAAGCGATTGACGTGAATGCCCTGTAGCCGAGCGGCCATGAAGTGCCCCGCCTCGTGGACGGCTACCAGCAGGGCAATGACCGCGATCGCAGCTAAAACCGACATAGACAAACCCGATAGGTTAAGAACAATTTACTCATTCTAGCGTTGCTTCTCGCCCTGCACGGGGGGAATACCCTCACCACCGCCTATTCTCAGCCCTTTGACTAGTCACCAAATCTAGCCGCCCAGCTGCACACCGCCCGATGCAAACCGCGCTGTCCACACGCCTAAGTCAGGATCGGGCAGCGCCGCCCGCAGCCTAGTAGCCAGGTCGGCGGCCTCAGCTTCCGATTCGGCCAGGGTAAATACTGATGGGCCAGAGCCCGACATCAGCGTGCCTAGCCCGCCCAGGCTGGTCATGGTTTCTTTCAATGCGGCGGTTTTGGGGTGAGCGGGCAGCACAATTTTCTCGAAGTCGTTGCAGAGGTGCTGGCTGAGGGCTTTGGCATCGCGCCGGGCTACCGATCGCACCATCTCGCCCGATCGCACCTGCGACTGCCGCTGCTGCCAGCTCTGAGTATCGGTTAGATAGGTGTCGCCATACTCGGCCCGGTAGGTTTTGTAGGCCCAGGGGGTAGAGACAAACTCCGACTCGTATTTGGCTAATACTAGATGCAGATCTGTCTCTTATACACATCT
>PYER01000308.1 GCA_003017855.1 filamentous cyanobacterium CCT1
TTGACTCAGCCACCCCCTGGTGGCTGAGTCTTCACGCTCAGGCAACCCCATCGCAGCTCTGTTACCCAAATTGCTGATTTTTTCAGCAAGCCCTAATTGATGACAGTCCCCAGAGAAAAGCCCCTAACCGGGGCTTTTTTTGGTAGTTGCGAGACCGAGACAAAGGGCTTTAAACGGCTACAGAACTGGAGTTTTTTCTGAGCCTGCGTAGACTATTATTAATTTTGCGGCAGAGAAAAGTAGCTTTCTATCTTATTAGAGTTTTTTGACTACGGCCTGGCTAAATTTAGAGCATAGCAGCCACTGAAATTGTGCAGCTTAACAGCAAAACCTGTGGCTAAACTCGCTGTACCGGTTGCTGACTAAGCGCTTAAGAAGCGTCTTTTTGGCGGTTGTTGGGGGAGGTGATGATGGCCCAAGCAAACGGTGTAGAGCGTTCATCGACCCGCATTCTGATCGCCGATGACAATGCCGACATGCAGGAATTTGTGGCGTATCTGCTAAGGAATGAGGGGTATACCGTGGAAGGGGTAGCCGATGGCGCAGTTGCCCTAGAGTCCGTTGGGCGGCAGCGGCCCGATCTAGTCTTAACCGATGTGATGATGCCCCGCCTAGATGGGCTGGAGCTGCTGCGATCGCTGCGGGCCGATGCCCAAACCCGTGAATTGCCGATCATTTTGATCTCGGCGCGGGCGGGAGAAGACGACCGGATTGAAGGGCTGGAGGCAGGGGCCGATGCCTACCTGACCAAGCCTTTCTCCAGGCGTGAGCTGCTGGTGCAGGTGGAAACCTGCCTCAAGCTAGCCAACATACGGCGCGAGTCGGCCCAGCGGGAATATCAGCTCCGTACCGTTGCTGAGGCGGCTCAGCGGTTAGCTGAGGCGGCGGCGGCCCGGCTAACCCAAATTTTAGAAAGCATGGGAGATGCCTTTGTCGCCCTCGATCGCGACTGGCGCATCACCTATCAAAACGCCGCCAGCGAGCGGATCAATGGCAAGCCGCGATCGGCGGTACTGGGTCACACCTGCTGGCGGGTGTGGCCTGGGCTGGTGGGCTCTGAGCTAGAGGTTTGCTATCGTCGGGCGATGGCGGAACAACGGGCGATGGGCCTGGAGCACCACTACGTTGAGCCTCCCGACCACGACCTCTGGCTGGAAGTGCATGCCTATCCGACCATCGAGGGGCTGAACATTTTCTATCGGGACATTACCGAGCGAAAACGCCTAGAAGCAGAACGAAAACGGATTGAAGCCAGCCTGCAAACACAGCAGGTGCAGCAGCAGCAGCAGCTGGCTGAAATTGAAACCATCTATCAGTCGGCCCCCATTGGCCTCAATGTGCTCGATCGCGAGCTGCGCTTTGTGCGCGTCAATGAACGGTTGGCCGAAATCAATGGACTGCCGGTGGAGGCTCACCTGGGCCATACGGTACAGGAGGTTTTGCCCAATCTGGCCGAGCAGGCCGAAGCCACGCTGCGATCTATTCTAGACACGGGTGAGCCGCTGCTAAATATCGAAATTAGCGGGGAAACTCCGGCCCAACCAGGGGTGCAGCGCACCTGGATCGAGAGCTTTTGGCCGCTGAAGGATGGCGATCGCGTGATTGGCATTAGCACCGTCTGTCAGGAAATCACCGATCGCAAGCGCATTGAGGCTGAGCGCCAGCAGGCTCTAAATGACCTGCACCAGGCCAAAGCTGAACTGGAACAGCGGGTAGCCGAACGCACAGCCGATCTGCAACAGATGAACGCCGACCTGCGCCAGCGCAAGTCTGTTCTGCGCAGCTTTTTCAACAGTGCCGCCATGCCGATGGGAATTGTTGAACTGCGCGACAACGACATTCTGCACATCTCTGACAACTGGGCCGCCGCCGAGTTTTTTGGCAGGACTCCTACGACGATGGAAAATCGGTTTGCCAGTGAGCTGAGTGTATCTACCGCCACGATTCAGCGCTGGACCACCTACTACCGTGAGGCGGAGTACACCCAGGCTCCGGTGCGGTTTGAATACTGCCACGAGACGGCTGAGAGCACCCAACGCTGGCTGGCTGGCAGCGTATGCCCGATAGCCAATAGCCCCAGTGGGTATCCTCGGTTTTCCTATATTGTTGAAGATATCATCGAGCGAAAACAGGCCGAAGCCACCCTGGCTCGCCGCGAAGAGCAGCTGCGGCTGACCTTCGAATTTACCCACATTGGCACCTGGGACTGGGATGTACAACAGAATACGGTGATTTGGAACGACAATCACTTTAAGCTATTGGGGCTGGATGCCAGCACGACGGACGATCCCTACCAGTGCTGGCGGCAGGCCATTCACCCCAGCGACCTGGATCGCGTTGAGCAGGCGTTGCAGAATGCCTTGCACCAGCGCACTGACTACGAAACGGAGTATCGAGTGGTCTACAGCGATGGCACAGTGCGGTGGCTACTGGGCAAAGGCCGGGGCCTCTACGACGGAAATCAGGCACCCGTGCGCATGCTGGGTGTGATTATCGATATCAGCGATCGCAAGCAGGCTGAACAAATGCAGGAATTTCAGGCCGTCATTACCCGCAATATGGCCGGGGGCATCTGCGTAGTCAGAGCCGACAATGGCAAAATCGCCTATGCCAACCGCAAATTTGAGCAGATGTTTGGCTATAACCCTGGTGAGCTAAATGGACAGCACGTTTCTATCGTCAACTATGCCACTGACGAAGTCAGCGCTGAAGATATCAACCAAGCTATTCGCCAAATGGTTTTAGCGAGTCAGGAGGCTACCTACGAAGTTCACAACGTGAAAAAAGATGGCACACCGTTTTGGTGTAGCGCTACTACGTCTGTCTTTGAGCACCCTGAGTATGGCACTGTGCTGGTAGCTGTTCAGCAGGATATCAGCGATCGCAAGGAATCTCAGGAAAAGCTCCGGGCCTCCCTGAAAGAAAAAGAGCTGCTGCTCAAAGAAATTTACCATCGCGTCAAAAACAACCTGCAGGTCATTTACAGCCTGCTCAATCTCCAGTCACGTAACGTAGCCGATTCAGCAGCCCTCTCGGTGTTGCGAGACAGCCAAAGTCGCGTTAAAGCCATGGCCCTAGTGCACGAAAAGCTCTATCAATCTAAAGACCTTACCCGCATTGATCTGGCTAACTATATTCAAAGTTTGGCCTACAGCCTGCTTGAGACTTATCAATTTGACAACAACCGTATCCAGCTGCGCCTAGATATTGAACCCTACAGTCTCGACATTGAGACAGCTTTGCCCTGCGGGCTAATGCTGACCGAACTCATTTCCAATTCCTTTAAGTACGCCTTTCCCCAGGGCCGCACGGGAGAAGTTGCTATTGTCTCTCGCCTCAGCCCTGACAACCATTTAACAATTCGGTTACAGGATAACGGCATTGGCCTGCCAAAGGGTGTTAATCTTCAGCAAATTTCTTCTCTGGGGTTAAGTCTGGTGCGAAATTTGACTCAGCAAATTGGCGGTCAAGTCGAGATCGTAGCCCAACCCATTGGGACGGCGTTTCAAATCACCTTTCCAACCTAAAAATCGTCGTTCAGTAGGGCTATGAAGAAGAAAGTTGTTTTAGTCGTAGAAGATGAAGTGGTAATTGCCATGGATTTGCAGGCGACCCTCATCGATTTGGGCTATGAAGTACCTGCAATTATTACCTCTGGAGCGGCGGCGATCGAAACAGCCCTGGAGCTGCGCCCCGATCTGGTGTTAATGGATATTCACCTCAGCGATGCCGTAGATGGTATTGCGGCGGCGGCCCAAATAACTGGGGCTTTAGATATTCCGGTTATCTATCTCACCGCCTACGCTGACGAAGATACTCTCAATCGGGCCAGTCTTACCACTCCCTTTGGCTACATTCTCAAACCCTTTGAAGCCCGAGAACTGCGTGCCAATATTGAAATTGCCCTTTTCAAACATGGTCTTGAAAGAGAGCTGAAAAACCATCGCCAGTGGCTACTGGCCGTTTTAAACAGCATTGGTGAGGGGGTGGCCGCCAGCGATACCGAAGGCTTGATTAAATTTATGAACCCCGTGGCCGAAGCAATGACCGGCTGGTCTGAGACTGAGGCCATCGGGCGATCGCCCACCGAGGTGTTTCAGTTTATCGATGCGGTTACCCGCACGGTGATTGAAAACCCACTGCTGCGATCGCTACAGGTAGACAGCACCGTCTACCTGCCTGAGAATGTGCTGCTGCTGACTCGCTCGGGCTGTGAAACGCCGGTTGCAGACAGCGCCGCGCCTATCTACAACGATCGCGGGACTACCGAAGGGGCCGTGATGGTCCTGCGCGATAGCACTATCCAGCGCCGAATGGAGGCGCAGCTCGAACACAATGCCCTGCACGATACGCTCACGCAGCTACCCAATCGGGCTCTGTTTTTGGATCGGCTACAGCAGGCGGTGGATCGCCAGGTGCGATCGCCGGAGTTTGGCTTTGTGGTCATGCTGGTCGATCTCGACCGCTTCAAAAGCATCAACGATACCCTGGGGCATCTGGTGGGCGATCAGCTCCTGATAGAGGTAGCACCACGTCTGAAATCGAATTTGCGAACTGCCGATACGGTCGCGCGCCTGGGCGGCGATGAATTTGCGATTTTGCTGGACGATGTGACCGACGTAACGGACGCTTGCTACAGTGCCGAACGGATTATCAATGAACTCAAAAAGCCTTTTACTATTAACAATCACGAGCTATTTATCAGCGCCAGTATTGGCATCGTTCTGAGTTCGATTCCCTACGAGAATACGGTCGATCTGCTGCGCGATGCCGATATTGCCATGTACCGAGCTAAGGAGCAAGGCCAGGGCAGCTATCGCGTGTTTAACGCCGATATGCACCATCAGGCCCAGGTGCTGATGCGACGCGAGCAGGCTCTTGCCCAGGCGATCGCTCAGGATCAACTGCGAATTCACTACCAGCCTATTATTGCTCTAGACACCCAGGTTGTGACCAGCCTGGAGGCCCTGGTCCGGTGGCAAAAGCCAGGGGAGGGTCTACTCTATCCCGATCAGTTTATTCCCCTGGCTGAAGATATTGGGGTGATTACCAATGTTGATCAATGGGTCCTGCGCCAGGCCTGCCAACAGCTACAGATCTGGCAGCAGATGGGGATGGGAGCCTGGACAATAGCTGAGGGCCGCATCGTTAGGCATTCCCAAAGTACCGAGCCAGCCCCCACGATGGCAATCAATGTCAATCTGTCGAGCAATCATTTCGCCAAGAAAAATCTAGTTGATACCTTTGCTGGTATCCTGCGAGATACGGGCCTGGAGGGCCACTACTTAAAACTTGAAATCACCGAAAGCGTATTTATTGAAAATGCCAAAGAAGCGGCAGCGATGCTGGCGGAGCTAAAGCAGCTCAACGTTCAGATCTGTCTCGACGATTTCGGCACCGGCTACTCGTCTCTCAGCTACCTGCACCAGTTTCCCATTGATATTGTCAAAATCGATCGCTCTTTTATTCAAGGCATAGACACCGATTCAGAAAAGCTTGAAATTGTGCGCGCTATCCTCAATCTGTGTCATACCCTGGGCATGGCCGTCACCGCCGAAGGTATTGAGACCTCTCAGCAGCGAGATATTTTGCTGGATTTGGGTTGTGAATATGGCCAGGGCTATCTGTTTGCCAGGGCGATCGATAGCGCGACGATTACTCAAGACCTGAAGCGTTAAAGGTTTACTCCCGCTTCAATGTCAAGGGGTAGGCCCTGTCGGTAGTTGTAATTTCACCAACTAGGGCAGCGGCGGTATTGCCATGTTGCTGTAGGTCAGTTAAACAAGCCTGGACAGTTGTAGCCGGCACGGCGGCCAGCAGCCCGCCTGCGGTTTGAGGGTCAAACAGCAGCGGGTAGAGGGGATGGCTAGTGCCAGCGGGATCTATGAATGCGGCGGCCTGTAGGTTTTGGGGCTGGAGGGTGCTGACAATGCCTGCGGCTAGGGTCTCAGCAGCCCCGGCGAGGACGGGGAGCGCGTCGAGGTAGACGGTGGCGGTGACCCCGGAGGCGCGCAGCATTTCCAATAGGTGACCGGCCAGGCCAAAGCCCGTGACGTCGGTACAGGCCGTGGCTCCGTGGGCGCGAAAGATCTCGGCGGCAGCCTGGTTGGGGGTGAGAATGTGGGCGATCGCCTCCTCAATCCACCTGCCCTTTGCTTTGCCCTGCATATCGGCAGCAAACAACGTGCCAGTCCCCAAGGGCTGGGTCAAAATCAGCGCATCTCCAGGCCGCATACCGCCCTTGCGCAGCAGCTGGGTCGGGTCTGCCACACCGTTGCAGGCAAAGCCCAGGGCGAGCTGAGGGCCAACCACGGTATGTCCGCCGACCAGGGGTGTGCCGCTGGCAAGCAGTCCTTTGTGGGTACCCGCCAGGATTTGGTAAAGCATTTCGGACTGTTTGGCCGGGGCGGCGTAGGGAACCTGCACGGTGGCCAGCACGGTGTAAGGTGTCGCGCCCATGGCGTACAGGTCGCTGAGACAGTGCTTGAGGCAGATCTGGGCGAAGATAAACGGATCGTCAATCAGGGCGGTGAAATAGTCGACGGTGTGCACCATTACCTGACCGGGGGGCACGGTGACGACGGCGGCATCGTCGGGAGAATCTAGCCCAACCAGCACGGCGTCGCGGGGCAGAGCGGGAAAGTCTTGCTGCACCCGACGTAGGGCCTCAGATAGGGCGGTGCTGCCGACTTTCGAGCCACAGCCAGCGCAGGGAGGGGAAGGGAGGATGGAGGAAGAT
>PYER01000309.1 GCA_003017855.1 filamentous cyanobacterium CCT1
TCCCTACAGTCCCCCTCGCCCCCGCCCTCGGTCATCTCCGCTGACGGTGATGGATCGCTACATTGCCAAAGAGCTAACCATGCCCTTTTTATTTGGGGTGGGCGCGTTTTCCTCGATCGGCATTTCGATTGGGGCGCTGTTTGAGCTGATTCGCCGTATCACCGAGTCGGGGCTGGCCATTACCCTGGCGGTGCAGATTTTCGTGCTCAAGCTGCCCGAATTCATTGTGTTGGCTTTCCCGATGTCAACGCTGCTGGCCACGATGATGACCTACAGCCGCTTCTCCAGCGACAGCGAGCTGATTGCCCTACGGGGGGTGGGGGTGAGTATTCGCCGTATTATTGCCCCGGCGGTGGTGCTCAGCCTGCTGGTGACCGGCCTCACCTTTGTGTTCAACGAGCTGATCACTCCGGCGGCCAACTACCGGGCCGCCATCACCCTGGAGCAGGCGCTCAAGTCGGAGCGGCCACCTTTTCAGGAGCGCAATATTTTCTATCAGGAGTTTCAGCCCGCCAGCGACGACCCGGCGGCCCAGGAGCTCAAGCGCCAGTTCTACGCCCGCCGCTTCGATGGCACCACCATGCACGGGCTGACCATCATCGACTTTTCCCAGGAGGGGCTAAACCAGGTGGTCAGCGCCGAGTCGGCCAACTGGGATGTGGAGAGCAACGCCTGGACGTTTTACAACGGCACCATTTATGTGGTTGCTCCCGACGGCTCCTTCCGCAACATCATTACCTTCGAAACCCAGGAGCTGCAGCTGCCCCGCACGCCCCTGGATCTGGCCAGCCGCACCAAAAACGATACCGAAATGAACATTGCCGAGGCTACCCAGCAGCTAGAGCTGGTGCGCCAGAGCGGCGACGAAAAGATGATTCGCCGCTGGCAAATTCGGATTATGCAGAAGTACGCTCTGCCCTTTGTCTGCGTGGTGTTTGGCCTGGTGGGGGCCTCGATTGGGGTGCTGCCCCAGCGGACCAGCCGCGCCACCAGCTTTGGCATCAGCATTGTGATTATTTTTGGCTACTACCTGCTGTCGTTTATTACTAACGCCATGGGCGAAGTGGGGGCGCTGTCGCCGTTTTTGTCGGCCTGGCTGCCGACTTTGCTGGGGCTGGGGATTGGCCTTTACCTGCTGTTTCGAGCATCTAAGTAGGAAGCTTTCGTCAGGCCAAAAACCTCTCTCGCCAGATTCTAGAGGCAACCCCCATCAGAGGGCGCAGATCTGCAAAGCCCTATTGCTGCCTTAATGGCTGAGGCGGCGGCAGGGCAAGATTTTACAAGACAGCCTTTTTCTCAAGGCCTATGCTTAGGGCTGATGTTGCCACTGGAACTCGGCCATGAAAGAAGAGGCAAAAGCGTGGCGATCGCCGGTTTTCACCCAGCTAGAAGTGCTCCACGCCACCTATCGTACCCATACGTTTCCCCGGCATGTCCACGAAGATTTTTGCGTCGGCATCATTGTTGACGGGGTAGAGGCGGTGAAATATCGGGGCGCTACGCATACGGCCCCTAAGGGCAGCATTGTTGTGCTGCAGCCGGGTGAGGGCCACAGCAACTGGGCTGCCGTCGATGCTGGCTGGAGTTTTCATGTCATCTATCCGCCCGCCAGTCTGGTTCAGGGTCTGTTGGTCGAAGAGGCCGACCAGCAGACAGCGCTTCCTTTTTTTGCCGAACCCGTGATCTGCGATCGCCCCCTGTTTCGGCAGCTAGCCCTGGCCCACGCGCAGCTGGCGCAGCCAGCGGTAGAGAACCGTCTATCGCTAGAAACCCATCTGTTGGCGCTGCTGCGCACCCTGGTTCATCGTCATGCTGTTCACGGCGGCGATCGCCTCCAGCGGCGTCCGACCGCACACCCGATGGTGCAGGCGCTCAAGCACTATTTAGAAACGCACTATGGCCAGCAGTTCAACCTGGACGATCTGTCGCAGCGGTCTGGGCTCAGCCCCTACTATCTAACTCGGGTATTTCGGGACGCGGTAGGATTGCCGCCCCACGGTTACCTCACCTATCTCCGCATTGCCCAAGCTAAGCAGCAGCTGCGCCACGACACGTCTCTGACTCAGCTGGCGTTAGAGCTTGGCTTTGTCGATCAGAGTCACTTCACCAAAACCTTCAAAGCCTGGGTCGGGGTTACCCCTGGGCAATACCGCAGGCAGCTGACGCGTTAAGCCGCCACCCGCCTTCGCCCCGTTCTCAACCAACTTTCACGAATCGCAACGCGCAGAGATGTCTGATTCTCCTCGTCTCCTTCCCCTTGGTTCAGGGTGCCTAGCAGCCTTGGGCTGGGGGCTTACCGGCACGTTTATTAAACTGATGCCCCAGTTCAGCACGCTGGAGGTGCTGGCAATGCGGTTAGGAATAGCCGGATTGGTCATGCTGCCAGTGTTAATCATGCGCCGCCCTCTCTGGTCAGACCTGCGAATGCTGCTGAAAGACCCCCTAACGGTTTTGCTATCGAGCTTGATGGTGCTCTACTACCTGTTTGCGGTTCGAGCGTTTCAGCTGGCCCCGGTGGGCGATGTCGTTTTGGTGGTCGGGCTGTCGCCGCTGCTGGGGCTAGCCGCCAAAGCCTTTCTGCGACAGCCGTTGACGGCAGCCGAAGGCATCGGTGGAGTGATGGCGTTTAGCGGACTGGTTTTGTTTGTGCTGCCCAAACTCCAGGGCAACAGCGACGATAGTTCGACTTACCTAACGGGGTTGGGGTTTGCCCTGCTGTCTGCGGCCACTAGTCTTGCCTACGCCTCACTGTTTAAATCTCACGGGGTAAGGCAGCCCCGGCTAACCCCGGTGCTGGTGGCGTTTATCACCTTCGCGATCGGGTCAATTTTGATCATCCCGATCGCAGGTCTGTCGACCTCCCAGCGTCTATACGATTTGGTTCAGCCACAAGTAGGAATGCTCATCTTGGGGTTAGGGGTGATCTCAACGGTGATGCCTACTCTGTGCTACAGCTATGCGGCCAAGCATCTCTCACCAATCTTGACCACGGCCTTAAACCTGATGACGCCTATATTTGCCGCTGCGATCGCCGCCATCTTATTGGGTGAATACCTGTCTGAGTGGAATATAGTCGGTGCAGTGCTGATCCTCACCGGAATTCTCACCCTATCTGGGGCTCGATCTAGAACCATAGCCCAATAGCATTGGGATTCCGCTAGCGGCCTATATCCTCAGCAGAAAGAGGCCGACTCAGGCTGAGGCTAGGTTGGTCCACAATCCAGCTGCCGCAAAGAAAACCCTAGAAGAAAAATCCGTCCTGCTCAATTTCTTCGATGGTTTGCAGCCCTCGGGTGTCGCCCACTTTGAGCAGTGCCGTGCGGGCATCTTCGCGTACCCCCAGGTCGTCTTCTTCAGCAAAGCTCTCGATCAGCGCATCGATCGCGGTGTGGTAGACCACGTTAGAGGGCAGCTCGCGGCAGAGCTGGCCCACGGCCCAGGCGCAGTTGCTGCGCACTGCCGGTACCGGGTCGCGGCGCAGGCCTTCAATCAAGGGCGGAATAGCGGCAATCACCGACTCATAGCTGACCTGAGCCATTTGAGCCAGGGCGCTGGCGGCCCACAGCCGCACCGCCGAGATATCGGTGCGCAGCGCTTCGATTAAAGGCAGCAGCGATCGCGCGTCGTGAGCATTGCCCAGGGCCCACACCAGCCCCTTGCGCACGTAGCCGTTCCAGTCGGAGGCCAGCTGGGCGATGAGCGGCTCTACCGCTGACGCATCAGGATTGCGGCCCAGGGCGTAGGCGGCGCTCACCCGCACCAGGGGACAGAGGTCGGTGAGCAGGGCCGTCAGGGGGGCTATCGCTCGGCTGTCTTCTACCTCGCAAAAAGCCCGCGCCGCCAGCATCCGCTGCTGCGGATCGGCTGCCGTTAGCAAAGGCAGCATGGCTTCGGGGTCGTACTGGGGTGCCTGCGCCTCCTCTACGGGGCCGAGCGCGTCGAGGGGGTCGGCAAACTCCAGGTCGGGGTTTAGGGTTGTGAGATCGTCGTCATACATAGGGCTACTTTATCTGTTTGTGCCGCACTTTTAGCGATCGCGGCAGGCCTCTGCAAACTTTCGTTAAGCAAAGCCACAGACCCTGTCTGAGGCTTGTTTAACGACTCGGCAAATAGGCTGTATTCTGCGGCCAGCCTGGATTTTGGCAGTACAGCACGTGCCCCTCGTCACGGCCAGGTGTAGTATCCTCCTTTGGACTGGTGCAATAACCAGACCGAGGAAGTTGCAGCGACCCCAAACTTTCCGAAGAATATCGGTAGTTCTCTGTAGCCCGCCCAGGCAACCGCTAGGATGAGGGCATAGGCCGGATCAGATTTTTCCCAGTGACCCGCTGGCCGATCGCCTGCCCGATCAGGTGGGATTGGGTCAACTAACGCCTTGCTGAACTCAGAGACAGCCCCGGCGATATAACCAGGAGTATGGTATCGATGGCTTCCCAAGATCAAATCAGAAACTTTTTGGCCCACTGGTTTCAGCTGGGTAAGCCCGTGGTGCTGGCTGAAAATCGAGGCGATTGTCTGCCCGATCCTATTTTTCAAAACGGTCGCTACAGCCAGTCGTTTGAGGACTGCTGGCACAAGATTATGGTCACCAGCGGTCGAGACTGCTACCTCAAGGGCACTACCCAGAGCATCGCGGAGATGCTGTCGCCCATGTGGGACATCACCCCCTGCGCCCGCTGCGAGATGCCCATCGCTATCCCCACCGCAGGCACCATGACCTCCCTCTGCCCCTGCGATGACCTGCCTAGCTGGCCCAATACCGACATGCCCATGCCCCGCACCGCGGTCGATAACCAGCAGCAGCTCACCGATCTGAGACAGCGGCTGGGCACCGCGAAGGGGTAGTCAAGTAGTCAGCACCAAAAGTCAGCATCAAGTGAATGTTGACCGACAGCGCAGCGCCTACACCGATGACGAGGCCAGCACCTTCTCGTCCTGGCGGGGAATGTCGTAGACCATGAAGTCGTGGGCCATGACCGTATTTGGGAAAATGGCCCTGGCCTCGGCCAGCAAATCGGGCAGCTGAATGTCGTTGCCGGGGGCGTAGCGGGGGCTGAAGTGGGTCATAATCAGCTGCTTCGCCTGGGCGCTGAGGGCCACCTGGGCCGCCATGGTGGAGGTCGAGTGCAGTCGCTGGTAGGCCAGATCGGCATCGCGGTGGGAGAAGGTGGCCTCGTGAATCAGTACGTCGGCTTTGGTGGCTAGATCAACGGCGCGATCGCAGTAAATGGTATCGGTGCAGTACGCCAGCTTGCGCCCCACTAGGTCTGGGCCGCAGAGGTCAGCTCCGTTGATGGTGCGACCATCGGCAAGCGTCACCCGCTGCCCCCGCTTCAGCTGCCCGTAGACGGGTCCAGCGGGAATGCCCATGGCCTGGGCGCGCTTGACGTCGAAGTGGCCGGGGCGATCGCGCTCTTCGATGCGATAGCCGTAGGCGGGCACCCGGTGCTCCAGCAGGTCGCACACCACCCGAAACTCCTCATCCTCAAACACCAGCCCCGGTTCGACGGCGTGAATTTTGATCGGCAGCGAAAAGTGGGTTTGCGAATAGCGGCGGCTAGCCTGCAAATAGTCGTTTAGCGGTTTTGGGCCGTAGATATCAATGCGCTGCTGCCGGTTGCCCGCCAGTCCGCAGCTGGCCAGCAGCCCCATCAGGCCAAAAATGTGGTCGCCGTGCATGTGGGTGATAAAAATGCGGCGAATTTGGCTCGACTTAAACTCACTGCGCAGAAACTGGTGCTGGGTGCCCTCACCGCAGTCAAACAGCCACACCTCGGCCCGCTGGGGCAGCCGCAGGGCCACGCTCGACACGTTGCGGGCGCGGGTTGGCACGCCAGAACTGGTACCCAAAAATGTAATCTGCAAAACCGCCTCTGAGAAACGCAATGGCCGGGGCTTCAACCCAGGGCCGAAACCTACCCACCTATCTTGCCACGACCTAGAGCCGATGACCTGGGCCAACGGTAGAATCTAATGCCGCGCAGTATCATCGACACAGGGTAGTTCTGCCCAGAGCCACAAACTAAAGCCGCAGCGATGAGAAAACCCCGATGATTTCAATGACCTATTTGCTGACGGCGCTGCTGGGCGGGTTGGGCCTGGCCACCACAGTCCCTGCCGCCCAATCGGCCCCGCCAGGGATGCACTACGCCTGGCAGGTGCTAGGCATCGACACCGCCCAGTGCCTGAGCCAGGCCAGTCAGGCGCTGGCGTCGCAGGGACTAGAGCCGATCCAAAACGATGCCACCAGCATAGCGGGGCGTTCTGAGACGGTGACGGCCATGTTCGTGTGTGTCGAGAGCCAGCCCGCCATCACTACGGTGATGGTGGTCGTCGCCAGCGACAACGACGACCAGGCTCTGGCTCTGCGTGAAGCGCTGAAGCAAGCGTTCTAGGCCATGCGCATTGTCGCCTACCGCTACCGAGAGGCCGATATCCCAGGATCTCACCCCCTTGAAGCGTCTGGGGATGAAATCCTGGCATTGGTGGAACGGGTCTACACCGATGTAGCGTTGTCAACAGAGCCCCGTGACCGGCCTGAGCGCGATCGCCTGCTCGCCGACATCCAGAGCCATCCGCCCGATCTGGTGCTTGTCGATAATTTGACCAGCCTGGGCAGCAATGCCGAAGACACCTGCCACTGGGTTCAGCCTGTCTCTTATACACATCT
>PYER01000310.1 GCA_003017855.1 filamentous cyanobacterium CCT1
CCCACCACGCAGGCGGCAGCACCTGGCTTCCACTGGAGTTCCAGCTTGTCCAGCCGTCCTTCGATACAGGCCAGCATCACTTCGTCCAGGGGCGTTTCGAGCAGGGGCAGCACCGCCTGGGTCTCGGGGTCGCCAAAGCGACAGTTAAACTCCACCACCTTGGGATCGCCCTCGGGGGTAATCATTAGCCCGGCGTAGAGTACACCGCGATAGTCAATGCCTCGGCGGCGCAGGGTAGCGATCGCAGGCTCGAGCACCTCGCTCTGCACCCGCGCCATGATCTCCGGCGTCACCACTGGCGTGGGCGCATAGGCCCCCATGCCGCCGGTATTTGGGCCGGTGTCGCCCTCACCGATCGCTTTGTGGTCCTGGGCGGGCACCAGGGGGCGAATGGTTTGTCCGTCGGTCACGGCCAGCACCGAGGCTTCCTGCCCGGTCATAAATTCTTCGATGACCACCTGATGGCCCGCGTCGCCAAACCGACCGCTAAAGGCGTCGCTGACCGCCAGGGTCGCTTCTTCTAGGGTTTGCGCTACGGTCACGCCTTTGCCCGCCGCTAGCCCGTCGGCCTTCACCACGATGGGGGCACCTTCCTGCTTCAGGTAGGCCAGAGCCGCTGCTTCGTCCGTAAAGACCTCTGCTCGGGCGGTGGGAATGCCGGCCTCAACCATCAGCGCCTTGGCCCAGGCTTTGCTGGCCTCAATCTGAGCCCCGGCCTGGACTGGGCCAAACACCTTGAGCCCCTGCTTTTGCAGGTAGTCGGTAATGCCGTCTGCCAGGGGCTGCTCGGGGCCAACCACGACCAGCTCCAGGTTGTTGACTAGGGCAAAGCGAGCGATGCCCTCAAAGGCGTCGGGGTTCATGGCCAGGTTGCGGCAGTGGGGTAGGGTGGCGGTGCCGCCGTTGCCGGGCACGCAGACCACCTCGGTGATGCGGGGCGATTGCAGCAGCGACCAGGCCAGGGTATGTTCACGGCCACCGTTGCCGACTACAAGAGCTTTCACAGGCAGTTTTCCAAAAAATGCGCCCTTTATTTTCCCACGTTGCCAGCTAAAACCACAGCCAAATTGCTGAAGTTTGTGAAGGCTATATCTTGTCTCGGAGGCAAGGGTTTGGGGCAAGGCAAGGGTCTACCAGACCTCAAGCCCAAAGGTTTCGCTGGAGGGCAAAGCGGCAATCTGCCGGGGCAGGGTCACGGTAAAGGTAGTGCCCTGTCCTGGCTGGCTGTCGACGGCGATCGCGCCTCCCATGACCGTGACCAGGGAATGCACGATCGCAAGCCCCAGGCCGGTGCCGGGGCGCGGGCGGCGAATGGTTTGATCGACCTGGCGAAAGGCTTCAAAAATATGGGGCAGCTGGTCTTTGGCAATACCAATGCCGGTATCTTCGACGGTTACGGTAATGTGGCTGGGGCCACTCTCGGTCACGCTGACCCGCACCTGGCCGCGATCGGTGAATTTGATCGCGTTGGAAACCAAGTTGATCAGCACCTGGCGCAGGCGGTGCTCGTCGTTGATGACGATGGGATCGCTGAGGGCGAGATCGCTCTTGAGGGTCAGGGTCTTGCCGTCGGCCAGCGATCGCAGATCAGACAGCGTCGCCTCGATCAGCCTGTGCAGGTCGATTGGGGTGGGGGCCAGCGTCAGCCGCTGGGCCTCTAGCTTAGACAGGTCTAGAATGTCGTTGACCAGGCTGAGCAGGTTTTTGCCGTTGGTAAAAATGCGCTTGACCATTTCGGCCTGCTGGCAGGTGAGCGGCCCCTTCGACTGACTATCGAGAATTTGCGAAAAGCCCAAAATGGCGTTCAGGGGCGTGCGCAGCTCGTGGGACATGGTGGCCAAAAACTCTGACTTCACCCGGTAGGCTTCGATCAGCTTGAAGTTTTGATCTTCAATGTAGCGGCGCTGATCTTCTAGCTCTTCGTTTTGCTTGGTGAGCAGAATATTGGTTTGCTGGAGCTGAGCCAGGGCTGAGGCTTCTCGCTGTTCGGCCTCGTAGACCCGCAGGGCATTGCGCAACAGCAGCGCCAGGCGATCGGGAGAGACCCGGGTTTTGATCAGGTAGTCGCTGGCTCCGGCCTTCATCAAATCAACGGCGATCTGCTCATCGCCCTGGCCGGTTAACACCACCAGCGGAATGGTGACCCCCTCGGCACGCCACTGCCGAATCAGCGAAAGCCCGTCCTGTTCGGGCAGGCGATAGTCTAAAAATACGCAGTCGTAGGAAGAGCTATTTAAGTGTGCGATCGCCTCCTCGGCATTGTTGACCTCGGTCACCTGTACCGCCAAATCAGCGCGGTCTAGAGCCCGGCGAATGGCCATGCGATCGACTGCGTCATCGTCTACCAGCAAAATATCCAGCACTTTACCCATTCACTTAGCCCTTCCTGGCCTCCGGTGGCCGTCAATGGGCCTGTCTAGGGAATCTCACACAGTGCCCAGTACTGGTTGAGTGACGCCATCACCTCTGAAAAGGTAGCAAATGTCACCGGCTTTAAGATATAACCGGCTACGTTCAGGCGGTAGGCCTCCAGCCTGTCCTGGTCGGCATCAGAGGTCGTCAATACCACCACGGGAGTCGACTTCAGGGCGGCATCCTGGCGCAGCTCCTGCAAAAACTCTAACCCATTCATCATCGGCATGTTGATATCGAGCAGCACCAACCGCCGATGCTTCGGTACAGAGGGCGGCTCTGAGTCGCTGCCGCGTAGCATCGAAAGCGCGTCTAACCCGTTGCTGGCAACGTACAGTGGATTATCAATGTGGTTGCGCCTGAAGGCCCGCTTTACGTTCATCACGTCTACTTCGTCATCTTCGACCAGTAAGACGTTGACGGTGCGTTTTGGCATAACGTGATCCTGTGACAACAGCGGAGGTTAGGCCAAATCAGCTTACCGGGCCACCAGCGCTAGAGCCGAGCGATGGCTTTGACGATAGCAGCCGTGGGCCTTGTTTGAGGTGAGATGCCGTCTGAGCCGCCTGGCAATTGCTTCTCCAGTCGTGGTTCACCATCACAGGATTGGGCCATGGCTTGCCACAATCCTAAACAACCTCCTCCAAACCCATTGTAGAAAGGTGGTTTGAGGTTTCTATCTGCCCAAGGGATGAACCTCTGCAGCCGAGTGAAACTCTTTGAGCTTGGACATTTGAGCCGTCAGCGCCTGGGGGTGAACCCCGGCTCGATGGGCGGCCAAGAGCCCCACCGCTTCCAGGTAAGACCCCACCCGCACCGCAGCGATGCCCAGGGCTTCTGGGCTGACCGCCAGGGCGGTGGTGTTGGCCTCGACGGCGATCGCCAGCGCCCGGTGACTCAAACTCAGCAGTGCACTACCGCCGCAGGCGCTGGCCGGCACCACAATGGCATCGACCTGGTCGGCCCAGAGGGTCGCACCAGAGCCCGCGCCAGAACCGCTCAGCCTGGGATCAACCACAAACTGAGGTGCCCGACTCAGCCCCGCCAGCACGCAGGGCAGGAAAGTATAGCCGATTTCTTCAGCTGCCGACTTGGGCGAAATGGAGGTATCTAACGGCAGCGGGCTGAGGGCCGGGGCATGGGCGCAGGGCCGTCTCAGGGTACGCACCACCATGTGGCTAATCACCGCCTCGGCCCCGGCCAGTGGATCGACCCCGTGCCCCTGGCGGTAGTCTTGCAGGGCATCGGCATCAGTGTCGTCAGGAAAGCGAGCCACGACGGCGATCGCCTCTGCGCCGGCCGCGATCGCCCGCTCCGCCGCCCGCAGCAGGCTGTCGGGTCGCCCAATGGTGCCCCAGGTCGCCCCCGACTCGGCACTGCGCAGCTCAACCTCCAGGGGTGCATCGGTGACTACGTAGTCGGTTAAATCCAGCCCCAGGGTGGCCCGCGCCGCATCAGCTGCCTGCAGGTGCCGCCAGCGCAGGTCGTCTTCAATCGCCGCATCCAGCACCAGGCCAATGCGGTTGCGGTGGACCGGCGCCAGCCCCCAGCGCCCCGCCGCAAACTGGTCTAGCCCGTAGCCCTCAACGTAGTAGGCATTGGGCAAGGGCCAGTAGAGCTGCGCCCCGTTCATCACGTTGGGGTGGGTAATCAGGGTGTCGACCACTGAGGCGATCGCACGCGCCACCGGCAGCGCATCTCCGGCGTAGCCCCCCACTGCCGCGCCAATGCCTGTCGGTACCACCAGCACCGCAGTGTAGGGACGACTGGTTGCAGATTGGGTAGGCACAGCTTGAGTCATAACCTTAGGGATTAGAAAGGGTTGTCACCACTGCCTCTACTGTGGCAGTTTGAGCCGCCGCGTTCACTTGGGTAATGGCCCAGCGCAGAGGTTCACCCCGCTCAGCTAGGGCCGCTTCAATGGCGCCAACCAGATCCCCATTTTCAAGAGGAATGTTGATCGTTATGAAGTGAGTCGCTAGTACCATCGGTCAACTAATCCTGTCGAAACCTCACCTAGCCTAGTGGTCTGTCAAAACTAAATTTGTAGGAGGTTGAGTGACGCACTAGCAGAGCCCAAAAAGATTGACTGCTGTTGGGTTACACTGCGTTTCACCCAACCTACAAGAACCCTAATTTTTAGTACTGGCGCCGCCTTGGGTAGGGTGGGCAATGCCCACCACTGAATGACGCAAGAGTGCAGCGATCAGGTCTGCCTAAACCAATAGGCTTAGATTGTTGGCCCTACCTCGCCTCTTCCAAAAGCTAATAGTGGGCAATGCCCACCCTACAAATTGGCCCTACCAATCAGCCCTGGCCGAACTGTTTCTGGTAGACAATTTCTTCTTTTTCGGTCTCCAGCTTGATATCGGAGCGGGGGTAGGCCACGCACAGCAGCGCGTACCCCTCGGCTTGCAGTTCAGTGCTCACCCCCATGCCGTCGCTCTGCTCGACCTCACCTTCTAGCACCAGGGCCGCGCAGGTGGTGCAGACACCCGCTCCGCAAGAGGTCGGCAGATCGAGACCCGCCGCCTGGGCCGCAGCGAGAATGGTCTGGTCTTCGGGTACGGTGATGGTCTGCGTCGCGCCTTGGTGGTGAATTTCGACGGTGTAGCTGGTGGCCATAGTGAGTTGAGCGGAGTTCAGGTAGTTGATAGATGAGGACGTTAATCCGCCTAGTTCAGGTTATGTGCTGCCACTGGCAAACTTCAACCGGATTTAAGCAGACTTATCGCGATCTGTTTATCGCGATCCAAATCTCAACCTATCATTTCCTTGGTCATCCCATCGGAAAGGTGCGGTCAAATTCTTCCAGCAGATCATCCATCTCTTCGATCGCCTGGTTGACGTCAATGCGCAGGGTGCCCAGGTCAGGCTGCTCAAGCAGCTGAATCAGCGCCTCCCGCTTGGAGCGAATCGTGGCAATGCGATCGCGAATCATCTGCAGTTCCATAGCGTTCCCTAAAATCCGTCATCGACAGCATAAACAACTTTGCCCGCCAGCGCATCCTTGCTAGCTGAAAGCCTGGAGACTTGGGGATTTTAGATTTTGGATTTTTCATCCTCACTTTGCCAAAAGCTGCTATACGCACCCACGTACCCTACCCTTCGACTCCGCTCAGGGACCACCACGCATCCACGCATCTGCCCCCTTTCTTCCTTCGGGAGACGCTAACGCGTTGGCGAAGCTTGTCCACAGGACAAACGACTCCGCTCAGGGACCAACCATCACCCATCCACCCCCTTTCTCCCTACGGGAGACGCTAACGCGAACGACTCCGCTTAGGGACCATCAACCCACGCACCTACGCACTCCCTGCCTCCTCCCTCCGCGCCCCCCAAAACCTGCCCCAGGGCAGACGGGTTGACGACCAATTTCAGTAAATATGCTTAGGTATAGAGTTCCCCTACCGCCATGCTAGACGTTATTAGTTCGACTGTTAGACCCCTGTTGCTCGACGATCAGGTGCTAGAAGCGGCTTACAAGCTCTACATGAAGGCTCCTCACTCGTCTTCGCCTGCCATCAGTCTGAAGCGACTGTCCGATTTGACCGGCAAATCGCCGCTGCGGTGCCGCAACGCCATTGTGGAAGCCAATGGGCTGGGCCGTTTCCCCGACTGTGAGCTGCATCCCTAGGGCCAGGGCAGCCTGAAGGGCTACACTTTGGGTTAGCGCCATACCCACTGTTCTGCCCCCTACCGCTGCTAGTCCAATGTTGCAAAAACGCCTGGAGCCGTTGCTGAGCCGCAAGCGGGTTGCCATTGTTGAGGCGTGCGTGATTGGGCTGGTGTCGGGCTTAGCGGCGGTCCTGCTCAAGCAGGGGGTTGAGCGACTGGCCCTGTGGCGCACAACGAGTGAGCTGCCGCTGGGGCTGGTGCTGCCTGCGATCGGTCTGATTGGCGGCTGGCTGTCGGGCTTTTTAGTTGAGCGACTCGCCCCCGAGGCAGCGGGCAGCGGCATTCCCCAGGTGAAGGCGGCTCTGGGCTTTGCCAAAATGCCGCTCAACCTGCGGGTGGCGCTGGTGAAGCTGAGCAGCACACTGCTGGCGCTGGGGTCGGGGCTATCGCTAGGGCGACAGGGGCCAACCGTACAGATTGGGGCGGCGCTGGCGGCGCAGCTTAGCCGCTGGGTACCCACATCGCCTGAGTATCGGCGGCAGCTGATCTCGGCGGGGGCGGCGGCGGGTCTGGCGGCGGGGTTCAATGCGCCCATAGCCGGGGTGCTGTTTGTGGTTGAAGAACTGCTACAGGAC
>PYER01000311.1 GCA_003017855.1 filamentous cyanobacterium CCT1
CCCGCATTCGCGCAGGCTATGCTCCCCACAACATGGCCGTCATTCGGCATATGGCCCTCAACCTGCTCTCACGAGAATCCTCAGCCAAGGTTGGCAAGAAGGCGAAACGCCTTAAAGCTGGCTGGGATAACACTTATCTCACCAAAGTCCTCGCTGGGGCTGGGTGAGTATGCGTTTGCCCTGGCCTTAGGCCAACCAGAATGCCTAAACCAAGTTTAACACCGCTGAGAGAGACTATAACTCTATCAGGAGCAGAAAAACGGATCCAACGTAGCCGCCAATTATTCCTACTCCCCTCTATTCAGAGAAAAGCCGATAGTAGGCTTTGCACAGCTCGCCCCCTCCGCGAGGTGCAGCTATGCTAAACACTCTCCACCAACAGCACTTTGTGGACGACGGCTGGACACCAGCAGAAATTGACCAAGCCGTTAAAGACTACGGTGTGCGATCGGTTTCCCAGCGCGAGGCGATCGCACTGCTGGGCTACTCCAACAATGTCACCAGCGGCATTTGGTTCCCCTTTGGCAACGGCTTTGGGCAACTGCGATTAGACGGCCCTGACCCCAGCATGCCCAAATACCTTAGCCCTCGCAAAGGCATAGCCAAGCCCTGCATCTGGATCCCAAAGGGCTGCCAGTTATCAGACTTAGCCGCCATTACCGAGGGGTGGAAGGATGCTTTCTTGGCCACTATTCGAGGTGGTAAGCCAGTAGGGGCGATCGCAGGTGTCACTCACGTCCCCAGCATCCTCCCCCAGGGGCTCGGGCTCACCTTGGTATTCGATTCTGACGGTTTGCGCAATGCCAATGTGGCTCAAGCGCTCATCAAAGGCGGCCTGCACCTCAAAGGCAAGATTGCGCTCATCCCAGAAGATGCGGGCGATAAAGCTGGGTTTACTGAGTTCTTTAACTCAGGCTATGACCAGAGCGGATTTAACAACCTGCTAGCTAATGCTCAGGCCCCACGACAGTTCTTGATCGATTGGCTCGATTATCTAAGCCGAGCAACGCTGCCCAAGCACTGCGAAACCCTGACCCAGCTCTATAAAAAGCTGTGGCGACTCACCTGGCACCTAGACCGTAACTGTCCCGAGTTGAGAAGCCGGGTAGAAGCGTTTTGTCTGGCCCACTCGAAAGAGAACGACGCCAAACTCAAAAAACCTGATATTCAATTCCTTCGAAGGCTGGCCCTCCAGCCCTTTCGAGACGCGGAAAGACAACAGTGGCTCGCAGCCCGCAAAGCCGAGGCCAGAGACGCCCTAACCGGTTCATGGCCAGTCACCAATTGCTTTGATGAGGCTTTAACCTTTGGCCGCAAAGAAATTTCCTTGCCCCCAGCGGGCAAACTAGCCGCTCTGATGGAGTCTCACTGGGGCGACCAACTCAAGTATCGGCTGGATTTTTCCAGCTTCTATACCTACAAGCAAGGGCGGTGGGAGCGGGTCAGCGATCGCGAAGTTAAGGAGCTAGTACAGCGAGAGCTGGATGCTGCTGGTGCAGCCGGTGAATATGGCCAGGCTGCGGTAGACAGCACCGTCAACCTCTTCAGTCAACGGGTAGCGGTGCGCTCATGGCCAGCGTCCTACGGCCTAATTCCCTTCCAAAATGGCGTTTTGCGCATTGCCGATAATACCCTGCTAGACCACAGCCCTGCCTACGGCTTCACCTGGCAATTGCCCTACGACTACGTTCCTGACGCAACCTGCGATCCGGTGCTCGACTGGCTCAAAGCCACCTGTAACGGGGATGAGCTGGTGGTGCAGCTGCTCCGGGCCTGTATCAAGGCGATGGTGTTGGGCCGAACGGATTTTCAGCGCTACCTGGAGTTGATCGGCCCTGGGGGAACGGGCAAGGGCACCCTGATTCGCTTAATTCAGGCGCTGCTGGGGCGTTCCAACACCGTCAGCACCTCCCTGTCACGCATCGCCAGCAGCCGCTTTGAAACAGCTCGGTTTATGGGCAAACGGTTGATTTTCATTCCCGATGCCGACTACAACCCTACCGCTGTTGATGTGCTCAAGCAGATGACCGGCGAAGACTATATCCCTTGGGAGCGGAAGGGTGAAAATGCCGACTACACCGACGGTTTTACTCTCGAAGGCTGGGTCATGGTAGCCACCAACAAGGAGACCATCGCCAGCGATCGCACCAATGCTCTATTTAGGCGGCGGATCCCAGTTTATTTCACGCAGGTGGTGCCAGAAGATGAGCGGCGCTCACTACTCGACTTTGCCCCCGATGGCGGCCTGCGAGGGGAGCTGGCCCCATTTTTGCCTGGGGTATTCAACTGGGTGATGGCCATGCCCGACGAACTGATGGAGGCCTACATCAAAAATCCGCAGGCCAAGGTTGAGGCCATGGCCCAGTTTCAGGCCGATAGCCTGCTCAACACCGATAGCTTGGCCCAGTGGGTGAACGAATGGATTGTCTATGAGCCGGGTGCCTGGACTAAAACCGGGGACAAAAACAACTCTTCCCGAATCTGCCTCTACCCCAACTACATCAAATACTGCGACGCCGTTGCGGTGAAACCCATCAGCATGCAGAATTTCTCGGTTGCCCTGGAGAACCTGCTCCAGAAAACCCTCGGGCTAGATGTGAAACGAAAACGGGCGAACTCACGCTCTGGGAGTGGCCTCACCAACATCCGCTTGGTTCAAACAACCCTTGTCCAGCCCGACCCCGACGACTTAACCGCATCGCCCACTGAAGTCATCGACGAACCCATTCCCTGCACTGTCGAGACTGCGCTGAAGGGGAGGGCAGGCACGGTTACCGCTGCGGATATTGACAGTAGTCAGCCACTGCCGCCACCGCCGCCACCGATCCTGTACCCCGCACCTGCGGCACTCAGAACCTTGACTGCTAATGCCGACACGCTGGAGGACTGGTAGATGGGTACCGAAACCATTCCCCAAACCGGCGACTACGTCTGCATCAACACTGAGTTCGGCCCTAAGGTGCGGGTTGTAGAGCGCCGGGTGAAGCATCCCCAGACGGGTGATCGCTGTCTGCTCTGTGCCGGGGTGCTCTACCCACTCACGCAATGTCGCCCCCTGGGCTGGGTACCCACCGGAGGCCAGACAGTAATTCTCAACATGCCCTGGCATACAGCTCATCGGCAACAGGGCACCATTACCCGGATCTACAGCCTTGAAGGTATGCCCCTAGCCGATGTCATCTACCAGGGATGCAGCGGTGCATCGATGCCCAACTCACCTGGCTCATACCTGTGGAGGCTGACCATGCAAATTGGTCTACTCACCACCGATGAAGCCTGCGAGCTGCTGCGCTGTAAGCCAGACTCCCTCAAGACCCTGCGCGATAGCTGGATTCACGGCGTTCACTATGTTAAACGCGGTCGCGGCCCCACGGCCCCCGTGCTCTACATCAGGGAGATGATCCTTGACTGGCTGGTGAACCAAGAGGCCCCCGAGACCCACCAGGCTGCGATCGAGAACTTCAGGCGCAGTCTTCCCAGTGGCCAAAAACGGCCCCTTAGCCGCAAGCGATGATCACCACCGAGGCCTCGTAGCCTCTTTTTTGCCCCTGTGTAGAGTTTGGGGTGGCCCTATGTAGGGGTTGCGTAGGCCTAGATAAATTCTGAACCCCTTGCAGTGCATGAATTGTGTAGGGCGTGTAGGGGGTTTACCCATACTGCCCAGCACTGAGAAAAAAGAAAATCAAAACAGCTCCGGCGTGGTGGGGTGGGTTTTGATCAGACCGGCGTAGTTTTCGTACAGCGTTTTCAGGTTGTGGCCAGTGATGGCGGCCACCTCAACGGGGCTCATCCCTGCTTCAAGGGCATGACTGATAAAGGTGTGGCGGGTATTGTAAGGAATTCGGTAAGTCACCGCCTGGGCCTCCAGCACCTTTCTCCATGCCCGCTTGCTGAAGTTGCCCTCGGTCATCGGTCCACCCTCTGGACCAGGGAACACCAGCGCGTCTGGGTCAGGATCGGCAGGCATGCGCGATCGCAACAACTTAGACAGGGAAGCCGATAGTTTGACCTCTCTAGCCTTGCCGGTTTTGGTGTCCTTAAACTGGCCATGGGTGTGGGTTTCCCCAAACCACACCACGGTGCAATTCTCATTTAGGTGTCGCCACCGTAAACCGTTGGCTTCCCCTGTGCGGCATCCGGTCGACAACTTGAAGCGCACATAGTCGGTGTAGTGGCAGTAGTAATAATTCTCTGCAAAGCCCTTGAGAATGCCATGCACTTCATCCTTGGTAAAAGCCTTACGCTTTTGCTGGGGCGGATTTCTGAGGCGCATATCTGCCCAGGGGTTATCTGTTAGCAGCCCCTTCTCAATACCCCAGAGCCATGCTGAATCCAAAAGATCCAGGCGCTCTTTAGCTGTTCTGGGTGCCAAGTTCTCCATGAGGTAGGCAATAAATTCCGGGGCATCTTCTTCTTCAACAGCGCGATCGCCAAAATACTCTTTTAACCAGTTCACCAGACCCCAGTACTTTTCAAGGGTACGAGTTTGTACCTGTTTAACCTTCCACTCGCTATACCGCTTGAAAAGGTCAACAGCCCCGATCGCCTGGAGCTGCTGGCTGCGATCGCTCTTGTACTTGGACAACGTTGGGTCATAGTTGCCCGAAATGATGTCCAGATGAATCTGATTAGCCCGCTGCTGCGCTACCGCCAGATTCACCGGGTCATGGCGGAGGCCCAGGCTCATCGTTTTGCGCTGCCCTTGGTGCCGCCATCTCAGGCGAATCCAGCCGTCTATGTTCTCAATTGAAACTTCACCTTTGGGAGTTCTAGCCATTTTGGGTACCCATTCTGTACCCATTGAAGCGCTAAAACCCTGATTGTTCCGTTTAAATCCGTTAAGCGCATACCCATTCTTAGGTGCGACCACACACAAGGAGCAATCGCTAAATGCCTTGAAACAGAGGCTTTCCAGGGGATGGACGTAACTGGACTCGAACCAGTGACCCCCACGATGTCAACGTGGTGCTCTAACCAACTGAGCTATACGTCCGCGCAGACATAGAAAGTAGCACATTGAGCCGCGCGATCGCAACCCAAATTGCCAGGTTACTACTGTCCTGGGGCTGGCCGCAGCGCCTCGGGCGAGGGCAGCAGCGGCACACTCTGTTTTTGCAAACTGGCGACCCGCACATTAGAAAGCGCCGTGCCCTGGTAGTAGTAGGCCAAAATTTGCTGGTAGTTGTAGCCTCGGGTTGCGAGCCCTCGTGCGCCCCACTGGCTCATGCCCAGGCCGTGGCCGTAGCCGCGACCATCCACGCGCAGGGTGTCGCCCGATAGGGTGAGTGAACACAGCGTGCTGCGCAGGCCCAGCGCCTGGCGTAGCTCGGTGCCCGTCAGGGTTCGGCTGCCCTGGGTGCCCTGCAGCCGAATGGAAACAATCCGCCCGCGTGGGGTAGCCCGCTCGGTAGCGACCGACTGCAGGCGACCAATACCGGTAATGCGCTGCTCAATCTGCTGGGTTGAAAAGGTCTCAGACCACTGAAATACCGGGGCATCCTGGTCATAGTCGGCCACGCCGCGCAGGTAGGGGGCGGCCCGCTGCCAGATATCTTCAGAATTTTCGGTGTGTCCCCCGGAGGCAGAGTGGAAGACAGCCTCAATGACGCGGCCCTGGTAGGTGAGCACCTGGCCCTGGGTCGCGCTGACGGCTGCCTGTATAGAAGGGGTTTCGGCGGCCAGCCCCTGGTAGACCTGGTGCGCGGTGGTGCCCCCGACATCAAACAGGTCATTCTGGGTGCGATCGCGTCGATACAGCGCGTAGGAGCGGGCCGCTACCGCCTGGGCCTTGAGGGCCTCCTGGTGCCAGCTGGCGGGCATTTCGCTACCGACGACGCCGTACAGGTAGGCTTCGAGATCGACCCAGTTGACCGCCGTCACTTTGCCGTCGATGGGCACCACCAGCACCTTGCCCCGGTACCACTTGTCGTTGATAAAGATGTAGCCGCCGCCGGTAGGCTCGACCCAAAAGGCCTGTCCCTGCCAGTCGGCCAGCCGCAGACCGCCCCCCGAGGGGGTAATGGTGATCGATCGCCCCTGGGGAATTTGGCCCACCCCCTGGCCCGCGCCATTCTTGATGATCGCTGGGGTCGAACTGCCGACTACAGCCTGACTGAGGCGATCGCCCACGGCCACCCGCATTTCGACCGCGAGGGCAGGCAGCGCTAACAGCCACCACAGCACCGATAGACCAAGGCCGTGCTTGAGCCCGGACTTGAGCCAGGCTAGGGTACGGTTGGTCGGCAGCCCACAGACGGAAAATTGGCGAAGTAAAGTCATCGGTTAACGCACAACGTAGAAGAACGTGTTTGGGAACCCGGCAGCGCTTTTCACGGTATCACCGATAGCTAAACCCAGCACAACAGGATCCATATCTGACCCATGACGGCAGACTCCTTGAAGAGTTGCCCAGCCCAGGACAGTCTGACAGGTGACCTACATCAGCCCCACCGATTCGTACAGCAGGTGCAGGAAGGCCGCTATTTTGCTCCCGTATTCGGGATCAGCATTCCACCGTCCGGTAAGCTGGGTGACCAGCGGCGCTTCCCCTCGCATGACGTACCCAAGCCGGGGATCAACCCGGCGCTGCACCAGCGCATCCAGGCTGGCATAGACTTTGAGATGCTGGATGTGGGCCCGCACCCCCACCCGGGCAC
>PYER01000312.1 GCA_003017855.1 filamentous cyanobacterium CCT1
GGGCCAGGTAGACCATGGCGTAGTGGGCGGTGGCTTCGTAGCTGGTTTCGGCACTGCCGTCGAGGGTGAGGGGGGCGGGCAGGCGACGGTTGTACTGCCAGCGGCGAATCAGTTCGGGGGTGCGGGCCTCTAAGTAGGCTTGGGCGCGGGGTTCTGCAAACCAGGCGGCGTCCTGTGCAACTCGCCACCAGACTCGAAAAGCATCAAAGCTGTAGCGGCTTTGCAGCGGGTAGTCGAGGGGTAGCTGGCGATAGGTGTCGGTGGTCGGATTGTAGGCGATCCAGTCAGGGGGGAGGCCGGTGGTAGATAACTCCGACAGGTCATTGAGCATGGTGTAGCCGCTGTCAATCAGGCTGTTCCAGTTGTGGTCGGGGTCTACCTCGGCAAACAGGCGAAAGCTGGCGGGGGCAAAATACGACGGGTTGAGAATGACCTGGTCGGACTCCAGGCGAAAGGCCTCGGCGGGGCCGGGAATGAGCTGGCGGGTGCCGTCGGGCAATTCCACTGTGCCGTGCTCCCAAATGTCCGTCAGCAGGGCGCGGGCGTCGTCGAGGTACTGGGGGCACGACCAGCGCCGAGCGGCCAAAATCAGCGCGGTGGCGGCGTCGATATCGGCATCGGTGGCGAAGTTGGCATCCACTGTGCCCCAGCTGCCATCGGGGCGCTGACCCCATTTCCAGGCCCAGAGCAGGTCGGTGGATGTGCCTTCTTCATCCACTCGGGCGAGGTTGTTTTTGGCCCAGCTATAGGTGCGATCGAAGGTGGCGGGGTCGTTGATAGCGACGGCCCGCAGCATGGCGTAAGCCTGGCCTTCGGAGACGGTGCGATCGCTGTCTTCGCGGTCAATCACCCGGCCATCGTCCTGAATGAACCGGCTGCGGTAGGCCTGCCAGCTTTCGATCAGCAGGTCGTTTTGTGGGCTGTCAACGGGTAGGCTGAGGGCTACTTCCCCGGTGTTGAGGCAGGCACAGGCGGCGGTTTGAATGGTGCAGCTGGGCGCGGCAGCCACTAGCACCAGAGCCAGGGGCAGTATGGAGAGCAGCATGCGAGTTCGAGAACGCCGCAGGTTGAAGAGTCGCGTCATGGTAGTCACCGTGGGGGGAGTGGATGGGTATGTGGGTAGGCGGGTGGGGCGTATAGCCCTGATTTCAGGGAGGTGGGTTATGTAGGGGCGTAGGCAAAGCCAAGCTAGGGGCTTTACGGTGTTTGCCCGGTTTAACTGGGGGTTTAGCGAAATGGATTCGGGGTTAGTAGCGCTCCCAGCTGGGTTGAAAGCCGCGGCGGCGCAGCAGGTCAAATTCCACATCCTGGGTGCGCTGTTGGAGGTTGATGGGGGCGGCTTGGGGGGGAAGCTGCTGCAGCTGGTCCAGGGCCGTGAGCTTTTGGTCGTCGGCAATGTTGAGTTCTGCGATCGCATATCGAGCCTCCCAATAGTCAGGATCCAGCGCTAGTACCTGGTTGTAGAGGGTGCGGGCGGTGGTCAAATTGCCCTGCTGAAACTGCACTCCGGCCAGGGCCGCCAGGGCACCGAGATTTTCCGGTTCGCGCTCTAGCACCTGCTGGTAAGCGGTGGCAGCCAGGGGGAGGTCGCCCTGGCGCTGGGCTAGCTCGCCCTGGAAGAAGTACACGGTCAGGTCGTCGGGGTTAGCAGCAACTAGCGCTTCAAGCTCGGCCTGGGCTGCTGTTGGATCCGTCAATGCTAAAAGCTCAATGGTGCGCCAGCGCAGCCAGAGGTCGTCGGGACGCTGGGCCAGCAGGGTTTGGTAGAGGTTGGCGCGATCGCCGTTGGCAGGAAGTGCCCCCGCCAGCTCAAACAGTTCTGCGGGCGGGTCGTCCAATGGCTGAGAATCTAGCCAAGTGGTCAGGGTTTGGCTGGCATCGGCGGCGGTGATTTGCTCGGTGCGATAGGCCAGCAGGGAGTAGCCGAGGGGGTAGTCGGGGTTGTCGGGGTTGGCTGCGATCGCAGCCAGATACACCGGCAGCGCCGCTTCGGGCTGACCTTGCAAAGTGCGCACAAACGCCAGACCTCTCAGAGCCTCGGCGGTAGCTTGATCGCTGGGCTGAGCCGCAACAATGCTCTCATAGCGGCGGGCGCTGGCCTCTAGATCGCCGAGCTGGCGTTCCAGGTCGGCCACCAGCAGCTCGCTGCCCCAGTCACTCTGGCCGATGTCGGTGGCTCGGTAACGGCTCAAAGCATCCCGTGCTGCCAGCAACTCGCCCTGGCTGAGGTAGATCTGGGCGATGCGGTAGGTCAACAGGGGGGCATCCACTGCTGCTGCAATGGCTTCGTAAATGGGCAGCAGGGCCGGGTCGGGGTTGTCCAGCCGCACCAGGGCGGTGGTAATGGCCCGCTGTTCTGGGGCGGAGGAAGGCGGGGGCGACAGCAGGGGCAAGAGCTGGTTGGCTACGGTGGCTGCGCTTTCGGCACCCAGCCTGTAGGCCAGCAGGTGTGCCTTCACCCTCAGGCTGGCGGTGTTGGGGTTTTCCACTGCTAGCTGCTGAAACATGGCCAGGGCCAGGGGTTCGGTATCGGGCCATTCGCTCAGCACGTCAGCAACCTCAATTCGCAGGCCATAGCTTGGGGCGGTAGCGGCATCCAGAGCCTGCTGGTACAGCACCGTGGCTTGCTCAAATAGGGATGGGTCGAGCTGGCGACGACCGATCGCGCTGTAGGCCCGAGCCAGAGGCAGTCGAGCGTCAGCCCTGCCTACCAGCGGATTTAGTAGCTCCAGCGCTCGATCGGTTTGGCCGCTGGCATCGTAGGTGTTGGCCAGGCCGGTGCGAATGGTGAGGGAAAGATCGTCGGTGCGACCAGGCTCCCGCAGTTCGGGTTCGAGCAGGGCGATCGCCCCCGCTGCGTTCCCTGTCTCTTGCAGCGCCAGCGCGTAGGCGGTTAACGCCTCGGTGGGCAGCTGACCCGTTTGCCGGTAGCGGTTAAACAGGGCCAAAGCACCGGCATAGTCACCGCTAAAGGCGTAGATCTGCGCTGCTCCAAGCATGGTCTGAGGGGATGGGTCGCGCCCCAGCAAAATATCGTAGTCAGTGAGAGATTCTGTAAAACGGCCCTGGTAGCCGTAGAGCAACGCCCGCTGGCTGAGAGCAGCTGTATTGCCAGGATTTTGGCTTAAAAGCCGAGACAAAGCCTGAATGCCGCCGGGCTGCCACTCGGGTCGATAGCCGCCCAGTTCCCCCAGAGCCGCCAGCGCGGTAGCGTTATCGGAGCTGACTTGTAGCACTGCCTGGTAAGCGCTCCAGGCGTCGGCATCGCGACCCGCCCTCTGGTAGGCGATCGCCAGCCCCAGCCGAGCCTCAGCCGAGTTGGGCTGCTGGCGCAGGGCCGCCTGAAAGGCCGCGATCGCATCATTTACCCAGCCGCGATCGAGCAGGGTATAGCCCTGGCTGGTCTGGGGCGATCGCTGAGCCAGGGCGGGGGGGCTGGCGACTAGTTCTATCCCAATAACGAGGGCTCCTATGCAAAGGAATTGCCACGCTGGGAAACCTGCTGTGGAGATCCCCCCAGCTACCTCAGGTAAGGGATTCTTCTTAAAGCCCCCCTTGGGAGAGGGGGGAGTTTTGCCATTGTCCAGGTGCTCATGCCCCCCCTTTTTAAGGGGGGTGGGGGGGATCCTCTTCATTCCGCTGCCCTCCGCAAGGGGTTCCACATCAGGTCGTAGCGCACCCGAAAGCCCAGGTAAGTTTCGCTAAACGCATTGCGCTGCTGCACACTTACCCCGGCTCGCAGGTTGTCAATAATTTGGGCGTCGTAAAATAGCTCCCACACGTCGGGGATGGGGCCGCCGCTGGCCTGGCGTAGCTCATTGTTTGAGAGCTGGCGACCGTAGCCCAGCCCCAGGCGATCGCCCGGCATAAACACATCTAGCCCGTTGACGCCGAGGCTGTAGGTCTGGCCGCTGACCCCCAGGGTTTGGTTGGTGTACCAGCCGTAGCGGCCAAACAAGCCCAGCTTGAGGTTGGGAATAAAGGCCTCGGCGTTGAGGCCAAAGCCGGTCTCGCGATCGCCTGGCAGGGGGCCAAACTGGCCGTTGCCCCGGTCGATGGCAAAAATTTCGCTAAACCCGTCGCGACGACCCGCATCAATTGAGTTGACGTAGGTGCCCCGCACGATGGCGTTGCCAAACCGCACCCCCACTTCGCCCGCAAACGAGTCGATGGCAAAATCACTCAGGCTGCGGCTCGCCGAAAACGCAGTGGCGGTCAGCGACACCGCATCCACCGGGGTCCAGTTCACCAGGGCACCGGGGCGCGAGGCCACATTCACCGTACTCAGGGCCGGGTTGGTTTGAAACACCGGGTTAAAGAAATGGGTCAGCGAGTCTTTGGCAAAGCTGTTGCGATCGAGGTACGAGGTCAAATCCATCAGCCCCACCGTGAACCGCAGCTCGCTCAGGTTGGCGGGCGAAGCGGTCAGGTACAGCTCGCTCAGGCTGAGGCCGGTCTGGTCGGTGTCAGAAAAGGCCTGCCCGGTGCTGAGGTCAACCGTAGCCCCGGCGAATACCGACGGGCTGAGCACGTAAATGCCCTCCGCCCGCAGCCGCGCCGACCCCTCGCTGCCCTCCTGCAAATAGGCCGCCTGCACAAACACCTCAGAGCGCTCCGCCGGGGCCAGGGTTGCCTCAGGTGATGGTGTCGATGTTTGAGCAACATCCTGGACAGATGGCGCTGGCGCTGTGCGATCGGCGGGCGGTTGCGGGATGGGCGCGATCGCATGCTCCCCAGCCGCATCCGCCTCTGTGCTTTCCTCGGATGCCTCTAGCTCCCCAGGCGTTTCGTCGTCATCGCTGGCCAGCGGCACGGTCTGGGCCAGCACGGGGTTTGAATTCAGCGTCGCTGTCCCTGGCTGGGGGTGCTGGACGTCGCTGAACGGGGTCTTCAACCGCGTTTTCTGGCTTAAGGCATGGCTTTCTATAGAAAACCTTTCTGAAGAAAAGCTGAGGCTGGTCAGGTCGCCAGCGATGTCCTGAGATAAATCGTTTTGAGGTAGAGCGCCTGAAAACAAATCGCTTGAAGAGGTATTTTCTGCCACCAGCTGTTCGCTTGGCGGTTCGCTACCCCAGGCGTGGGGGGCGATGCCAAATAGGGCTGTTGCCAGCACCATACCCGTTGCCGCGCCAGGATTTAGCGCGCATCGCAGCGCTAACCAAGCACCCATAGAATGCTTCATAAGATACTCAAAATAATTGGGTCAAAATAAGCGCGAAAAATTCAGGCATCGCCAGTGTGATTAAGACATTCCAGAGTGTCTGGAGCGATCGCTGTACACCAGCTCACCGCCCAAATTTTTGCTGGTAACGGTGACCGATGTTCTGAGCAAACTTGCCACCGCTACAGATTGATTGCGTTGGCCCGCAGTGAGGACATCAGCCGATAGCTAAAAGCGCAATTCTGGCACGCTACCAGGTGCGCAAGCGTCCTCACAAAGCCACCGCTTGCTATACTAGGCTTTCTAAAAAGCCAGTTTTAAATACATAGATTAAGTGCGGTCTTAGGCTGTTAATACCGGTCGAGCCAACGCCTATCTAACACCGAGCTATCTGGTTCGTGTGAACCAAAATAATCAAAGGTTTTAGATTGGGCTGATGCTGGTGAGCGCCAGTGCTGTTGACTAGCTCTCGTGGCACCAGATACATTGGCTCAGGTAAGGGCATTAACAAACGCCTGAAAAACTAACTAAATTTCACGTATTCATAGCTCAGATAAAGAAGCTGAGAATCAAGTACAAGCATCTAATGATGCGATAACGATGTCAGGACGATTTCAGCTCAGGTAAGGTTGAGGTTTAGGCATAGCGCTACCTCCTCCTACAGACATATTTCTCATCGTCAGGATAAAATGACAAAAAAGTTTTGAGCCTGTGGCTTTTTGTGTGGAGTTGCCCAAGGCGCTCTTTCTCTATTGGTCGTTGCTATGGGCTGTGGTTGCATGGGATGAAGCAATCTTCCCCAACCTTCGGCAATGACTATTTCACGATTAAAGCAAACGGGGCTGCTGCTGGTGCTTGTGCTGGTGGCCTGTGCAGGGTGTCAATCTACCCTGTTGCCCTTAACTCCGCCTGCGGCAGAGGCGACGACCCTCACCCTTGAGGCCAAAGCCATGGGGGATGGTGAATTTGCTCTGACCGGCACCACCAACCTGCCTGACAACACTCAGCTGACCGCGATCGCCCTGCGCTACCTCGACCCTCAGCGGGCCACCCCTGACGGCAAACCGCTCTATTCAGTGCTCGACTACAGGCCAGTGACTGTTGCCAACGGCCAGTGGTCTACCCAGCTCAACCTCTGGCAGGTAGCCGCCGATGGCCGCTATCAGGAATCCTGGCAGGCCGAGGTCGCCGCGCTGAATCTGGCGGTGCAGCCCAGCAATACAGTGCAGTTTGCGATCGCGCTGGCACCCCATCATCTAGGCGCGGCCCTGAGCAGCAAGATTGCTGAAGCTGGGCCACAGCGCTTGGCGCAGGTGTTGCGCGTCACACCCACTGGAGAGCCTTTTTTGTGGGCCGATCAGGCTCTGGCGGTAGGGCTACCCAGCGGCCAAACCTCGCCCCCAACCGATTTGGTGGCGCGTAGCAACGGCGGCTGGGGCGATCGCTACCTGCTGGTGCCCGAGCCCCCCCTACCCTATAC
>PYER01000034.1 GCA_003017855.1 filamentous cyanobacterium CCT1
GGTGGCTGAGTCTTCACGCTCAGGCAACCCCATCGCAGCTCTGTTACCCAAATTGCTGACTTTTTCAGCAAGCCCTAGCTAAAGCGGACATCGCCAATCGACGCTAGCCGACCATTGGTGAAATAGCTAAAGCGAATGCCGTTAATACTGCTGATTTGTCCACCGCTGAAGTATTCAAAGCGAGCATCTCCGAGGGTGCGGATGCGGCCATTGCTGAAGTAGGTAATCTCAGTCGTAAAGTCTCGCTGATCAATTGTCAGTTGACCATTGGCAAATACCTTAAGACGTGCCCCAGGAACCGTAACAAAGGTACCCAGTACATTCCCAAGGGCGTCTATATAGATTGCCTGAAAGCCTTCCTCTCCTAGCTCAAGGGCATCATCTTGGTATTCAAAATTAGCCTGGGTAGGGTAGTTTTGGTTGGCCTCGGCTTTACTACTCAGCCATGGGTTGAATAGCAGGTTCGAGCTAGCGCTGATTCCCACTGCTATTTGTGCACCAGCCATACCTAGGGCCAAACGGGAAAAAAGGCGATATCTCATGGTGACAACTTCGATTTGTCTAGATTGGTCGAACGTCAGATTACCTAGGAGCTGTCATCAATTAACTGCCGATGGCTCAACAATCAACGCTTATAGCCCCTACCTGCTTTTGGTCGGGTATGGCAGCGCTGATGGGATCAGGATTTTGGCCAGAATTGATGGACACGCCCTAAGTTTTGGAGCAGCTAATTCTCTCCTGGTGTAACTGCATCAGGAGAGAGGACAGTAACCCACTTGAACAAGCAAGGTGCCCTCTAGCTGCATCTACTTCCCAAGACAAAGACGTTTTCTTTCAACCAAAGGTGCCGCCGTTCCAGCCCCACATTGCGCCGGGGGCATCGGCAAACTCAATGTAGGTGCGATTTTTGGGTACTCCCAGCGCCGTTTCAAGCTGGGAGCAAAACTCCTGGCTCATAGCGCGTGTTTTGGCACTGCCCATGGTGCCCACGCTTTTAATCTCGACGTAGCATACCGGATCGGTGGTGCCACCAAAGGTCATCGGCACATCGGCTTCAAAAGCCGTCATCACATAAGATTCGGGCTTGCCCAGGTGGCTGGCCAAACTGGAGGAGAGTACCTTCAGCAGGGTTTCAACCTGAGCGGGGTCGGGAGAGAGAACGGAGGTTTGAACTTTGATAAGAGGCATGGTGTTTAAAGAATAAAAAATGTCAACCTTATTCTAAGTTCCAGGCTTTAAGCGTTGGTTCGTAGTAGGTTCCGTCACTTTCAACATTGGTTACGATGACAAGCCTTCTTCCTCCCGCTGTAGAAAGGATAAATCGACATTCGTCAATAATGTCATAGTCATCCCATGCACAGTCTTCAAAATGCGAAAACTCTTCCAAAAAACCATGAGACTTCCCAGGCAACTCATCCTGCCTGTGCATTGGGTTGCGTATGTATGTTTGCCATCCTTCCGAGATCAAAAGCTGCTCTACTTTTCTATATTGAAGACCAGGCTTTAGTTGATCGACAACATCGAGAGTAGTCTTTGAAGGTTCAATATAGAAGCTGCTATTAAGAAAAAGCAAACTATAGCCATCAGAAGGCTGACCTGCAATAGTCACTTCAAGAGAACGGCCATCCTCCAACTGAAACTTTCCATCGCACAAGCCCAGTCCTGTGCCTTGGCAAGAAATTTCCGGGAAAGTTTCCCCCGTCGACATAGTTGTTTGGGAATCGATGAGTGCCTTATCTGCTTCAACTGGCATCCACCCAGAACTAAGAAGTTTGTTTCTCGCTTCTACATAATCCATGCCCTGTCGAAGGCTTAGGACTACATCAGCGGGCGATACTTTAGTCTCAGGTGAAGAAGCAGGAATGGGATGAGGCAAGCCATCTTGGGTACTAGGCGGCACAGCCTGATCCTGCCTCAAAGAGCTGAATTGCTGTGACGAGGCAGTAAAGTAATGCTTAACCAAGTCAGGGAAGAAGCTCGGAAAGCCAAAGGCTGTTATAACACCAGCACAAGCTGTTATAACAGCCGCCCATCCAGCCAAGTTGCTCTGTCCTTCTTTTTTATCAGTCATCACCTTGCTATCCGGAGGCAGTACAAATTTACTGGCCATTCTAACGGACATTCTTGTGCACTCAGGTGACAAGCCTCAACTAAATTTTCTAGCCGCCGTAGTTCCAGCCGGTGCTCTCCAGCAGGAGGGGTTCGCCCTCGCGATGTACGGCAGCCCCAACGACCTCGCCCACAAAAACGGTGTGGTCACCGTGCTCTACAGTCCCAACGACACGGCACTCGACATAGCCCAGGGTATCTTTGATGATGGGGCAGCCGGTTTCGGGACCGGGGTAAAACTCGATGTCCTCAAACTTGTTGCCGACCCGGCGCAGGGGCTTAAAGAAGTTTTGGGCCAGCTCTTTTTGCCCTGCCTCTAGAAAGCTGATGGCAAATACGCCGCTCGCTTTGACCATCTCATGGGAGGTAGAGTCGTTTTTGACGCAGTTCACCACCAGCGGCGGCTGAAAGGACGCCTGCATGACCCAGCTAGCGGTAAATCCGTTTAGCTCTTCCCCATTCTTAACGCCACAGATGTAGAGGCCGTGGGGAATTTTGCGCAAAAGCGTCTTTTTAGCCTGTTCATCTAGCACAACATGACCTGTGGAATGCATCTCTAGAGCGAGTTTAATACAGCGATCGCATTCCTCTCTACCCAATTGGGCATAAAAAAGGCGCACCGCAGTGCGCCTTAGTTGTGAGTGATACTCAAAAACCTACTTGTTGGGCTGGGGAGTCATACGCAGGTAGGGCTTGATTTCGGTAACGCCCTTAGGAAAGCGCTGCTTAGCCTCTTCGGTAGGAATGGCGGGGGAAACGACGACATCTTCGCCATCCTTCCAGTCCACGGGGGTCGCTACGCTGTAGTTGTCGGTGAGCTGCAGGGAGTCAATTACCCGCAAAATTTCGGCAAAGTTGCGTCCGGTGCTGGGCGGATAGGTAATGGTCAACCGCAGTTTCTTGCTGGGGTCAATCACAAACACGCTGCGCACCGTTACCTTAGCGTTCGCGTTGGGGTGAATCATGCCGTAGAGGTCAGAGACCTTTTTGTCGTCATCGGCAATGATCGGGTAGTTGACCGAAACGCCCTGGGTTTCGTTGATATCGCCAATCCAGCCCTGGTGTGAGTCAGCGCTGTCTACGCTGAGGGCGATGACTTTAACGCCGCGCTTTTCAAACTCGGGCTTGAGCTTGGCTACGCTGCCCAGCTCGGTAGTGCAGACAGGGGTGTAGTCAGCGGGGTGAGAAAACAGCACCACCCAGCTATCGCCAGCCCAGCTGTAAAAATCGATTTCACCCTCGCTGGTTTGCTGGGTGAAGTTAGGTACCTGATCGCCAAGTTGAAGCGCCATCTCAAATCTCCGTTAGTCTGTGCAAAATACGTTGCCTAGCGTTTACTTACGCATTCTCCCATAAACCCCGGTATTCCGGTCGGAGTTTAGAGGATTATTTTAAGATTATAGCGCAAGCCTTGTCGGTGGGGCGATTTGGCACTAGCACCAGGGTGACCTGGCGCCTGCGATGGCCCTTTTGGGCCGCTCTTTGACTATTGCGCCCTAGCCGCCAGTCTAATCACCAACAAGGCACCCAGAAACCCAGGTGCCTTGGAGAGATTGTGATTTATCGGTAGCGATCGCAGTAGCTCAACTCGAGTTGCCCAGCTCTAAACCTGGCGATCGAACACTTTGGGCGCGTAGGCACTGCACCCATCGCAAGGGCCCATGGGATTCATGGCACAGCGCAGATAGGGCGATCGCGCATTCAGGTCGCAGGTAATGTCGCCAATCATGTAGCCCATGCCATCGACGTAGTGCAGATCACTATTGTTGTCTAGCAGCTTGGCCATGCTCTGCCCCAGTGCTGTTGGCACCGCAGTACTGCCGCACTTTTCGTTCCGGTCAGCGCGAACGCTCATCCACGCTGACACAATAGCTGGAGTGAGGCCGACCACAAAAATTAAGACAATAACGAGCATGAAACTGACATAGAAACTAGCAAGATCATCCTAACCTGATGACTTGGCTGGTCATCCGTCGGCAGCAGGGGATTGGTACATGCCGTTGCGTTACTTAGTCTTTCGCAATATTGGCAGCCAGCCGACTTTGCCTTGATTAGGCTGAAGGGTATGAGCTATGCGGCGATTTTTTGGAGTTAAGGAGCGACGGAAATAGCGTCTGGAAAGTTCCCAGCATAGATATTTTTTTGACAAATCTACGGTTGGGCTCTGCAAGAGAACGATTTTCGCTTCAGTTATCGACCAAAACAGGGCTGTTTACCCATCACCTGAACAAGGTCCTGAACTTTCCAGAACTTTCATGTATTGGCGGATTCTGTTCTATGACCGATTATCAAAACATCCTGTAGACTCGCGTGTGCTCCAAAGCTAAGACCGGGTAGGGCCACAGGACATTGTGGAGGTTCGCTCCTCAGTGATAGCGCCTTACCCGGCTTTTTATTTTTAAACTACCAACGCCGTCAGCCGTACTCCGTAAGGACTAGCCTGATCGCGCTGGCTCGGTGGCTTAAATAACATCCCCAACTGGTTAAGGGCAAACGACCGTTAGCTCCTGCGGGATACCTGTTGAGATCCAGAGCTTTAGAACATCTGTCAATCGCTGCAAAGCTAATCATTGAGACGCTACCCAGCACGCCAGTATCCCAATTAAATAGAAAACTCCCTACAAGCACTCGCCCCTTCTCTTGGCTGAAACCCTTCTAGCGCTGCCTCTCACCAGGCGGTTAATCGAGAGAATCTGCTCAGGCGGCTTCAGAGCCGTCTTTGAACGAGTAGACGTCCAGCCACTCCTCAACGATATAGGGCGCTACCACTAGCCTCGCAACGGTTCCGCTGGCCAAAGGCACAACCAGCGTTAGGGGTCCGGGGCGCTGAATGTGGCTCAAGATTGGGTCGATATCGTACTGAGCTACATTCTCTGGCAAGGTTTGGGTTTGAGAATCCAGTGAGGGCATCGCTGCCCACTGGGTTGCAGTACCGGTCTGTACCGAGAGGTCGCCCTGGCGATCGACCAATCCCTGGCCCGGAAATCCTACCAGCCTCAGGTACACGCCCTCCAATTGCCCCTCTCTGTAGCGTTTAAAGACCGTTGCCTGCCACGCCACATCGTTTTGGTCGCGCAAACTCTGGCGTGATCGATAGGTCGTTTGCCCTGGCTGTTCGTGGTAGGTGTGAACCGAGGCCATCGCTGGCTCAGCCAGGGCCAGCAGCAGCAGACAGCCCAGCAGCAGGGCCAGAATTGTGAGCCGCAGAGCGCGCCAGGGGTGGAACATGGGGCAGATGGAGATGGAGAGGATGAGGGTGGTGAGGAGATGAGGAGATGAGGAAGAGGGTGAGATTCTGGTGTTCCAGATCTCTTTATCTCACCACTTTATTATCCCTGCCTCCCTATCCTGCTGGAAGCCGTTCTGCATCTCCATCCCTTCATCTTCCCCATTCCCTCATCCCCTCATCTTCGCCAGCACTCTACAGTTGGCTCATCTGATTCAGCGTCTGCCGATACCCAGCGGCTTCGCCTTGCTGCAGGTAAAGCTGGGCGGCCTGCTCAAAGTCGCGACGAGCACCGGCATCGTCGCCGAGGCGAGCGCGCACAACCCCTCGGTTATAAAATAGCCCTGGGTCGGCACTGTTAGGAGCACTGACAATGGCCTGGGTGAGATCCTGGTAGGCATCTTGGGCCTGGTTCACCTGTAGGTAAGCCGCCCCCCGAGCAGAGTAAGCTTCCAGGTAATCGGGCTGTGCCTCTAAGGCCTGACTGTAGTCATCGATCGCGCCAAACACGTCCCCCGTAGCAAGGCGGGCATCGCCTCGGGCTTTCAGGGCAGCGGCATAGGTGGGATCGAGGATCAGGGCCTCGGTGTAGTCTGCGATCGCAGCGGTCGCATCCCCCGCCTGCAGCAGCGCGTCGCCTTTTTGCTTGTAGGCCATAGCCGAGTCAGGGTTGAGCTGCAGCACCCGAGCAAAATCTTGCTGGGCACCACTGAGGTTGCCCTGAGCAGCGCGAATCGTACCCCGGCTCATGTAGGCTTCGGTCAGGTCAGGGTTGAGTTCAATGGCGCGATCGAGGTCTTGCAGAGCGCGGGTAGGGCGCCCCTGACGATAGAACACATAGCTGCGGTTGAGATAGGCCCGAGCCATACTGGAGTCGAGCTGTACCGCCTGGTTGAGATCATCGAGGGCGGCATCGTAGAGCCCCAGTTGGTAGTAGGCCACCCCCCGCCCCATGTAGGCTCTGGGTAGGTCGCCCTGTAGCTCAATGGCGCGGCTAAAGTCGGCTACAGCATCGCTGTAGTTATTGACCCGCTCTAGGGCAAAGCCCCGCAGCACGTAGGCCGAAGGATTGTCGGGGTCAAGCTCGATAGCGGTCGAAAAATCTTCTAGGGCCAGGTCATTGCGCCCCTGCTGCGAATCGATCAGGCCACGGTAGAGGTAGGCATTTACCGCATCGGGGTTAGCCTCTAGAGCCGCATTAAAGTCAGCCTGGGCCTCGGTGGAGTTGCCCTGGCGATAGTAAACGCTACCCCGCGCAAACAGGGCGTTGGCGTTGGCAGGATCTAAATCTAAGGCCTGGTTTAGGTCAATTAGCGCCCGGTCGTAGTTATTTTGGTCAGCATAGATCAGACCTCGGTAGAGATAGGCACCAGCCAGGGTTGGATCTTTTTCGATGGCCATATCAAAGGCTTCGAGAGCGGCTTCGTAGTCGCCGCTGTTGTAGCGCTCAACCCCCTGGTTGTAGGCTTCGATCGCCGTCAAACCAGGCTCAGCTGCCTCAGGCTCGGCTTCGGCCTCAGCGTCGGTCTCGGGCTCGAGCTCGACGTCAGGTGCGACCATATCAGGCTCATTGGTCGGAGTTTGGGCGTAGACCCCCAGGGGCATTACCCCTGCTGCCATCCCCAGGCCCAACAGCACAGCTAAATATCGCAATTTCATGGCTTCCCCTCCACCGACGGTGTTTGCAGATTGAGTAGATTGGTGCCGCCCCTCCGCAGGGGCCTCTGTCAGAGTACCCACAGAATACTCACCTACGTCTCTGGCGATCTTGCCCTGGCGCTAATGATAGGCCAGCTTATTTAGGTTGAGAGACGGGTTTAAAGAGTTTTTTCTAGAATCGTAGGGGTAGGGTACCCGTTCTCACCCTGATCCATTCACAGCGCCTGATCCATTCATGCCCGAGGCGCGCCGCAGCAAGGAGATAGTATGGCGATCGCACGTTGGTCTATTGGTCTTTTGCTGGGGGTCTTGCTGTGGCTGGGGCTAGGGCAGTACGTCGAGGCCCAGAGCGAGGCCCGCATCGACTCGCGGTTGAATCGCCTGGAGTCTGAACTCGGTCGGCTCAGGTCGCAGGTGAGACAGATAGAATCTCAGCTCTCCATTCCCAACCGTCCGGCCCCTAGCCTGCCCACCGTTACCCCACCCGCAGCGGAGCCTTCCCTCGACGAGCAGTTCGACAACCTGGCTACGCTTGCGATCGAACTTAAGCAGCAGGTCAGACAGCTCGAAACTCGCGTCACTCAGCTCGAAAGAGCGACATCCTAGTGTGGCAAGATAGCATCGGTGTTTGACGGGTACCCCGCTGTGATTTGGATTGACTGGGCCATTGTGGCCGTCTACATGGTCTTCAGCCTGGCTCTGGGCCTGTATCTTTCCCGCAAGGCAGCGGGCGGACTGGTGGATTTTTTTGTGTCGGGGCGATCGCTGCCCTGGTGGCTGGCGGGCACCAGTATGGCGGCGACTACATTCTCGATCGACACGCCGCTGTACATCGCTGGGGTGGTGGGTACCCGAGGCATTGCTGGCAACTGGGAGTGGTGGAGCTTTGGCATTGCCCACGTGGTCATGATCTACGTCTTTGCCCGGCTGTGGCGGCGCTCTGAAATCATTACCGATGCGGAGCTCACGGAGCTGCGCTACGGCGGTGCGACGGCGGCCTGGCTGCGGGGCATCAAAGCCTTTTTGTTTGCGGTGCCAATCAACTGTATCGGCATTGGCTACGCCATGCTGGCCATGGTCAAAGTGATCGACGCCCTGCAAATCTGGCAGTCGGTCGGCATTGAGCCCGGCGAAAGTCTGAAGCTGCTGAGCGTGATTGGGGTCAGCGTGCTGGTGCTGGTCTATGCCGGTTTTTCGGGCCTGTGGGGGGTGGTGGCAACCGATTTTTTCCAATTCTTCTTAGCGCTGTTAGGAGCCGTGATCGTGGCGGTGGCGGCCGTGGTCAACCTGGGCGGCATGGGCAGCCTGATCGACCAGGTCAAGGCCACTGGAGGCACCGATTTGTTAGCCTTTGTACCCCTAGAGCGAGGAGCTAGTGGCTGGTACCAATGGAGCGAGACCGCCGGTATTTCGATCAGCACCTTTTTGGCCTACGTGACCTTGCAGTGGTGGGCCTTTCGCCGCAGCGACGGGGGCGGTGAATTTATTCAGCGACTGGCCGCCTCTAAAGACGAGGCCGAGGCCGAAAAAGCCGCCTGGTTTTTCAACATTTTGCACTACGTCATTCGCACCTGGCCCTGGGTGGTGGTGGCCCTGGCGGCGGTGGTGCTCTACCCCAACCTCGAAGACCGGGAACTGGGCTACCCCATGCTGATGCTCGACTTTTTGCCGCCCGTGCTGCTGGGGCTGGTGGTGGCTTCGCTAATTGCCGCCTTTATGAGCACGGTCTCGACCCTGATTAACTGGGGCGCGTCGTACCTCACCAATGATTTGTACGGGCGCTTTTTGCGACCCGCCGCCACCGAGACCGAACTGGTGCTGGCCGGGCGAATTGCCTCCGTGGTGGTGACGGGGCTGGGGGCGATCGCCGCCTTTTACTCCCAGGATGTGGCCACGGTATTTCGACTAGTAATTGCGATCGGCACCGGGCCTGGGCTGGTGCTTATTTTGCGCTGGTTCTGGTGGCGCATCAATGCCGCCGCCGAGCTGGCTTCCATGCTGGCCGGATTTTTGGTGGGTCTGGTTACCAGCGTCGTCCCCATTCTCACCATCGACGACTTTGGCCTGCGGCTGCTGGTCACTACCGCCATTACCACAGTAATTTGGGTTGCCACCATGCTGCTCACCGCCCCCGAAAGCGACGCCACGCTGGATACTTTCTACAGCAAAGTACGCCCTGGTGGTCCCGGCTGGGCTCGCCAGCGCCAGCGCACCGGCCTCTGGCCCGCCCAAGCCCTGGGCCGCGACCTGCTGCGGGCAGGCTTCGCCCTGCTGCTGCTGCTGGGAGCCATGCTCGGCGTCGGCGGCTTTTTGCTCTATCAACCCCTGACCGGCTGGTTTTGGCTAGTGGTAGCGGTAGCGGGCTGGGTTGGCCTGCGGCGCATGCGCAAGCCCGTGCCGCCCATGCCGATGCCTGGGATGGATGAGCCACCGGGATGAGGGGATGCGGGGAGATAAGCGGTAAGATGAGAGAATCGGTTACATCCCTTCACACGCGATCGCCCTATGTCGTTTTTCCGGTCTTACATTGCACCTTTGCTGATTGTGCTGATTTTTGCGGTGGCGATGCTGGCGGTGAGCGCCCGCATCTTTTTACCCAGCGATATGATGGCCCCCGCGCCGATCGAAGAGCCCATATCAACGGTAAGTCCTGCACCGATCGCTCAGACCGATGGGATCATGCCAGAGCTGTCAGAGCTGATTCACGGCCCCCAAAGCGATCGCGTTGCGGGCTAGCCTGAGTCCAGTAGGCGAGGGCATAACTAACAACGCTGACGCTTGCCGTGTAGCCAACTTCATTTAGCTAAAAGGGAACCCCCTAGCAGACATATTTGCCAGGGGGTTCTATGCGTAGACTTTATGTACCTTTTGCCTGTAACTTAACAACTTGCTAGCGGTGAAATAGCCTAAGCAAGATGCCTTTAGAAACGATTCGGAGACAGCAGCACTTTGACTGATTAACTTGAGATTTTTCCTCAAGAAAGTTCCGATAAATTAGAGATGTTTAAATGCCGTCGTAAAGAAACCATCGCGTGGGGTTTATAGCGTCTCTGGGCATTTCTTGCAGAGCTCTCAATCAGTTACAGAGAGGAAATATCAACAACCGAGTAAAGTGCTGCTGGTATTTGACGAAATAGATTCAGACGTTAAATCGATAACGTACCTCCTATTTAACAGGACTGAACTATTTGAACTGTCAGGGGAATAAATCAGGTTTTTGTGTCAGGTGATTCACTTCCTTAATTACTAAGATACTCCCCGAGTTGGGGCATGGCTAGTGATGATACCAAAGTTTATGATTGGGTTAACAACTGCTCTCACAGCGTTGGAAAACCCAGAATTTCAACCCTACCCAGAACCGCCAAACTGCCGTTGACTAGAGCAGTGCGAGCCATATTGCAGGTACGCTCAGACGCTACTATTGATAGGCGGCTATCTCGGTAGAGGTGGCCTGGTGGTAAGGCTACAGCCCAAGGTAAGGAGCGATCGCAGTGACGCAGATAGAACAGATCACGGGAACCGGCATTCCTCTCAGAGGCAACGACATCGACACCGATCGCATCATCCCAGCTCGATTTCTGAAGTGCGTGACCTTTGACGGGCTGGGCGAGCAGGTGTTTGCCGACGATCGAGCCGCCCTGGAGGGCAGCCATGCCTTTGATCAGCCTCAGTATCAGGGCGCAACGATTTTGGTGGTGAACCGCAACTTTGGCTGCGGCTCCTCGCGAGAGCATGCCCCCCAGGCGATCGCCCGCTGGGGAATCAAGGCGGTGTTGGGCGAGAGCTTTGCCGAGATTTTCTTTGGCAACTGCGTCGCGATCGGTATTCCCTGCCTGACGGCAACTTCGGAGGTGGTAGGCCAAGTACAGGCTGCTCTGGAGGCTGACCCCACCGCCCCTGTCACTCTTGATTTAGCCTCGCAAACCGTGCAGTTTGGCGCTAGAACCGAGACCATAGCCATGCCTGAGGGGGTGCGTCAGGCCTTTTTAGCCGGCACCTGGGATGCTTGCGGCCAGTTGGTAGCCAACGCCGGGGCCATCAGCGCCACAGCCGCCCAGCTGCCCTACGTGGCCTGGTAGGGGTACAGCAGTCGCCCTACCCATAGATTTGCAACGGCCTGTGGATTTTGCCGGAGAAATAGGCACTCTCTAGGGAGATCCCTCACCCCCGGCGCGGGCTGCTGCTATGGTTTCATCCGCTGTGCGATCGCTTACTCCCTGGTTGCCGTCAGAATCGGCGGCGCTGCCGGGCGCAACGGCCTCCACTCTGAGCAATACGGTGTGTCGCATGGCTCCTCTGGCCCTGGAGCGACCCGACCTGGAGCGAGTACCGTCGGTAGCAGCGGCGCTAAAGCAGCTGGTGGAGCAGAGCATGGTGCTGCGATCGCCCGCTGGCGGCTGGCCCGCCGACCTGCCTCAAACGCCAGAAAACCTTGGCGCTTACCTCAGCGAAGAGACCTGGGAACTTCTGGACGCCCTGGAAGCGAACCCACTATCTTCTCCAGCATCAACAGCGCCAGGTATCGTCCCTATCACCGTTCTGGTACCCCACCTGCTGTGGATGCTGGCCAGCGGGGGCTACGAAATTATGCGCCTGATTGAGGGGGTCCAGGCCAGCGTTTTTGAACCGGATGGCTCAGGGACGGCACACATCGTGCGCCTGGTGCCAGTGCTGACGCTCACGATTGAAGAATCCCGCTACGCCCTCGATCTGGTTACCCAAACCGACCCAGTACCCTCCCTTCACCTGCCCGAGACGACTAGTCTTCGCCTGCTGGATAACGACCTGGACAACCGCTCCCGGCGCTGTAAAGACCTGCTGGAGCAGGTAGCCCAGATTCTGAGCTACGCCCAGCCAGGGCTGGCTACTTTACTGGGCGATCGCTGCTCTGTCGAAGCCCTCCGACCTTTTCAGACCTGGCAGCCCGCTACCCTCAGCCTGCAGCTTCATCTGGCTCAAATGGATGCCAAGGCGCATCCTCGTCACTCGGGCAGAACCGGGGCTAGCCCCAACGCGCTTTACCTGCCGTCAGATGAAAAGCAACCCTCTAAAGCTGACACAGGCTTTACCCTCGACGACTTCGCTAGCACATTGATCGAAGATCCCGGCGATGCTACCGCTGGGGTGCTGGGCAACTGGCTGACCTTTACCAATGAGAGCTGGATTCAGGCTTTTCTCAATGTCTGCGCTCAGCGGATAGTTGCTCAAAACCTTCCCCAGATAGCGCCAGGTAACGGTGGAGAGAGCGCCACTTCCGAGCTGCTGCGCCAGCGCGAGGTCTTCTGCAACCTTGTTACCTACAGCGCTACCGACCTGGTGCAGGGGGTCAATGGCTTGTTTAAGCACACCTTCGTGCACGAGCCGGTGCTGGTAGCTGACCTATGGCCTCGGCTGCGCTGGTACCTGGCCCAAAGCTCAGAACGCGTGATGCAGCTGATGGGCGGAGTCTCAACCCAGGTGCTACCCCCCGGTCTGAGCTGGCAGCAGGGTAGCCTCTACCTGCGTCCGCTGATGCAGCTGACAACTGCGCAGCGCAGCTGGATTATTGACCTGAGCCGTGGACGCCTGCTGCCCACCAGCTCCCAGGCCCTACCCGCCGATGCCGCCGTAGACATAGCCGACGCACCCTGGCGTAACCCGCTTACCGTAGCCGAGCTAACCACCCTAATCGATCGCGACCTGAGCACCCATACCCCAGCCATTGCCGCTCTGCGCCAGGGCACGTCCATTCACCTACACAGGCTCGATGCCGAAGCAGGCTGCCAGCCGGGCCAGCTCACGCTCGACTGGTGTTTTACCCTACAGGCTTCTCTATAGGGAGTATGTCCATACCATCTGTTAATGCGGACGCTCAGACCAAGCTTTCTCCACTGCCACGACGGCTGTAGTGGTTTCAAGGCCGTAAGTTTTATGGCATTTTTACGAGATACCGCCCCGAGGTAAAGTTCAGATCGCCTAGAGTGAGATCGAACGTAGCGCATCCAAAGGCGTTTGATACCGTGTCTTCAGAGTTGACTCCAGGGCCCATCTACCTCTACAGCATTTGCCCCCGACCACAGCAGCCCCTAACGCTACCTCTGGGGCTGGCCGAACCCACCCAGCTAATTGCTGTCGATAATATTGCCGCCGTAGTCGAAACCGGTGTTGATCTAGAAACCCTGCAAACCGACGAGCCGCGCCTGTTAAATGCCGTGCTCAGCCACGATCGCGTCATCTGTGAGCTGTTTCAAACCACACCACTGCTACCCCTGCGGTTTGGCACCCAGATTGCCTCCCTCGACCATCTCAAGGCCCACCTGGCAACTCAGGGCGCCGACTACGCCGCCAAGCTGGAGGCCCTGGCCCACAAAGCCGAGTACCAGCTCAAGCTAGTTGCCCAAACGGTTGAGCTACCGCCCGTGGCCGCAGGCCTAACCGGGCGCGACTACTTTTTGGCCAAAAAACAGCGCCTCGAAGACCAAACCACCACCCAGGAACAGCAGCAGGCCGAACTCGCCCAGGTGCTCGACCACATCTACAGCGCCTACAGCGACTGCCTTGAGGCCGAAGGCCCGGCTGGGGAAGCCCGCGTCTACATCCTGGTCGATCGCGAGGACGAAACGTTATTACAGCAGGTCGAAGAGTGGCGATCGCAGGCTCCCCACTGGACTCTCATCCTCAGCGAACCCCTCCCCCCGTACCACTTCGTCTAGCAATTTTGGATTTTGGATTCTCTCAGGTAACCCCAATCCAAAATCGCCAATCCAAAGTCCCTACTGTCCAACCTGAAACTCCGGATAGGCCTCCATCGCGTGTTCGCCCAGGTCAAGACCCTGAATTTCTTCGGCTTCAGAGACGCGAATGCCTATCGTTGCCCGCAGCGCCAACCAGCACACCAGACTAAAGGCCACCGTAAACGCCCCCACTACGGCAATACCCAACAGCTGCACGAGCACCTGCTGAATACCGCCCCCCATCAACAACCCGGCCAGCGGGCCAGACTCCTGGTCATACCAGGGAAAACCGCCCGGGGTAACGCTAAACAGGCCCAGGGCTAGCGTGCCCCACACGCCACACACCAAATGTACGGAGACAGCTCCCACCGGATCGTCAATCTTGAGCCCGTCTAGCAGGGTGACCGAAAACACGACAATGACGCCCGCCACCAGGCCAATCAGCGCCGCGCTGCCCAGGGTGATGTATGCACAGGATGCAGTCACCGCGACCAGCCCGGCCAGCACGCCGTTGATAATCATCGACAGGTCGGGCTTGCTGAGATAGATCCAGGAGGTGACAGTAGCCGCCAGCCCCCCCAATGCAGCAGCAATATTGGTCGTCACCACAATGTGGCTAATGGCCAAGGGGTCGGCGGCCATCGTAGACCCGGGGTTAAAGCCAAACCAGCCCAGCCACAAAATGAGACAGCCCAGAGCCGAAATACTCAGGTTGTGGCCAGGCATCGCCACCGGACGCGCCTGAAAGCGACCCCGCCGCGGCCCCAGCAAGATTGCCCCAATTAGCGCCGCCCAGCCGCCGACGGAGTGTACCACCGTCGATCCCGCAAAATCATAAAACCCCAGGTTGGCCAGCATACCGCCGCCCCACACCCAGTGGCCGGTAATGGGGTAAGAGATGCCCACCAGCAGCAGGCTAAAGATAAAAAAGGCCAAAAACTTAATCCGTTCGGCCACCGCCCCAGAGACAATAGTAGCCGCCGTGCCCGCAAAGGCCAGCTGAAAGAAAAATTTAGCGTTCAGGGGCACCCCGGCCCAGCTTAGAGCGTTAAAGGTGCCCCGATAGGCTTCACCGACGGCAGGGCTGTTGTCGGCCCCCTGCAGCAAAAACCCTGAGAACCCAAACAGGGGGTTGCCGTCGCCAAACATGAGGCCAAAGCCCACCACCCAAAACGCCAGCGTGGAAAGGCCGAACACAATCAGGTTTTTGGCCAGCAGGTTGACGGCGTTTTTGCTGCGGCAAAATCCGGTTTCGAGCATGCAGAACCCGGCATTCATAAAGAACACCAGAAACCCGGCCACCAGCACCCACACTGTATCTAGCGCTACTTGAAGATCAGCAGCGCTGGTCCCCTGGGCCAGAGCAGCGGGACAGAAAACGACCAAGCTGCCTAACGCTCCCCAGAGAGCGTAGTGCCAACGCCCCTCTGGCCTATGGAGGGGTTGCCAGCCCTCAGTAAGGGCTCTTGATTGTTGCTGGGACATAACGACCACGTGACTCCAATGGACTCTCTTTATAAGCCCATAGGTTGCCACGAATTGCTGTTACTGGTGCAAGTATTTATACTGCTTCCAGGTTGGCAGCGGGGCCGTAGTTATGGGTGTAGCTAACCGCTCTTACGCTAGAGACTGTTATAGAAGAGGTGCGAGTCAAGGATAGGCAGTAACAAATATCACCTCTGCAAAGTTTCCGTGAAATCCCCTAGAAGCGCTAGGCCCTGTGGAGAGGTCAGGTTAAAACTGGTTGCAGTGTAGCGTTTGGTTTGAGAAAACTCAACTATTGAGACATTGACCAAGTTGAATTAGACGGCAAGTCTCCACCGAGACTGATCAGTCGTTCATCATCTACTGCCATCGCACTTCAGGGAGAGCTCTACCATTCATGATTCACCTTCTTTAAGGAATATCAAGCTAATGGTAACTTCAACGATCACAAAAGCCTCTTTTATGGCTGCGGCAGGACTTGCAATCGGTACACTCAACCTGACTCTAGCCGAACCTGTTCACGCATTTGATTTCACAGGATCTTATACACCCGCTAATTTTACGCTAACCAACGAAAACGCAGATGGTTTTGTAGACACCTCAGGTGCCCCTGCATCTATCTCCATCACCGGTGGAGACAATGGTTCTTTTTTTTCTGGTTCGACCAAATTTTTAACCACTGCCGCTGCTGCTGGGTTGGTGAGTTTCAACTGGAATTACAGTACATTAGATGGTCCATTCTTTGATCCATTCGGTTTTAGTCTGAATGGAACTTTTACCCAGCTCACCGACAACAATGGGGGGCAGTTACAATCTGGAACAGCCTTATTTAATGTACTCCTTGGCGATGTCTTTGGCTTTGAAGTTCAGACAGTTGATAATATAATTGGTAGTGCAACTGCAACTATTTCTAATTTCAGTGCTCCTGAGCCAATTCCTACCCCAGCACTTCTCCCTGGCCTAATTGGATTGGGTGTTGCTGCGTTGCGCAAGCGCAAAGGAGAGGCTCTAGCTGAGGTCTCTGAAGAAGCCTAACCGATAGAAAGCTAGGGTCTGTTTTAAAACCTGCTGGAACCCTTGCTCTCTCGTATGAGAGAATGAGGAGTTGACTGACTTTTAAAACACACCCTAGTACATCAAGGCTAAAACCCGGGTTTCTAGGGTGCAAAGCTAACAAGATTTAGAGCACCCTTGCCACAGAAGCCCGGTTTCTTCTTAACCAAATTTTATACAGCTAACACATCAGCTTTTTGGGGAGAAAACCTTCGCTACAGTCAGCCTTAGCCCTCGAAACTGGGGTGAAGTCAACACTGCCTCCCCCTGCGACTCCTGATCTTCGTATAGGCCATCTACCAGCATCAGCACAGTCACCTTCGCCTTAGCTAGGTCAACAATCCAATATTCTGGAATGCCCCGTACCGCATAATCCGATCGCTTGTAGCGGTAGTCGCGGTCTTCGTTAACTTTGCCGGGAGACACTACCTCAACCACCAACAGTGGTGCGGGCATATCCTCAGTAATGGTGCTACGGGAACGGCCATCTAAAGCGGTCACTAACTCTTCGCTCAGCACCATAAAATCTGGAATGCGCACTCGCCCGGCAACGATCAGCTCCGTTTTGCCCTGCCGTACTTGCTCGAAGGGCAGAATCTCTAGGAACTGAGCAACTAAATAGCCGCCAATGACTACATTTTCTTCGTTCTCTGGCGGCATCTCCACAATCTTCCCATCCACAAACTCGCAGCGGGTCTCCGGGCCTGTATCCAGGCTCAGAAAATCAGCCAGAGAGAGCTTAGTGGCAACCATCGATAACCCTAGGCAACCGTAGGGTGGGCATTGCCCACCAATAGAGAATTAGTCTGTGACCCCATCCCCTGCCTCCAATTCTACTCGTCTGCCTCGGGGTCATAGGTGGAGGCGATGAACAACTCTTTGAGCTGAGCCTCATCCACGCTAGAAGGGGCCTGGGTGAGCAGACAGCGGGCCTGCTGGGTTTTGGGGAAGGCGATCGCATCTCGAATCGACTCCTCGCCCGCCATCAGCATGACGATGCGGTCGAGGCCGTAGGCGATGCCCCCGTGGGGCGGGGTGCCGTACTCAAAGGCTTCGAGCAAAAAGCCAAACTTATCGCGGGCCTCTTGCTCAGACAGGCCAATAGTTTCAAACACCTGGCTCTGCACTTCGGGCTGGTAGATGCGGAGGCTGCCGCCGCCGATTTCGTAGCCGTTGAGCACGATGTCGTAGGCGATCGCGCGGGCGGTCTTGAGATCGTCAATGTCCTCGGGGTTGGGGGCCGTAAAGGGGTGGTGCAGAGCTTCTAGCCGCTGCTCGTCGGCGTTCCACTCAAACATGGGGAAGTCGGTAACCCACAGCAGGTTGAGCGCGTCTGCGGGGATCAAGTCCATTTCGCGGGCGATCGCCTGGCGCAGGCGATCGAGGGTGGCATTCACCGTCGCTGTTGGCCCCGCCCCAAACAGCAGCAGGGTGCCCTCGCTGGCTCCGGTGCGGCGCAGCAGTTCGGCCATTTGCTCTGCACTCAGGTTGTCTTTGATCGCGCCGATGGTATCCACCGCGCCATCGGCCCGCACCCGTACGTAGGCGAGGCCGCGAGCCCCGGCATCGGCGGCAATTTTGAACAGGTCGCCGCCCGGCTTAATTCGCACATTAGAGACCTGGTCGTTGCCGTTGGGGATGGGCAGCACTTTAACAATGCCGCCGTCGGCGATCGCTCCAGAGAACACCTTAAAGCCGCAGTCTTTGACCAGGTCAGACACGTCGACCAGCTCCAGGCCGTAGCGGGTGTCGGGCTTGTCGCTGCCGTAGCGATCCATCGCCTCGGCGTAGGTGAGCCGGGGAAAGGGGCGGGGGATTTCAACGCCTTTGACTTCCTTAAAAATGTGCGCCACCAGCGCTTCATTGAGCGCCAGAATTTCGTCCTGGGTCATGAAGCTCATTTCCATATCGAGCTGGGTGAACTCGGGCTGGCGATCGGCCCGCAAATCCTCATCGCGAAAGCAGCGGGCGATCTGGTAGTAGCGATCGATTCCCGAAACCATCAGCAGCTGCTTGAACAGCTGGGGCGACTGGGGTAGGGCGTAAAACTCGCCGGGGTTGACCCGCGAGGGCACCAGATAATCGCGCGCGCCCTCCGGGGTCGAGCGAGTGAGAATGGGGGTTTCAACTTCGTAGAAGCCTTCTTGATCTTCTAGAAAGCGGCGAATGGCTTTGGTGACTTCGTGGCGAATGCGCATGTTTTGAGCCATGCGATCGCGCCGCAGATCCAGATAGCGGTACTTTAGCCGCAGGTCTTCGCGCACGGTTTCAGAATCGGCGGTGGAGACCTGGAACGGCAGCGGCTTGCGCACCGCGTTTAGCAGCTCAATGGTGTCAGCGAAAATCTCGACCTCACCCGTGGACAGCTTGGGGTTAATGGAACCCTCCTGGCGCTGGCTGACCCGGCCCTGAACTTTGACCACGTACTCGTTGCGCAGCGGGTCGGCCTGGGGATAAGAGGCCGGGGTGCGTTCGGGATCGCTGACAATCTGCACGACTCCGGTGCGATCGCGCAAATCAATAAAAATAACGCCCCCGTGGTCGCGGCGGCGATCGACCCAGCCGAACAGGGTAACGGTGCTGCCAATGTCGCTGGCCCGCAGGGTGCCGCAGTAGTGGGTGCGCATAGTGAGACTTAGCTTATTTTTCAAAACCTTCCCATTATCTAGGATAGTGGGTGTGCTGAAAACGATTTTTTTTGTATGGTGCAGATTCGCTGTGGGCCGCATCTGATTGCCGATATAGAGGCGATCGTCTTCGACAAAGATGGCACCCTGGCCGACTCGCGGGGGCTGCTGCAGCGCACGGCGATCGCCCGCGCCGAAGCCATTTCCACCGCCGTGGGAGGGGGGGATAAACTCACGCTAGCTCTGCTAGACTGCTTTGGTGTTTCGGCCCACGGCATCGACCCCGACGGGCTGATGGCAGCGGGCACGCGCGAGGCCAATCGGCAGGGGGCCATAGCGGTGCTGGTGCAGTTGGGGTACGCCGCCGAGAAGGTGACGGATGTGGTAACGGAGTGCTTTGCGGCAGTTAATGCCGCCCGCAACGGCAAAGCTGCCTATACGCCGCCCTTTGAGGGCACCGCCGCGATGCTAAAGCGGCTGCACCACAGCCCCCTCAAACTTGGCGTGCTTTCGTCTGACAGCCCGGCCTACGTCGAAGAATTTCTGAGCTATTACGATCTCACGTCCTGGGTGGACGAGCTGCGGGGCACCGCGCCGGGGGAACCGCCCAAGCCCAACCCCACGCTGCTGATCGAGATGTGCGATCGCCTCCAGGTTTCCATATCCCGCACCCTGATCGTAGGCGATAGCTGGGCCGATCTGGCGTTGGCCAAACAGGCCCAGGCTGCAGGCTTTGTCTCGGTTTCAGAGCCCTGGGGGCGATCGCCCGTCCCCGGCGCTAACCTAATAATTAACCACTGGGATGACCTGACAGCAGCTGTCTGATCCCATTTAGATAGGCGCATCCCCAAACTACAGAGACTGTGAGCTATGGTGTCGTGGGTTCTCAAGGAATGGCAGGTGGCCGTTACCGCCCTGCTTCAGGGGCAAACGATTTTGTTGCTGCGCAAAGGCGGCATCCGGGAGGCCAAGGGGCAGTTTTCGCTGGCGGCTCGCGAGGTGCTGCTGCTGCCCACCCTGGAGCACCAAAAGCTCGATCTGCTGAAGGATGAATTTCGGTCTCTGGCGAATTCAGAACAGCCTGATCAGCCAGACCAGGTGCGCTTTGAAGGCTGGGCCACCATTACCCATGCCTTTCTGCTCAGGGCCGAGACAGAGGTGGCCCCGCTGCTGCCCTACCTGGTGTGGAACGAGCAGTTTGTGGCCGAGCGGTTGAGCTGGCAGCCCGATCGCCCCCTATATGCCCTGCTGCTGCGCGCCTATCGGTTCGAGTCGCCGCTGCTGCTGCCCCGCCACAAAGGCTACAGCGGCTGTCGATCGTGGGTTGAAACTGGTGAATCGGTAACGGTGGAGGGTAGCATTCCCGCCCTGACCGAGGCCGACTATACCGACCGAGTCAACGCCGTTTTGACCGCCTTGCCTTCGGCAACACCGAACATCTCGCTAACCACCGGAGGATAGCGACTTCGGTTCTTCCACCACTGCCGCTTCAGAGCTGTCGGCAAAGACGCTTTCGGAGACTACCCGGTTAGTGACCTCTTCTAGGTAGCTCCGCAGGGTCTGGTCGAGTTCTTCAAATTCGGGCCAGAGGGTTTCATCTACAAAGCTGCGGGGCACCTTGGCCATCACCGTCGTGTAGCGCTGGCGATAATAGCGATAGGGCTCAATGCCGTAGCGGCGCAGCAGCGCCACAAATAGCTTGCGCGACCACATATCGCTTAGGGTAAACCGATACTCGACGGGCGGGTCAGCCTGCCGGGCGGCTTCTAGGCGTTGGCGAATGCGATCGATCGCCTGGGCCGAGGCTTCTTTTTCCCCAGGAGTAGTCGCTCCAGAATGCAGCCGCTCGATACGCTGGAGCTTTTGAATCAGCTGTTGTTCGTCAATCACAAGGGCGATGTCCTGTAGCAGTAATCATTCCTTCCAATGCCGCTTGCAGGTCGGCGGTGAGCTGGGCGACGGCCTGCTTGCGGTTGGCTTTGTAATCGGGGAAGCGATCGCTCACCGAGATCGGCTCCCCCACCGTGAGCACCGCTCGCTGTGGCCCCAGGTGAGGCCGAGGGAATGGGTTTTCGCCCTGAATTAAGCACACTGTGTCGCGCAAAATCATCACCGTTTCAGCAAAGCGCTCGGCGGAGGGGCGCTGCTTGACGTACTGCCCGGTGACGGCGACAAAGCTTTCGACCAGGCGCATGTGCCACATGCGCAGGCTGGCTTCTTCGGCTTCGCGATCGGCCAGGCCCCGCTCCACCGCCGACAGGGGCCGATCGTCCCTGATATCCTGGCGAAAGATGCGCTCCCACCCGGCCTGCTCAATGCGGCGACAGCGATCGATGGCGCTGCCCTTGGCGGGCAGCTTAAAGTAGGTTTCGGCTACCTGAAGCGCCGCATTCATGAGGGCCTGGAGTCGATTCGCGAAGCGTTTGGAATCCGCCTTGAAACGAGAGTCCGTTTCGGCATCGCCTGAGGCATTGGTCGCTGACACATTGGCAGGGGTAGGGTCGGGCTGGCCCAAAGCCGCACCGTAAACCCGGTTGTAGTAGCCCTCCACAAGCGTCAGCAGGTGTTCGCCTAGGGTATAAAGCCGCTGGTAGCGGTGCTCCATGGCACTGTCATTGGTATCACCAGCCCTGTAGGCGGTAGGAGTAGTCAGGCCGTTCTCCTGCTCCAGCCGGTCGAGCCAGCGATCGAGTTCTTTCCACGGTGGGGTGATATAGCAGTAGGCAATGCCCAAAGGCGCGATCGCTACCCGCTCGGGCCGGCCCTGGCTCTGCATATCTTCCACGCACCAAAACCCCATCTGGGCCACCCCCGGCTCCAGGGGACTGACGATTTCAGTGTGGCCGTTATTACCGCCTTCGGGAGCGGCAGCGAGGGGGAATTGACCGTTGGCGAACAGGTCGCGGGCCGACCTGAGCCCCTGGCGATCGAGCTTGCCCCGCTGAATCGGGGTGCCCCCCAGACGGCTGTAAATCCACCCGACCCAGTTGCCGGCCCACAGGGGAATGCCGCGATCGTAGATGAAGTGGCTGTGAACCGGGCGCTTGAGTTCAATCCCGAGTTCTTTAGCCCGCTGGGGCACCGCGTACCACAGCAGATGGCCCAAACAGTAGGAGTCGAGCGGGCTAGGATGGCGGAAAGCTAGCAAAAATCTGGTTTCTTGAGCGTTGAACGCCTGCAGCAGGTGCACCAGCCCATCGGTATTGACCACATCCACCTGCTGAATCTGCTCGCGCCAGCGCATCCAGTAGGGCAGCCCTAGGCGCACCAGGGCCAGCACTCGCAGGTCTAGCGCGGGGGGAATGAAGTCCAGGGGCGGCTGGGCGCGGGTGGAGGGGTTGACCACAGGTCCATTCCAGGGACAAGAACACCCCGATGATATAGCAGAGCAGAAGCAAACTTCGCGGCGGCTCGGGAGTGATTAAAGCCTCTCAGTAAATTTGCGGATAAATCATAAAGCTTTTATAAGCAACCCCAGCCCGAGGATTGTGCAACCCGTGTAAACCCAGTTTAATGGCAGGAGCCAAACCCGACCGGGCCAGGCGATCGAGAAAATCGTCGCGTGTCACGTACATATTCCCTAAGGAGTTTCTACAACGCGTTAGGCCAAAGCCCAGCGCGCAGGGGCATAGACCAGGTACACCACAACCACTACAGCCAGGGGGCTACGGCCCAGGTAGCGGCAGTGGGTGCCTTTTCTAGAGACGTAGTTAGTGGTAGATGACGGTTCGCTATGGTTTCCTCACAGTTTTTTTCTGCCAACGCAGGGCGGCAATTCGCGCAGCAATCCGTACCGGCGTCGCCTGGTACAGCCCCCCAAAGTCTCGATAGCAGCCCGGCGGCTTCTCCTCCCTGGATTTTAGACACCCTCTTTCGCAACCTGAGCTACGACCTAGAACAAGTAGCCGATGTCATCGACCCGATTTTGACGGCCCAAAACCACTGCTACCGCACCGACTGGTACGTGCAGGGCATTGTGGCCGAAGACCGAGCCTTTCTCAGCACCAACATCAACGCCGATCGCGCTATTCAGGTAACGCTCTGCGGTACTCGCTGGCTGCTGGGTCAGGGCGGTCGCTGCACGGTAGTCATGCCCGAGCCGGGTATTGCCGACTGCCATGCGGCCCTCAATTTTGACCCGCTGCGGGGCTTCTTTCTCACCGACTTAGGGACCGGCGGAGGAACCTGGGTGAATGGCCGTCCACTAGCTCCGGCCCAGCGTCACTACCTGCAAGATGGCGACCTGGTGAAGCTGGGCAGCCTGCGGTTTGAGTTTTTGCAGCAGTGCTGCGACCAGCCCGTGTGGAATGACGACTAGCCACGCTGGTAGCGCATCCCCGGCAGCTGGGTTACCAGGCCCAGCAGCTCTAGCTGCACCAGGGTAGCCAGCACCTCGCCGGTCGGCTGGGCGATCGCAGCCACCAGCTGATCGAGGGTGGCGGGGTCGTCGGGGATGGCCACCAGCACCTGAGCCATTGCGGGCGACAGCGGCGGAGCGGGGCTATGGGAGGGGCGATTGCGCGATCCATTGGTTCCACTGACCTCTAGCCCAGCGGGGCTGATCTGCGGCAGCTGTCCCAGGGCCGCAATCAGTGTCATATCGTTCAAAATCATTTGAGCACCCTGGTTGATCAGCTCCAGGCAGCCCTCGCTGTTGAGGTTGTCCAGCGAGCCCGGCACCGCAAATACGTCGCGGCCGTAGTCGTTTGCCAGCTGCGCCGTAATCAGTGCCCCCGAGCGGGCCGGGGCCTCGGTGACGACTACCGCTCGGCTGAGCCCGGCAATAATGCGGTTGCGGCGCGGAAAGTGCGCTCGCTCGGGGGGCGTGCCGTTGGGGTACTCACTGAGCAGCAGCCCCTGATGGGCAATACGGTCGTATAGGTCACGATTGATCAGGGGATAGACCTGGTCAACCCCAGTTCCCAACACTGCGATAGTCAACCCACCACTATCTAGAGTTTGCTGATGGGCGTAGCGATCGACCCCTTTGGCTAACCCCGAAACCACGATCACATCGTGGTGGGCCAGCTGCTGGGTCAGGCGCCGCGTCCACCGCTGGCCGTAGTCAGACGGGTTGCGGGTGCCCACCACCCCTACCGAGGGCATCAGCTGCAGGGCGCTGGCCAGCTCCAGCCGCCCGCGATAGAAAATAATAGGCGGCGGGTCGTCAATTTCGTAGAGCAGGGTGGGGTACTCGGCATCCGCAGGTGTCCAAAAGTTGGGGTGCTGCTGCTCGTAGCGCGCCAGCAGCTCCGAGGGCGACACCCGCTGCCGGTACTCCACCAGGCCAGATCCCAGCCCCAGGCCAATGCCTTCGACCTCTAGCAGCTCGGCCCCGCTGGCGTGCCAGGCGGCACTGAGGGTGCCAAAATGGCTGCACAGTCGCTTCAACAAAATTGGGCCCAAGCCCTTAGCCTGAGCCCAGGCCAGCCAATACGCTCGTTCTACCATGCCGGGCGGTGAGGAATTGCTACCGCTCATTGTGCCCGTCTGCGGTTTGAGGGGCGCTATCGACGCGCTCGGGGTAGGCGCTGCGTGCTGCCACGCCTAAAGAAATTGCCCAGAGGCAGACGCCTGGGGTTGAGCTGGCGCAGCGGAGCCGGTAGCTCCAGGGTGGTGGTCGGTTCGCCGCCAGGGGTAATCCACCAGGCGTGAATGGTCCCCCCGGCGAACCCAGCAATCGCCCCCAACAGAATGCTGGGCACCACCTCGTAGCCCAACAGCAAGAACACAAACAAAAAGACCAGCCAAATTCTCAGCGCTGATGGAATGATCTTGTCGGCCACCGATTCGTCCTCTCTGGAACGGTAGTGAGGGAGGCCAAGCACCAGTGCCAGCCCTATGCCCCTACTATAGCGACTAAACTATAGCGGCTAATTGCGGCGGCACAGCCTGAGTGGTATCGATCGCCTGCACCAGCGGCTGCTCGCTTTCGGTAAAGGGCTCCATGTGCTGGCGCTGCAGTACGGCTACGGTGGCATCGGCAATATCGCCCGCGCGATCGCGCACCCGCTGCTCCAGCACCGCCGCCGGAGCCGTGCAGTGCAAAATAGTTAAGGGCAGCCCAGCCGCTTGAATCTGGGCGATCGCGTTCTGGCGCAGGCGGTTGCGATCGTACTTGGCATCGAGAATCACCGGGTACCCGGCCTGGGCCAGAGCTATACCCAGGGTGAGCAGGCGATCGTAGGTCTTCTCCGTCATCGCGGGCGTATACAAACTGTCATCTCCGCGCTGATCAAGCGGCACCCCGGCCAGGTGCTTACGCACGGCATCGCTGCGCAGGTGAATGGCGTTGATTTGCTGGGCCAAAACTTGGGCCGTGGTCGATTTTCCCGCCCCAGACAGGCCAGCCATCATGTAAATGGCACCGCTGCGGGGCTGACACACTGACCAGGCCAGGCGATAGTAGCCCGCCGCCGTCTCAGCCGCCTGACGCTTGGTGTCCTGATCCACCCCAGGGTCGTTGAGCAAAAACGAGGTCACCTTAGCCCGCACGTAGGCCTGACGGCTGATGTAGAGGGGCAACAGCTGCACTCCTTCCCAGTCGCCCGTGCGCTCCACGTAATGATTCAGAAATACGTTAGCCAGGCCAGCGCAGTCCTTAGAGAGCAAGTCCATCACCACAAAGCCCACGTCGTACATGACATCGACGTAGCGAAAGGGTTCGTTGAACTCAATGCAGTCAAACAAGTAAAGCCGGTCGCGCCAGCGGCAAATGTTGTTCAGGTGCAGGTCACCGTGGCAGGCGCGAATCCAGTTTTGGGCCACCCGCCGCTCAAACAGTTCTGGGTGGGCGGCGAAAAAGCTGTCGGTATAGGCTTTGGTTTCGTCGAACTGGGCCTGGGTTTGGGGGCCACCGATATAGCCTTCGGTTTGGGCGTAGTTTTCGTCAAAGGCCTGACGAATTTGCTCTACCGCGCCAAAGGTGCGAATGTGGTCGCTGGTCGCGGCCCCCAGGTGAAAGTCGGCCACCGCCACCGCCAGGTCTTGCATCAGGGCATCAGTCAGCTCGCCGCGATCGTACAGGGCGCTGAGCAGCGTATCTTGAGGGAATTGCACCATCTTGACGGCGTATTCCGCTGGCGTACCGCTGCCCAACTGGTAGGTATCCCCTGCCTGGCCGATAGCAACCACTTCCAGGTAGAGCGGTCCCGCCCCGCGCTGGTTCAACCGCAGTTCTTCGTGGCAAAAGTGGTGCCGCTTCTCCAGGGTGGAATAGTCTAGAAACCCAAAGTTCACCGGCTTTTTCACTTTGTAGGCGTAGTCGCCGGTCAGCAGCACGTAGGACACGTGGGTTTGCAGCAGCCGAATGGGTTCAGCCACCGGGTGGGGATAAAACCCTGGCTGACACATCTGCTGAATGAGATCAGGAAGCGCGGAAACAGCCATAACCCACCTGTAGAGAATCTCATCAATACTAAGCGGGGGCGGAGACATCCTCCCCACCCCCGCCAATTAAATGCTAAAACCGCTCAGCGGAATTAGCCCTAGGGCCAAGGTTGGCCTACTCAGCCGCCAGCGTTTCCGCCGCCGTCGCCGTGGGGCTTTCGCCGTCAGCGGTCTCGGCCATACGGCCTTGGAGTACGGTAGCAATGGTTTGAGTTTGGTCACCTGCCACCACAGCGCCCTCGGGCAGCACCAGGTCGGCCACGGTTAGCGAATCGCCGACGCCCAGACCCGACACATCGACGTCGATGGTCTCGGGAATGTCGATCGCCTTACACTTGACGGTGACTTCGTTGACCTCGGTGTTGAGCACGCCGCCTTCGTTTTGAACGCCGGTAGGCTCACCTATAAAGTTGAGGGCAACGCCCACTTCGACCGCATCCTGCGCTTTAACCGCAAAGAAGCTGAGGTGGTACACCAAGTTTTTCCAAGGGTGCGACTGCACTTCCCGCAGCAGCGCCTTGCCATTCCACGACAGGTCAGGAATTTGCAGGTCAATCATGGTGTTGTTGACCGCAGCCTTGCGCAGCAGCATATCGGCCTCATGCTGGTCGACGGTTAGCGACACCGACTCAGTACCGTCGTGGCCGTACAGCACGGCGGGCAGCAGCCCCTGACGGCGCAGCGCATTAGGCTTGGCCTTCGGATCGCGCGATTTACATTCAATAGTCAGTTCCATGGAAAATCCCCCCGTTGATAACTCATTCAAAAAGACAAACTTGACGACACCTCGGCTTTAAGCCACCTGAGGTTCACCATTCTCGTAGAGCAGCGCCCGCTTTGGCCCGTGGATGGGGTCTTCTACGATGATGGTCTGGTCGCGGCTGGCCCCCAGCGACACGATCGCGATCGGCACCTCCATCAGCTCGGCCAAAAACTTGAGGTAGTCCAGGGCGGCTTTGGGCAGGTCGCTGAGCGATCTACAGTGGTCGGTGGGCTGTTTCCAGCCGGGCATGGTTTTGTAGATCGGCTGGCAGCGGCTAAAGGCCTCGGCGCTGGCGGGGAGCTCTTCGCAGCGCTCCCCGTCGAGCTCGTAGGCCACGCACACCTCGATCTCGTCGACGTCGTCGAGCACGTCGAGCTTGGTGATGGCCAGGCAGTCAAGGCCGTTAATGCGCACGGCATAGCGACCAATGACGGCGTCGAACCAGCCGCAGCGGCGGCGACGACCGGTGGTGGTGCCAAATTCAGCGCCGCGATCGCAGAGCAGCTCGCCCACCCCACAGGTCAGCTCCGTGGGAAAGGGGCCTTCGCCCACACGCGTGGTGTAGGCCTTGGCCACCCCAATGACGCGATCGATCACCGTGGGGCCAATGCCGGTGCCAATGCAGGCCCCACCCGCCACCGGGTTAGAGGAGGTGACGTAGGGATAGGTACCGTGATCGAGGTCGAGCAGAGTGCCCTGGGCCCCCTCAAACAGCACGTTTTTGCGCTGGCGAATGGCCTGGTAGACGTGCAGCGAACTATCGATAATGTGAGGCCGCAGCCGCTCAGCGTACTCAATGTACTCATCAATAACCGCAGCGGGGTCGAGCGGCTCTAGATCGTAGAGCTTTTCGAGAATGCCGTTTTTGTACTGGACTGTCCACTCTAGCTGCTTGCGCAGACGGGTGTAGTCCATTAAATCGATGACGCGAATGCCAATTCGCTCAGACTTGTCGGCGTAGGTGGGGCCAATGCCGCGCTTGGTAGTGCCAATTTTGTGATTGCCCCGGCGCTCCTCGGCCGCCTGATCGATCAGGCGGTGGTAGGGCATGGTGACGTGGGCCGCATTTGAAATGAAGAGGTTTTTGGACGAAATCCCTAGCTCGTCGAGCTTATCGAGCTCACCAATTAGCGCCTTGGGGTCGATCACGGTGCCACTGCCAATCACGCACTCGGTATCGGGGTAGAGAATGCCAGAGGGAATCAGGTGCAGCTTGAAGGTTTGATCTTTAACGACGACGGTGTGCCCTGCATTAACCCCGCCCTGGTAGCGCACAACTACGTCTGCCGAACGACTCAGCAAATCGGTAATTTTGCCCTTACCTTCGTCGCCCCACTGGGCCCCAATTACTACAACGTTTGCCAAGGGAATTCAGCTTCTAAAGTTCACACAAATTCCCATTATCACTAAGCAAATGTAATTGTGTCAACTCAATTTTTCGCAGGGATGAACCAAGTCAACGCTCACTGAGGCCTGAACTACCAGCAAATTAAATGTATTTAACCTTATACCCAATTAGTAAAATATGCGGTAGAACAGATGGATACCGAATTTACATTTCTTTAGATTTCCTTCGGATTTGCGATAGTCACAAGACTAGCCCCTAAAAACAGCCCCAGAAGCGGGCCCTTAGAGCGAGCGGTCAAGCGGGCGATCGCAGACCCAACCAACCAAAAATCTACTAAGGCGGAGGTTACCGTGAGTCTATATGCTGAACTACACCGCCACCTAGGCGGTTCGGTAGTACCTAGAGTGCTGTGGCGCTATTTTGAGCGCAACCGCCCCGATCTCTCGGGTCAGTTTGCCGATTACCCAGCGTTTGAGCAGTTTTATACCCGCCCCCGCAACACATTGGCGGAGTACCTGGAGCTGCACACCCTGGTTGAGAGCGTGCAAACCCACGAAGCGTTGCCTTATTTCATCTATCGTCTAATTCGTGGGGCGTACATTTTTGAGAACCTGGCCTACCTGGAGCTGCGCTACACCCCCTACCTGCGCACCCCCGAGCATTTGCCCCAAAACCAGCGCATTGAGGCAATGGCCGAAATTGTCGAGATCGTGGGCCGGGCCAGCCAGCAGCCCGAGTATCCGATTGTGACCAAGCAAATTCTCTGCATGCACTCGCGGCTACCCTATGAGGTCAATCGGGCGATTGTAGAGCTAGCCGGTCAGTACCCCGAGTACGTTTGCGCGGTGGATGTGGCCGGGGGTGATGCCAACTACGGCGATCGCATGGATGAATTCACCCAGCTCTATCAGCGCGCCCAAGACCTGGGCCTCAAGACAACCGGCCACCTCTACGAAACCGTCGACGGTGATCACCCGCAGCTGCTGCCCTACCTGATGCGCATTGGCCACGGCATTCAAATTCCGCTGCGGCACCCCGAGCTACTGCCCGAGATGGCAGCACGAGGCCAGTGCCTGGAGGTATGCCCCACCACCTACCTCAAGACCGGCACTCTGAATGACATTCACCAGCTCAAGGTAGTCTTCGATCGCTGCTTTGAGGCTGGAGTCGATATCGCCATCTGCACCGACAACGCCGGGCTACACAACGTGCGACTGCCCTTTGAGTACGAAAACCTGCTTACCCACGACGTGATTGGCTTTGAGGAACTGCAGGCCTGCCAGGAAGCCGCCTTTCGCCACGCCTTTGCCTGGCCTCACAGTCTACCGCCTGCCGCTCTGCTAACGGATATGCTGCAGCTGCCCAGCAAGGCGCATCCGGTCGATAGTGAAGGGGTGCTAGCCCTGTCCTAAGGCATGTCATCAACCCAGATGCAGGATTTGGCCGATCTTGAGCGGCAGGGCTGGCAGGCTCTCTCGACTGAAGGAGATGCGGGCCAGCAGTTTTACAGCCAGGTGCTACACGACAGTGCGATCATGCTGCTGCCGGGCGGCATGGTGCTACGGGGCAAAGCGAGCATTTTGGCCGCTCTAGCAGCTCAGCCGTGGCAGTCGTTTCAGCTGGAAGACCTAGAGGTGATCGCGCTGTCGCCAGCGGCTGGAATCGTGACCTATCGGGTGAGCGCTCAGCGGGAAGGCAGCGCTCCCTACAGAGCGCTGGTTAGCAGCACCTATGCGATCAGCGACGACGAATTTAAGCTGATGCTCCATCAGCAAACACCGATATAAGTGTGTTGGGCGATCGCACCGCAAAGTCTGATTGTGGCTGGGGAACAGGTATAAATCTAAAATTCAATCTCCTCCACGGAGCAAACAGCCGGTTTGCCCTGCCTAAGCCTATGCCGCAGCTCAGCAACGCCCTCCTAGCCATACAAAAGGGGGTGCAGACAGCTCTGTCTGCACCCCCTTTTAGGCTATTTGATCAGCGCTAGGGCTTAGTAGCCACCGCGAGAGAAGCTGTCACCGCCGCCGCGACGACCGCCACCGCCAAAGTTACCGCCGCCGCCGCTGCGATTTTCGCGAGGCTTGGCTTTGTTGACTTTGAGGTCGCGACCCATCCACTCAGCACCGTCTAGGGCTTCGATGGCGGCGTCTTCTTCAGCATCGGCACCCATTTCGACAAAAGCAAAGCCGCGCATGCGCCCGGTTTCACGATCGGTGGGTAGCTGAACCCGCTTAACAGACCCATACTCTGCAAATACAGAGGTCAGGTCTTCAGCGGTAGCGTCATAGGACAGGTTGCCTACGTAGATTGACATGGTTGGTCTCCAAAAGTTAAAGGACGTGTAGAGCAAAATTTTGGAGAGAAGTCTGTCAATGGAAAAACGGAAAAACTCGTTAGTACTAAAAACAAATACTGCTAACCAATCTCTATATCTCTGTGAGATACCGTAGCATGTTTGAAAAGAGGATGGTGCGCTGGAATGTAAAGCCTCTAAAAAACATGGCTCAAGATAATTAAACCCGGCCAAGACCATACTCCCGCGGGCACTCAGGGCTGGCGGTGCTATGTAAAGATTTGTGTTCTGTCATAGCCATGGCGCTGGGGCATCGCTGTGGGACAATGAGCGTTTAACTGAGACTTAACGTATGCCCGCCGCCTATATAGAAAACGAAACCGAGTTTGACGCGCTGCTAAGCGCAGAATCACTTTTTGTAGTGGACTGCACAGCCACCTGGTGTGGCCCCTGCAAGCTGGTGGCCCCGCTGATGGATAAGCTGGCCGACGAGTACGGCGATCGCGTCAAAGTTCTCAAGCTAGACCTCGACGCCAACCAGGCCATCGCCAAGCGCTATGGCATCCGCAGCATTCCCGCCGTGATGTTTTTTCAGCAGGGCGATGTGGCCGAAACCCTGGTTGGGGCCAAAAAATACGACGAGTACAGCGAAACCCTGAGTAAGTATCTGGGCTAGGCGTCATTAAAGGTAAAGTGCTGCTCTAGGTTTTGCCAATGAATGGCTTGACTTCAGACAAGGAGCTTGCCTGCACCCTCACCGGACCCCGGCGGCAGCAACCGTCAGGGCCAGCAGCACCGCTTCCCTAACCAGGGCGAGGGGAAGTTTAAGGTTTCTGGATCCATGCTAAGGCAACACATTTCTACGATCTAGGCAGAACGTCCACACCCCCGTAGACTGAGGACAACCGATTGATCCAACAGCAGAGCGGGCGATATGGAAATTCTTTTTGTGGCAGCGGAGGCAGCGCCCCTGGCCAAGGTTGGCGGCATGGGCGACGTGGTGGGTTCGCTTCCCAAGGTGCTGCGCAAGATGGGACACGACGTGCGCATTTTTATGCCCTACTACGGCTTTTTGCCCGACAAAGTCGACATCCCTGCCGATCCGGTGTGGAAGGGCACTGCCATGTTCAACGACTTTGCGGTATACGAAACAACCCTGCCCGACTCTGACGTACCCGTATATTTGTTTGGCCACCCTGCCTTTGACCCCCGCAAGGTCTACGGCGGGGACGATGAGGCCTGGCGGTTTACCTTTTTTGCCAATGGTGCCGCAGAGTTTGCCTGGAACTACTGGAAGCCCCAGATCATTCACTGCCACGACTGGCACACGGGCATGATTCCGGTGTGGATGCACCAGTCGCCCGACATTGCTACAGTGTTTACCATCCACAATTTGGCCTACCAGGGGCCGTGGCGTTGGGAGCTAGAGCGCATTACCTGGTGCCCGTGGTATATGCAGGGGCACAACACCATGGCGGCGGCGGTGCAGTTTGCCGATCGCGTCAACACGGTGTCGCCCACCTATGCCGAGCAGATCAAAACTGCTGACTACGGCGAAGAGCTAGAGGGGCTGCTGTCGTTCATCAGCGGCAAGCTCAGCGGCATTCTCAACGGCATTGATATCGAGTCTTACGACCCCTCCACCGATCGCTATATCGGCAAAACTTTTACCCCCAACAGCCTGGAGAATCGCCGCGCCAACAAGGTGGCGATTCAGGAAGAACTGGGGCTGGAGGTGAACTCAAAGGCCTTTTTGGTGGGCTTGGTGGGTCGTCTGGTCGAGCAGAAGGGGCTGGATCTGATTCTGCAAATTTTGGATCGGTTTCTGTCGTACACCGACGCGCAGTTTATTTTGCTGGGTACGGGCGATCGCTACTACGAAACTCAGCTCTGGCAGATGGCCAGCCGCTACCGGGGCCGGATGGCCACCTACCTGCTCTACAGCGAGGGGCTGGGTCGCCGCATCTACGCCGGGGCCGACGCTTTCTTGATGCCGTCGCGGTTTGAGCCCTGCGGCATCAGCCAGATGATCGCCATGCGCTACGGCTGCATTCCTATTGTGCGGAACACAGGCGGCCTGGTGGATACGGTGCACCACCACGACCCCGAACACCATACGGGCACGGGATACACTTTTGACCGCTACGAGCCGCTGGACCTGTTCACCTGTATGATTCGGGCCTGGGAGGGCTATCGCTTCAAAGATGCCTGGCGTGAGCTCCAGCAGCGGGCCATGGCCCAAGACTTTAGCTGGGACAAATCGGCGGTGGACTACATCAAGCTCTACAGCGACATGCTGGGGTTAGATTTTAAGGATCAGCTTTCCCAGCCTCAGCCAGCTCCAGCGCTGGAAGCTCCAGCCCCGGCGGCGACGGCAACTATGGATGCCGCCCTTTCCCAATCTTCATTGCCCAAATAACTGAGGCCAGAGAGCTTGAGGAGCCAGAGGATAGAGGGCGCTGCTGTCTGTCACTTATGAGCGGTTTGCAGGGCGGAAAGTGTGCCAGATTAGTAGTTTCTGTTACACGAGGCACCTATGAGCGAGGGTAACGGTTCGGCAGCCGCCAGTGGATCCAAACGACGACATATCGTACTGACCTCGCACCCAACTCGATCGGGGTTGAAGGGAACGCCCATCCACTGGGGAGAGGGCGATCCGCTCAAACGGGGAGCGATCGTGGCGACGGTTAGCGATCCCAACCACCGCAACGCCATTGGCACCCACTCAGGCTCCTACGCGGTCTATCGCGCTCTAGCCGTGGCCAGCGGCGTGCTCCAGGCTGACCACCGGCCCGACTTTACCAATACCTCGCCGACAATCGCGATCGGCCCCCACCCGAGCTGGGCTGATCCCGAAAAGATTGTCTCCCTCGACCCTTTTGGCGCACTGGTGGGGGATGTGTACAAATCCCAGCTGGCAGAGGGCATCGACCTTCGCCCATCGATCGCCGTCACCCGCGCCCACATTCAAATGCCGGAGCTGCTGGAGGCGGTGCGCCAGGGGCGGCTCAAAGAAGACGGCGAGATTGTGAAGCCGGGCGGCGACTTGGTAGTTACGAAAGCCGCTGTAGAGCCGGTGTGGTACCTGCCGGGGGTGGCCGAGCGCCTGGGGGTGAGTGAAGAGGACCTGCGCTACGCCCTGTTTGAGCAAACCGGCGGTATGTTTCCGGAGCTGGTGACGCGGTTTGATCTGAAGGTGTTTTTGCCCCCGATTGGCGGCATCACGGTGTACATTGTGGGCGACCTGGACGCAGTTACCGACCCGGCTCGGCCTCTGGCGGTGCGGGTCCACGACGAGTGCAACGGCTCTGACGTGTTTGGTTCTGACATCTGCACCTGTCGCCCCTACCTGGTGCACGGCTTGGAAGAGTGCATCGCTACCGCTCAGCAGGGCGGGGCGGGGATCATCGTCTACTTCCGTAAGGAGGGGCGAGCGCTGGGCGAGGTGACTAAGTTTTTGGTGTACAACGCCCGCAAGCGCCAGGAGGGAGGCGATCGCGCCGATGCCTACTTTGCCCGCACCGAGTGCGTCGCTGGGGTACAGGACGTGCGCTTTCAGGAACTAATGCCCGACGTGCTGCACTGGCTAGGCATTACCCGCATCGATCGCTTTGTGTCGATGAGCGACATGAAGTACAACGCGATTGTGCGATCGGGGATTGAGATCGTCGAACGGGTGCCGATCCCTGACGACCTGGTGCCGCCCGATGCGCGGGTGGAGATCGAGGCGAAGAAGGCGGCGGGCTACTATACCGATAAGGTCGCGCCGACGGAGGAAGATTTAGCCCAGATCAAGGGGCGGGGGTTGGAGTAGGGA